>DDUX01000121.1:43762-62147 GCA_002345025.1 Candidatus Accumulibacter iunctus | reverse complement strand
GGAGAGGGTGAAGGTTCGGCCGCCGCTGGCGGGCAGGCTGAAGTCTTCTACGGGCTGGTCGATCATGGCTGGCCTCGGGATGGCAGGAGTGGAGGAGACGATTGTGGTAAGAAAGGGCAACCCGGGTCAAGCGCCGGGGATCGTGCCTGCTGGCATGCTTGCTTTTTTTTTCAGGCTGTACAAAAATACAGTCATGCCAACAGGGGGCACCGATCATGCTCAAGATTACAACGCGGCAACAGGAAATACTCGAGTTCATTCGCGACACGCTGGAGAACTTCGGCGCGCCGCCGACGCGGGCGGAGATCGCTACGGCGTTTGGTTTCGCCTCGCACAATGCGGCCGAGGAGCATCTGCGGGCGCTTGCGAGAAAGGGTCTGATCACCCTCGAGCCGGGCTCGGCGCGCGGCATTCGCCTGGTCGAACAGCTCGGCCTGCCGTTGATCGGCAGTGTCGCGGCCGGCAGCCCGATACTCGCCGTGGAGAACGTGCAGCGTCGTTACACGCTCGATGCCGGCCTGTTCTCGCCGCGTGCCGATTTCCTCCTGCGGGTGCGCGGCCTGTCGATGATCGATGCCGGAATTTTTGATGGTGACCTGCTTGCCGTGCACCGCAGCAGCGAGGCGCGTAATGGCCAGATTGTCGTTGCCCGACTTGATGACGAGGTGACGGTCAAGCGCTTCCGGCGGCGCGACGGAATCGTCGAGCTGATTGCCGAGAATCCCGATTTCGCGCCGATCATCGTCGATCCCGAGCAGCGGACACTGGCCATCGAAGGCATCGCTGTCGGGCTGATCCGCAGCGGCGAGACGATCTGAAGAGTGCACCGGTCGCCAACCGGATTTGACCATGTCGTCATCCACCACGCTTGCGCAGATCCTCGAACGTCCCGATGTGTGGCGTGGCGATGCGCTTGCCGGCGCAGCGCTGCCCGGTGTGCCGACGGGCTTCGCCGATCTGGACCGCGAGTTGCCGGGCGGCGGCTGGCCGCGGGGCGGGTTGACCGAACTCCTGCCGTTGCGTCGCGGCGTCGGCGAGCTGAGCCTGCTGCTGCCGGCGCTGGCCCGGCTATCGCGTGACGAACTTGCCTGGCTGGTCTGCATTGCCCCGCCACATCTGCTTTATGCTCCGGCATTGCAGGCGGGGGGAGTCGATCTGTCGCGCCTGCTGGTTGCCAGCGCTCCCGGTCGCGATGCCGCCTGGGCCTGCGAACGCTCGCTTGCTGCCGATGGGGTTGGTGCCATCGTCGTCTGGCTGCCGGAAGTCCAGGCCGCCTCGCTGCGTCGTCTGCAGCTCGCTGCCGAGGCGAGCCAGGCACTGCTCTTCGTCTTTCGTCCGGCAGCCTGCGCCAGCCAGCCGTCGCCGGCACCGTTGCGCCTGACTCTCGAAGGGGAGGGCGAACAGCTCATCGTTCATCTGCTCAAACGCCGTGGCAGCGCACAGTCGCTGCCTCTGCCGATCGCCGTGCAACGCCCGCTGCGCTTGCGTCATGCTCTGGCTTGCCCTGCATCTGCCGTATCTGCCGCTCGAAGCCTTTCCCGGTCTGCCATCGCCTAGCGCCATCGTCGGCCGCGAGCGGGTCATTGTTGCTGACCGCGCGGCGGCGTTGGCAGGTGTGGTGGCCGGCAAGCGGCTGGCTGAAGCACGGGCATTGCTGCCTGATCTGACGCTTCGGGAGCGCGCTGTCGAGCGTGAGCAGGCCGCCTTGAAGCGGCTCGCCTGTTGGGCAGGCAGCTTTACCTCCGAAGTCTGCTGTCTGCCACCGTCGATGCTGTTGCTCGAAGTGGCTGCGTCACTGCGCCTGTTCGGTGGCGCTGCGAAACTGTTCGCGGATGTCATCGCCGGTTGTGCCGAGCAGGGTCACCTGCCGCAGGCAGCCTTGGCGCCGACACCACTCGCCGCCCAGTGGCTGGCGATCGGCGGTGACGACCGGGCCTGTTGCGCGCTCGACGAACTGCCGCAGCGCCTCGGCAGTCTGCCGCTGTCGGTGCTCGCCCTGTCGTCAGCAGATGATGCTCGTCTCGCCAGCTTCGGTGCGCGTTCGCTTGCCGATCTGTTGCGGCTGCCGCGCGGCGGTCTGGCGCGGCGGCTGGGTCCCGGTCTGGCGGCCGATCTGGCACGAGCGCTGGGTGAGTTGCCGGACCCGCGTTCGCGTTTCGTCTTTCCGGAACGTTTTGCCGAACGACTGGAATTGCCGATGCGGGTCGAGCAGGCATCGGCGCTCGGCTTTGCCGCACGTCGCCTGATCAACGCCCTGTGCGGCTGGCTTGCTGCGCGTGGTGGCGGAGTCAGTGAGTGCATTTTCGAGTTCGAGCATGAACGCGGCGCCAGGCAGCGACCGGCGACCGTACTGGCCCTTGGTTTTGCCGGCGCCACGCGTGACGGCGAACGGATGAGTCGTGTGCTTGGTGAGCGGCTGTACCGGCTGCCGCTGCCAGCCGCGGTCGAGTTCATCGGCTTGCGGGCGGAGGCGCCAGCAGCACTTGCCGGTCGCTCGCGCAGCCTTTTCGGTGAGCGTGGCGAGGGTGCCGGCGGCGAATCGATGGCAGCACTGGTCGAGCGGCTGCAGGCACGCCTTGGCAACGACAGCGTGCATGCGCTGTCGACAGTCGCCGAGCATCGGCCGGAGAATGCCTGGCTGCGGGTCGTGGCGGCGCCGCTGACAGGAGAGAAATCGCCGGCCAGCCTGCTGCCTGCCCCGGTCCTGCGGAATTCGGCTGCCGGCCCGCGTCCGCTGTGCCTGCTGGTGCAACCGCAGGCCTTGCGCGAACTGGCTGGCCGGCCGCAGTGCGGCGGTCCCCTGCGTCTGCTTGCCGGTCCCGAGCGAATCGAGAGTGGCTGGTGGGATGCGGCTGAGCCGGATGCGCTCGGCGATGTCTGCCGCGACTACTTTGTCGCCATTTCACGGCGTGACGAATGGCTGTGGATTTTCCGCAGCCAGGCGGGCTGGTTCCTGCATGGCGTTTTCGCCTGAATCCGGGCTGATTTTACTGGAATTTTTCGAGCGCCCTTTTTATACTGTGTGGACTTGCGAAACCGACCGTTTTCCAGGAGAGACTCGTTGTGGAGATCAACCTTGCCGGTCTGCTGCCGGAAGCATTGCTGATCGATCTGCCCGAAATTGATGCACAACACGAAGAAATCTTTCGCCGTATCGAGTCGTTGAAGGCAACATGTTTCGGCAGCGGACCCGTTTCCTTTGCCGAGTTCGAAAGCCTGCTCGATTATCTCAAATACCACTTCGCCAGCGAAGAACGTATCGCGAATGCGGTCGGCCTTGACTTTGCCGGTCACGCAACCGCCCATCGCGACAACCTGCAGGCCCTGCAGAAGGCTTTCGCCGGTGTGCGCAACGGTGCCCGTGACGTTCATTCCTTCCTGCGCTATGCCGAGTACTGGTTCGAGCGTCATATCGCCGTCGAAGACCGGCCTTTCGCAGCCAGCGTGAGGAATTGCCGGGCAGGATTCGGCGACGCTCAGCAGTCGGCCAACAGCAGTTGAGTTTTTTTGCCAGTCGACGTCGGCTGTGCATGCTTCACTGCCGAGCGACGGGCGATTGGTGCATCGGCAGGAGTTTCCAATCATGATCGGCAGCGGGGAAAAATAACCAAGGAAAATGCTCGGGAATGGCCTGCGCGCAGGCCGGATGCCATTCTTTTTTGCGTTCTGCGGAGCATTCTGGCAAGCTGACAACCGCTACCCAATATCCCTTCAGATCTCATCGAAAACCTCTTCCCATGGGCCGTCATGCAGATGGCCCGATCATTCATCAATGACTTTCATCAATCATGAACATCACCACATCAGCCGCCTGGAAGGCTATTGAAGCGCATCGGCAATCCCTTTCGCCGGTGCATCTCAGGGAATTCTTTGCTCGCGATCCGGGTCGTGTGGCATCGCTCTCGTTGAGCTTCGACGGGATCCTCTACGACTTTTCGAAGCAGCGCATCGATTCGACGAGCCTGCCGTTGCTGGCCGCGCTGGCCCGCGAGGCGCAGCTCGAGCTATGGACCGAGCGCATGTTCGGCGGTGAGGAGATCAATGCCAGCGAGGGCCGCTCGGTGCTGCACGTGGCCCTGCGCCGATCGCGGAGTCCGTTCCCCACTGCCAGTCTCGACGTGATGCCCGACGTGCTTGCCACGCGGCAGCGAATGGCCGCCTTTGCCGAAGCCATCCGTTCCGGGAAGGCGCTCGGTTTCACCGGCCTGCCGATCCGCAGCGTCGTCAATATCGGCATTGGCGGCTCCGACCTCGGGCCGAAGATGCTTGC
Organism: Candidatus Accumulibacter iunctus; assembly: GCA_002345025.1. Lineage (GTDB taxonomy): Bacteria > Pseudomonadota > Gammaproteobacteria > Burkholderiales > Rhodocyclaceae > Accumulibacter > Accumulibacter iunctus. The sequence goes on along the minus strand of DDUX01000121.1, from coordinate 57,877 downwards.
TTACGCCTTGCGTTCTGTCTCGCAGCCGGGGCTCGACGTGCATTACGTTTCGAACCTCGACAGCGCCCAGTTGGCGCCCCTGCTGCAGACGCTCGATCCGCGCACGACGCTGTTCCTGGTGGCGAGCAAGACCTTCACCACACAGGAAACGATGCTCAATGCGCAGACGGCCCGCGACTGGCTGCTGGCCAAGCTGGGCGACGTCGCGGCGGTATCGAGCCACTTCGCTGCCCTGACCGCCAAACCCGAGCGTGCGCTGCAGTTCGGGATCAGGGAGGACGCCGTGTTCCCGCTGTGGGATTGGGTGGGTGGGCGTTTCTCGCTGTGGTCGGCGGTCGGTCTGGCATTGATGATCGCCATTGGGCCGCAGGCCTTTGCCGACCTGCTGGCGGGCGCCGAGCGGATGGACGAGCATTTCCGCAGCGCACCGTACGAACGCAATCTGCCGGTGGTGATGGCGCTGATCGGCATCTGGAACACCAACTTCCTCGGTGCGACGAGCAATGCCGTTCTGCCCTACAACGAGTCGCTGAAGTATTTTCCGTCTTTCCTGCAACAACTGGAAATGGAGAGCAACGGCAAGGCGGTCGGCAGCGATGGGCAGCCGCTCGCCTGTGCTGCGAATCCGATCATCTGGGGCGAACTGGGCAACAATGGCCAGCATGCCTTCTTCCAGTTGCTGCACCAGGGCGGACGGCTCGTCCCCTGCGATTTCATCGCCGCCGTGCGTGCCGACTATCCGCTGCCCAGGCACCAGGAGGCGCTGCTCGCCAACTGCTTTGCGCAGAGCGCAGCGCTGGCCTTCGGCAAGACGGCAGCCGAGGCGCGCAACGAACTCGCGGGAACGATGTCGCCGGCGGCGCTCGAGGCGCTCCTGCCGCACAAGGTATTTCCGGGCAATCAGCCTTCATCGACGCTGCTGCTGACGCGGCTCGAGCCGCAGACGCTGGGGGCGCTGATCGCGCTGTACGAGCACAAGGTGTTCGTTCAGGGCGTCATCTGGGGACTCAACTCCTTCGACCAGTGGGGTGTCGAGCTTGGCAAGGCGGTGGCCAGCAGCATCCTGCCGGCGATCGACGACCCGGCTCTGGCCGCGCCGCTCGATGCCTCGACGCAGGCATTGCTGGCTTTCACCAGGCAGCACATCGGCTGAGTCGGTGTGACGGTATTGATTCAGGCGTTCAATTTGTGACGAGGCATGAAATGACTATGCAGGTGATCAGTGTTCCGAGCACGCCGTTTGCCGGCCAGAAGCCGGGGACTTCGGGGCTGCGGAAGAAGGTGAAGGTCTTCAGTCAGGCGCGCTATCTCGAGAATTTCGTCCAGGCCATCTTCGACACGCTGTCGGGACAGCAGGGACAGACGCTGGTGCTTGGTGGCGACGGTCGCTACTACAATGACGTGGCGATCCAGACGATCCTGCGCATGGCCGCGGCGGCCGGTTTCGGCCGCGTGCTGGTGGGTTGTGACGGCATCCTGTCCACGCCGGCAGCAAGCGCCGTGATCCGCAAGTGGCAGGCATTCGGCGGCATCATCCTGTCGGCCAGCCACAACGAGGGTGGCCCCGAAGGCGACTTCGGCATCAAGTACAACCTGGGCAATGGCGGGCCGGCCAACGAAGCGTTCACCGATGCCGTCTATCGGCGGACGCAGGAAATCAGCGCCTATCGCACGGTCGACTCGCCGGCGGTCGACCTGAGCCGACTCGGCGAGTCGCACATCGGCGACATGCGCGTCAGCGTCATCGATCCGGTGGCTGACTATGCCGAACTGCTCGAGTCGCTGTTCGACTTCGATCGCATTGCCGCGCTTCTCGCCCGTCCCGACTTCCGCATGCGTTTCGACGCCATGCACGCGGTGACCGGACCCTATGCACGGGCGATCCTCGAAACCCGCCTGGGCGCTCCGGCGGGCACCGTCGTCAACGGCATCCCGTTGCCCGACTTCGCCGGCGGCCATCCCGACCCGAACCCGGTGTGGGCCGCCGATCTCGTTTCGGCGCTGGCAGACCCTGCTTCCGGTCTGTCTTTCGGCGCGGCATCGGATGGCGATGGCGATCGCAACATGATCGTCGGGCCAGACTTCGTTGTCAGTCCGAGCGACAGCCTCGCCGTGCTCGCCGCCAACCATGCCCTGGTGCCGGCCTACGCCGGCGGTCTGGCAGGAGTCGCCCGTTCGATGCCGACCAGTTGCGCGGTCGACCGGGTTGCCCGAGCGCTCGGCATTCCATGCTACGAAACGCCAACGGGCTGGAAGTACTTCGGGTCCCTGCTCGATGCCGGCAAGGCGACGCTGTGCGGCGAGGAGAGTGCAGGTACCGGCTCCAACCACGTGCGCGAAAAGGACGGCCTGTGGGCGGTTCTCTACTGGCTCAACATTCTCGCCGTGCGCGCGACCTCGGCCGACGTGATCGTGCGCGAGCACTGGCGGCGTTTCGGGCGCAACGTCTATTCGCGGCATGACTACGAAGCGATCGAGACCGCGCTCGCCGATCGCCTGATGGACGAACTGCGCGCGCGCCTGCCGCAGCTGGCGGGTTCGGAGTCCTGCGGCTTGCGCATCGCTGCCGCCGATGATTTTTCCTATACCGATCCGGTCGATGGTTCGCGTTCGGAGCGCCAGGGCGTGCGTGTCATGCTCGACGACGGTTCGCGAGTCGTGTTCCGGCTGTCCGGCACCGGCACTGAGGGTGCGACGCTGCGCGTTTATCTCGAGCGTTTCGTCGCCGACCCCAGCCAGCACGAGGTGCCGACGCAGGAGGCGCTGGCGCCGCTGATCAGGCTTGCCGATGCGGTGGCTCAGATCACCGCCATAACCGGCAGACGGAAAGCGGACGTGATCAGTTAGGGCAGGGTGGCATCCGGTACTCTTGCCGGATGCGGTGGTTCGAGTCAGATTTGGGGATACGAAGATGGTTGACAAGAAGACATTCCAATTGCCGCGCAGGGCGATTGCCCTGGTTCTGGCCGGTGGACGCGGCAGCCGGCTGCATGAGCTGACCGATCGCCGGGCGAAGCCGGCAGTTCATTTCGGTGGCAAGTTCCGGATTATCGATTTCGCGCTGTCGAACTGCGTCAATTCGCAGTTCCGGCGCATCGGTGTGGTGACGCAGTACAAGTCTCACAGCCTGCTGCGTCACCTGCAGCGTGGCTGGAACTTCCTGCATGGCGAAGTCAACGAGTTCGTCGACCTGCTGCCGGCGCAGCAGCGCGTGGACGAGGAGTCGTGGTACCGCGGTACCGCCGATGCCGTTTACCAGAACATCGACATCCTCGAGACCTACCGGCCGTCACCCGAGTACGTGGTCGTCCTGGCCGGCGACCACGTGTACAAGATGAACTATGGGCTGATGCTCGTCGACCACGTCGAGAGCGGTGCCGAGTGCACGATCGCCTGCATCGAGGTGCCGCGCCGTGATGCCAGCGGTTTCGGCGTCATGGCCGTTGACGACCGGGGGCTGATCACCGACTTCATCGAGAAGCCGGCCGATCCGCCGGCGATGGCGGGCAATCCGGACATGTCGCTGTGCAGCATGGGGGTCTATGTCTTCAACGCCAAGTACCTCTACGAGGAACTCGAGCGCGACATCGCTGACCCCACCTCGAACCATGATTTCGGCAAGGACATCATTCCGCGCGCGGTCATGAATCGCGTTGCCGCGGCGCATCCGTTCTCGCGCAGTTGCGTCATCGCGGCGGACGACGTGCGACGCGAGAACTACTGGCGCGACGTGGGAACCATCGACGCTTACTGGGATGCCAACATCGATCTCACCGCCACCGTGCCGTCGCTCAATCTCTACGACCGCAACTGGCCGGTGTGGACCTACCAGCAGCAATTGCCACCTGCGAAGTTCGTGCACAACCACATGGATCGCCGTGGCACGGCCGTCGAGTCGACCGTCTCCAGCGGCTCGATCGTCTCCGGTGAGGTCAATCGTTCGCTGCTCTTTTCGGGCTGTCGCGTCCATTCCTACTCTCGTGTCAATCTGTCGGTGCTGCTGCCGGACACGACGGTTGGCACGCGGGCGCGGCTCAGTCACTGCGTCGTCGACGCCGGCTGCAGTATCCCGGCGGGAATGGTGATCGGCGAAGATCCCGAGGAAGATGCCCGTCGCTTCCGCCGCACCGAAGGCGGCATCAGCCTGGTGACGCGCAAGATGCTCGAACGGCTGAGCTGATCGCTGGCGGGGAGGGCGGGCTTGCGCGTTCTGCACGTTGCCGCGGAGATCTATCCGCTGGTCAAGACCGGCGGTCTGGCCGATGTCGTGGCGGCCCTGCCGGCAGCGCTCGCAGCGCGCGGGCTCGATGTCCGCGTGCTGCTGCCAGGGATGCCGCCGATCCTCAGCGGGGTTGGCGAAAGCAAGCGGATCATTCGCCTCGGTCCGGTCTTCGGCGCCGCCGTGGTGACGCTGCGCCTCGGTCGCCTGCCGGACAGCGGGCTGCTGGCGTACGTCATCGATGCACCCTTCCTCTACCGGCGGGACGGCAACCCGTATCTCGGTCCCGACGGCCGCGACTGGCGCGACAATCATCGGCGCTACGCGCTGCTGGGCTGGATCGCCGCCCATCTCGCCGCCGGCGAACTCGATCGCAACTGGCGACCGGATGTCGTGCATGCGCATGACTGGCACGCCGGTCTGGCGCCGGCCTACATCGCGCAGAATCCTGCGCTGAACACGGCAACCGTGTTCACGATCCACAATCTTGCCTTCCGCGGCCTTTTCCCGCTCGATCACCACAACGACCTCGGATTGATGATCTCCGGCGCGGATCAGAGCGCGCTCGAGTTTCATGGCCAGTTGTCGTTCATGAAGGCCGCCCTGTTTCATGCCGCGCGGGTCAATGCGGTCAGTCCGACCTATGCGCGCGAGATTTGTACACCCGAGTTCGGCTGGGGCCTCGACGGGCTGCTGCGCGACCGCGGCGCGAACCTGTCAGGGATCCTCAACGGCGTCGATCAGGGCGTATGGGATCCGGCCACCGATCATGCCCTGGCCCGCAACTACACTGCCGACAAGCTGCGCGGGAAGAAGATCTGCAAGCTCAAGCTGCAGTCGGATCTCGGCTTTGCCCTCAACGCCAGAGCGCCCCTGCTTGCGGTGGTCAGCCGCCTGACCTCGCAGAAGGGCATGGATCTCGTCCTCGGCGCCTTGCCGGAGGTGCTGGCGGCGGGTGGCCAGATGGTCGTCATCGGCAGTGGTGAGGCCGAGATCGAGAGCGCCTTCCGGGCTGCGGCCAGAGCGCACCCGGGCTTCGTCTCGGTCTATCTGGGCTTTGACGATGCCTTGTCGCACCGCATCATTGCTGGCGCCGACATCCTGCTCGTTCCCTCTCGCTTTGAACCTTGCGGGCTGACGCAGCTCTATGCCCTGCGCTACGGTACCATTCCGCTGGTGCGGCGGGTTGGCGGTCTGGCCGACACCGTGGTCGACGCAACCCCGGAGAACCTCAGGGCCGGGACGGCGAACGGTTTCGTTTTCGACGACGCCAGCAGCCGCGTTCTTGCCGGGCGGATCGGCGACGCACTGACGCTGATGCGCAATGGGCCGGCGTGGCAGCAGTTGCAGAAGCGCGGGATGGCGCAGGATTTCTCGTGGGCCGACTCGGCGTTGCGCTATGAGGCGCTCTACCGAAGCATCTGAGGTGCCACAGCTTTCGCCGTCCGCTTCGCGGTCGACCCCGACGGGCCCGCCGCCGCGCAGTGCCGCGCTTTCCAGAAACTCGCTCGAGCAGGAGAAGCATTTGACATTCGATTCTTGCCTGATCCGGCCGTTCGCCGGTCTGCGGCCGTGCAGCGCCGATGTCGCAGCAGCAGTCGCTGCACCACCATACGATGTTCTTTCCAGTGACGAGGCGCGGCAGATGGCGGCCGACAAGCCGCTCTCCTTCCTGCACGTCTCGAAGGCCGAGATCGACCTGCCACCCGAGGTCGACCACTATGCACCCGAGGTTTACGCCCGGTCGGCGATGAACTTCCGCCGGCTGATCGACGGCGGCGTGCTGCGCCGCGACCCGCTACCGTGCTATTACGCCTACCGTCTGGTGATGGGTGAGCACGTCCAGACGGGGCTGGTGGCCGCTGCCTCGATCGCCGCCTACGACAGCAACCGCATCCGCAAGCACGAGTTCACCCGGCCCGACAAGGAGGATGACCGGGTGCGCCAGATCGAGGCGCTGAATGCGCAGACCGGCCCGGTCCTGCTGGCCCATCCCGACGATCCGGAAGCCGAATCCCTGCTCGCCGCGGCGACCGGGAAGCCGGCAGTGGCCGACCTGAGGGCGGACGACGGTATCCGGCACACGCTGTGGCTGATCGATGACGATGCGGCAATGGCGCGCATCAGCGCGGTATTCGACGCCATGCCGGCACTCTACATCGCCGACGGTCATCATCGCTCGGCGGCGGCCTCGCGCGTGGCGGCCGGCCGGCCTCAGGTTGGCAAGGGCCGCGCCGACTCGTTTCTGGCAGTGATCTTTCCGGCAAGGCAGATGCAAATCCTCGACTACAACCGGGTCGTCAGGGATTTGAACGGCCTCGGCGTCGAGGCGTTCCTGCTTGCGATCGGCGAGCGCTACCGTGTCAGCCCGGCCGCCGGGCCGTTGCGACCCGAGTGCAGCGGGGTTTGCGGAATGTATCTTGCCGGTCGCTGGTACCGGTTGCAGGTACGACCGGAACTGCTGCCGCTGTCCGACCCGGTGCGACGGCTGGATGTCTCGGTACTGGCCGAGCAGCTTCTCGCGCCGGTTCTCGGGATCAGCGACCTGCGCCGCGATACGCGCATCGACTTCGTCGGCGGAATGCGTGGCCTTGGTGAACTCGAGCGGCGGGTCGACAGCGGCGAGATGGCGGTCGCCTTCGCCATGTATCCGACGCAGATGGCAGAGCTGATGGCGGTTGCCGACAGCTCTCAGGTCATGCCGCCGAAGTCGACCTGGTTCGAGCCGAAGCTGGCCGACGGACTGGTCTCGCTGTTGCTCGACTGAGAGCTGGTGAAGAAATCGTCGCCGGCAGGGCCGGCAGGCACGGCGCGAGCCGGCGGACGAGGCGCCCTGTCGTGAAGGCGGTGGCGGCGCGCAGCGATGCCGTGCGCCGCCACCGCCCGGCGGCCAGCTGATGCGCTGGCAGGAGTTCGCGACGGGGTGTCGCTGTTTCAGTGGCTCCGGACGACAGTGACCTGCGGTTTGCCTTCGCCGAGCTCGCCGATCACGGTTGCCTGATCGAAGCCCTCCTGCAGGAAGACGGCCAGAACCTCGGTGACGACCTCCGGCGCGCAGGCAACGAGCAGCCCGCCGCTGGTCTGCGGGTCGGTGAGCAGGGCACGTTCGAGATCGCCGAGCTGCTTTCTGTCGAGGCTGACGTGCTCGCCATAGCTCGACCAGTTGCGGCCGGAAGCGCCGGTGATGCATCCCCTGGCGGCATAATCGACGGCATCCGGCAGGATCGGCAGCGCCGTGTAGTCGATGACGGCGGCAACCCCGGAGGCCTTGCAGATCTCGACCAGGTGACCGAGCAGACCGAAACCGGTGACATCGGTCATCGCATGCACGCCGGCGAGGCAGGCGAGGGTGCGACCGGGCGTGTTGAGCTGCGTCGTCGACGCGATCATTGCCGCGTAGCAGGCCGGCGACAGCAGGCCCTTCTTCAATGCCGCGCTGAAGAAGCCGACGCCCAGCCCCTTGCCGAGAATCAGCTTGTCACCCGGGCGGGCACCGGAGTTCCGCTGCACGTGATCCGGATGAACCAAGCCGATGGCGACGAGGCCATAGATCGGTTCAACCGAGTCGATCGTGTGTCCACCGGCAATCGGGATGCCCGCTTTGGCACAGACCGATTCACCGCCCTCGAGGATGCGCTGGATGGTTTCCAGTGGCAACCGGTTCACCGGCATGCCAACCACCGCCAGCGCCAACAGCGGCGTCCCGCCCATCGCATAGACGTCGGACAGCGCGTTGGTCGCCGCAATGCAGCCGAAATCGAAGGGGTCGTCGACGATCGGCATGAAGAAATCGGTGGTTGCGATCACTGCCTGATCGGCGTTGAGCTGGAAGACGGCTGCGTCGTCACTCGTTTCGATGCCGACGAGGAGCTGCGGCGGCACCAGTGCCGGCGAGGTGCGGGCGAGGATCTGTTCGAGCACGCCAGGGGCGATCTTGCAGCCGCAGCCGCCGCCATGCGAGAACTGGGTCAGTCGCAGGGGCTCGCCGGGAGGAGTTTCGACAGCCTGTGGCTCGACGCTTCTTTCTTTCTTTCTCGGCATTTTCTTCCTCGGGCGAAGAGAGGGATGCTGCCCGCGTGGCAGCGAACAGGAGGGACTCAGGGCGCAGGCCGGGCCTCGAAGCCCGCCACCTCGATCGCGTCGGTCAGTTCGGCAAGGCTGACGAGCGAGGAATCGTAGCCGACCATCGCCTGTCCGGACGGCAGCGAAACCTCGACCTGTTCGACACCGGCAACTGCCGTCAGGGCCGCGGTGACGCTCTTCACGCACCCCTGGCAGCTCATCCCGGAGACATTGATCAGCAGTCTTTCCATCAGCCTTTCCAGTCAGGTTGGGCGCTGCCCGAGTGGTGCAGCGCCAGCCGCATCGTCCGGCGGCTGTGTCGTGAGCTGGCTGCGGGCCGGGCGCCAGCGCTTGAGAAGGAGCGAATTGGCCACCACCGACACTGAACTCAGCGCCATTGCTGCGCCCGCAATCACCGGATTGAGCATTCCCAGTGCCGCCAGGGGAATGCCGAGAACGTTATAGACGAAGGCGCAGAACAGATTCTGCCTGATTTTGCGCAGCGTCGCACGTGAAAGCAGCACGGCGTCGGCGATGCCATTCAGATCGCTGCGCACCAGCGTCACGTCGGCTGCGGCGATCGCCGCATCGGAACCGGCGCCGATGGCGAAGCTGACGTCGGCAGCGGCGAGCGCAGGTGCATCGTTGATGCCATCACCGACCATCGCCACGACGGTCCCCCTGCCTTTCAGCGCATTGACCACAGCCGCCTTGTCGCCGGGCAGGATGCCGGCACGGAAATCGTCGATGCCGCTGGCGCGGGCGATGGCGGCGGCAGTCGCCGGCTGATCGCCGGTCAGCATCAGCAGCCGCATGCCGAGCGCCTTCAGCCGCGCCACTGCTTCGCCTGAGGTCGCGCGCAACGGGTCGGCAATGGCCAACAGGGCCAGCGGTACCATCGTCGGCGGTGGCGTCAGGCCGTTGCCCGCAGCCGCGCGGCTTTCGCTGAGGACGACGACGGTCTTGCCGGCGCCCTGCAGGCGCTCGAGCGCTTCCTGCGGCAACGCCGGGTCGCCGTCTCCGGCAATCGCCGCTGCGAGCTGCAGCCAGCGGCCGGCAACGCGGCCCTCGACGCCGCGGCCGGGCAGCGCGCGGAAATCCTGTACCGCCGGCAGGCGGACGCCGGCAGCCTGTGCGTACTGCAGGATGGCACGCGCCAGTGGGTGTTCGGAAGCCTGCTCGAGGCCGGCAGCCAGTTGCAGCGCCTGTTCGGCCGTGGCCGCCAGGGGAACGATATCGGTCAGCTCCGGCTCACCCCGCGTCAGCGTGCCGGTCTTGTCCACCGCCAGAATACTGACCTCGCCGGCCCGCTCGAGCGCTTCGGCGTTCTTGATCAGAATGCCGGCGGCAGCACCGCGTCCGCTGGCCACCATGATTGCCGTCGGCGTCGCCAGGCCGAGGGCGCAGGGGCAGGCGATGACGAGCACGGCGACCGCATTGATCAGTGCCGTGCTGAAGATGCCGTCGTAAGCCCACCAGCCGAGCAGGGTAGCGAGGGCGATCAGGCAGACGACGGGGACGAAAACTGCCGATATCCGGTCGGCCAGGCGCTGCACCGGGGCCTTCGAACCCTGCGCCGCGGCAACCATGCGAATGATGCCGGCCAGCAGGGTGTGTTCGCCGACACCGGTCGCACGGCAGCGCAACATGCCTTCGCCATTGGCAGTGGCGGCGAAGATGCGGTCGCCACGATGCTTGGCAACCGGCATGCTCTCGCCGGTCAGCATTGCCTGGTTGACGCTCGACGCGCCGTCGATGACCTCGCCATCGACCGGAATGCTCTCGCCCGGGCGGACGATGAAGACGTCACCCGGGATCAGCAGCGCCGCGTCGAGCTCGATCAGGCTGCCGTCACGTTCGACGCGCGCGACTCGCGGCTGCAGGCGGATGAGTGCCTCGATCGCCTCACTGGTCTTCGCCTTGGCGCTTGCCTCGAGCAACTTGCCGAGGAGGACGAGGGTGATGACCGCCGCCGATGCCTCGAAATAGACATGCAGGTGTGCCGCACCGGCGACCGTCACGAAGAGGCTGAAGAAGTAGGCCATCGATGTGCCGACGGCAACCAGCACGTCCATGTTGCCGCCGCCGCCGCGCAGCGACTTCCAGGCGCCCTCGTAGAAGCGCCAGCCGATCCAGAACTGCACGGGTGTGGCCAGGGCGAGTTGCAGCCAGCGGGGCAGCAGATCGGCATGCGGCTGTTCGCCGCCCGCGAACATCGCCAGCATCTGCGCCGTCAGCGGCAGCGTGAGCACGGCGGCGATCGAGAAACGCAGCAGCTCGCTTCGCTGCGCGGCGGTCTTTCTCGCCCGTTCGTCAGCGCGTGACTGCGCATCGGCGAGGTGGCCATGGAAGCCCGCAGCCTCGATGGTGGCGATCAGCTCGGCGGTAGTGACGAGACCCGGCCGGTAGCGGACGGTCGCCCGCTCGCTCGCCAGATTGACTGCCGCCTCGACTCCCGGCAGGCGATTGAGCACTTTCTCGAGCCGCGTCGAGCAGGCGGCGCAGCTCATGCCACTGATTGACAGCTCGAGCGTCCGTGGCGGGACGGCGAAGCCCGCTCGTTCGATCGCGGCAACCACTTCGGCGGCGGTGCTGCCATCGCCCGCGAGCTCCACCTGTGCGTGCTCGGTTGCCAGGTTGACGCTGGCGCTGACACCCGGCATGCGGTTGAGCACCCGTTCGATACGGGCGGCGCAGGCAGCGCAGCTCATGCCGCTGATCGGCAGGTCGAGGTTCTGCAGGCTGCGCGCCGGAGTGCTCATCGCAGTGTCGTCGCGCGGCCTGCCGTGCCGGCGTCCGGACGTCGATGGAGCGGTCGCATGCTCAAGCCGACGCAAACTGATGCAGCAGTTGCTGCAGGCCAAACAGCCCCCAGACACCAAAGCCCAGAACGACGACTCCGGCGACCATGCGCACGGCCGGCTGGCTGGTGTAGGCGCGGAGGCGAGTGGCGAGGAGGCCGGCGAGGAGCAGATTGGGCAGGGTACCGACGCCGAAGGCGAGCATCAATCCGGCTCCCTGCATCGCCGAGCCGCTGCTCAGGGCGGTCGCCAGTGCACTGTAGACCAGGCCGCAGGGTAACCACCCCCAGAGCAGCCCGAGCGGAAAGGCCTGCAGCGGGCCGCGTGCGGGCAGGTAGCGTCGGGTCAGCGGATGCAGGCGCTGCCAGAGCTTCTGGCCGAGCCGCTCGGTGAACGCCAGGGCGCTGCTGACCCCCAGCAGGTAGAGACCGAGGGCGATCAGCATCAGGTTGGCGAGCAGGTAGAGGAAGCCGCGCAGCGGCAACTGGCCCGCCAGCGCAATGCTCGCCTCGCCGAGTGCGCCGGCGATCGCGCCGGCAGCCGCGTAGCTCAGGATGCGTCCTGCATTGTAGGAGAGCAGCAGGCTGCAGCGGGCTGGCGAACCCATCGACAGGGCGCCGACGATGCCACCGCACATGCCGACGCAGTGGGTTCCGCCCAGCAGTCCGATCAGCAACAGGGCGAGGAAGCTCGATTCAGGCATGGCGGGCAGGCGGCAGGTCAGGGAAGCGGAGCTACGATTCTACTCCTTCGTTCCCGCCGGTCGGCGCCGTCTGCCTCAGATGACTTTTGAATAGCGGGTGCGCTGCCGGTCGGCGCGCAGGTAGCGGTCAAATACCATCGAGATGGCACGCACCAGCATGCGGCCGCGTGGCAGGACAGTGATCCATCGGTCATCGACGCGCACCAGACCCGCATCGACCATTTCCCGCAGTTCATCGAGTTCGGTGGCGAAGTACTTCCGGAAGTCGATCAGGTGGGCAATCTCTATCGACTCGATCGACAGCTCGAAATGGCACATCAGCGACTGGATGATCGACCGCCGCAGAAGATCGTCGGCGTTGAGCTCGATGCCGCGGTAGACCGGCAGTGTGCCATTGTCCAGCAGGTCGTAGTACTCGTCGAGCGTCTTGACGTTCTGGCAGTAGGTCGGACCCACCTTGCTGATCGACGAGATGCCGAAAGCCAGCAGGTCGCAGTCGGAATGCGTCGAATAGCCCTGGAAGTTGCGGTGCAGCCGCCCCTGTCTCTGGGCGATGGCGAGTTCGTCGTCGGGCTTCGCGAAGTGGTCCATGCCGATGAAGACGTAACCAGCCTCGGTCATTCGCTGGATCGCGAGCGCCAGGATCTGCAGACGGGTGTCGGCGGACGGCATGTCCGCCTCGAGGATGCGGCGCTGCGGCTTGAAGAGGCTCGGCAGATGGGCATAGTTGTAGATCGAGACGCGGTCCGGGCTGGCATCGATGACGCGTTCGAGCGTGCGGTCGAAGCCGGCTACGGTCTGCCGCGGCAGACCGTAGATCAGATCGACGCTGACCGACTTGAAGCCGCTGTTGCGCGCCGCGTCGATCACCGCGCGGGTTTCCTCCTCGCTCTGCACCCGGTTGACTGCCTGCTGGACGCCGGCGTCGAAATCCTGCACGCCGACGCTCATGCGATTGAAGCCGAGTTCCCCGAGCAGGACGACGGTCGCCTGATCGACCTTGCGCGGATCAACCTCGATCGAGTACTCGCCGCCTTCCACCAGAGTGAAGTGTCTGCGGGTTGCTGCCATCAGCTGGCGCATCTCGTCGTGCGACAGGAAGGTCGGCGTGCCCCCTCCCCAGTGCAACTGTGCCACCTCCTGGTCGCCGCCTTCGAGGCAGCTGCTCTGCAATGCCAGCTCGCGGGCGAGGTACTTCAGGTACTTGGCCGAGCGACCGTGGTCCTTGGTGATGATCTTGTTGCACGCACAGTAATAGCAGATGGTGTTGCAGAACGGAATGTGGAAGTACAATGACAACTGCCGGCTGATGGCGCCGATGTTGCGCTTGCCGAGCCAGAGTCTGGACGCGTCCGAGCCGAAGGCTTCAACGAAACGATCCGCCGTCGGATACGACGTGTAGCGGGGTCCGTTGACGTCGAAACGGCGGATGATCTGTGGATCGAAAACGAGGTTGCCAGTGACGGATCTCATCGTCCCGCTGCGAGGTTGGTTGCCGGCATTATCTGCCTGCACGCGGAACCCGGGGTTGACGTGGATCAAACACGGCAATCAGTGAAACGAAGGGCTGAAATGTCCACCGATGCTGCAACGGCGAGGCTGACGTTCGAGGTCGTGAAGACTGCCTGTTCAAACTGCAACCTGCGCGAGTTGTGCCTGCCGATCGGCCTGCCGCCGGCGGACTTGCGCCGCCTCGACGAACTGGTCTCGACGCGCCGGCGCCTGAAGCGTGGCGATCATCTCTATCGTGCCGGGCAGGAGTTCGAATCGATCTACGCCGTTCGCAGCGGTTTCTTCAAGACCGATGTCCTGATCGAGGACGGTCGTGACCAGGTCACCGGTTTCCAGATGACCGGCGAGTTGCTCGGCCTCGACGGCATCAGCAGTGAGGTCCACACCTGCAATGCAATCGCCCTCGAAGACAGCGAGGTCTGCGCCATCCCGTTCTCGCATCTGGAGAGTCTTTCGCGGCAAATCCACACCCTGCAGCACCATTTTCACAAGGTGATGAGCCGCGAGATCGTTCGCGACCACGGGGTCATGATGCTGCTCGGCACGATGCGTGCCGAGGAACGCCTGGCAGCCTTTCTGCTCAATCTCTCGCAGCGTTTCAAGGCACGCGGCTATTCGCCGGCCGAGTTCAACCTGCGCATGTCGCGGGATGAGATCGGCAGCTACCTCGGGCTCAAGCTGGAAACCGTCAGCCGCGCGTTCTCGCGTTTTCAGGAGGATGGACTGCTGGCCGTCCATCAGCGCAAGGTGCGCATCCTCAATACCGCCGGCCTGCGCAAGCTGATGAGCCACCAGCGGGGCTAACGGTCATGACTTTC
>DDUX01000121.1:26753-43432 GCA_002345025.1 Candidatus Accumulibacter iunctus | reverse complement strand
ATTCGCGAGTCGCAGACGCGACTTCCACATTGAAGGGTACGGCCGCGACGGCTGTTCGCAGCGTTCAGGCGAGGGCGGCGAGGAAGCCCAGCGGGTTGCGCGTCATGGCGACCGATACGATCCAGACGAAGCTGAGCAGGGCGGCAACCAGGAAGGCCGCACGCTGCCGCTTGCTCCGCGCGCGTTTCAGCGCCATCGTGCCGCAGCCGATATAGAGCAGCAGGCCGGCCAGCTTGGCGGTCAGCCAGTCGGCGACGAAGGGATACTGGCCACTGATCACCGCCATCGCGATCGCGCTGCCGAGCAGGATGGTATCGACGACATGCGGCAGGACACGGACACTGCGCCGTTGCCGCCACGGTGAGTCGGCAAGCATCCACAGACCACGCAGCAGGAAGCCGGCGCCGCTGAGAACGACGCAGCCGATGTGCAGGTGTTTCAGGATCAGGTAGCCCATCACCCGGGTCTCGGCGCAGGCGTCGCACGAGCCAGGCTGGTGATTCGCTGTCGATGCTGGCGGTAGAATGCGGTCGCCGCCAGCAGGTTGCGCAGCAGCCAGCCGCTGGCGACGAGCAGCGCCACTGCTGCCGGATAGGTGAACCATTCGGGCTGCAGTGCCGCTGCCAGCAACAGGGCGAGGGCAGCGAGGTGGGCGTAGAACTGGCCGTCGATCTGCCGTTTCGCGATCACCTGCTGCATGTTGGGTGCCAGGATTCGACCACCGCCGGCGTTCTGCAGATGCAGCCAGACGAGAAACGGAACGATCTTGTAGAGCATGCCGCTGCTGACCGACATCAGGCTGCCAAACAGCACGAGGACACCCCAGAGCAGGGGCAGTTGCAGACTGGCAGCCGCTTCCGGCAGGAGAAGCGAGGCGAGCGAGAGGGAGCAGGCGGCGAGGGCACAGCACATCGCCAGTCGCCAGTAGTGCTGCGTGGCGTCGAAGCGGGCACGCTTGCTGTGTCGCTGCAGATGCAGGGTCAGGGCTGCGAACACGGTCACCAGCAACAGGAGGCCACTCGCCAGCACCGCCGCCGGCTGGCGCAACGCCAAGACCTCGGCAATGCTCCAGCCGGCGACAACGACGAGCACCGACCAGAAGAAGAAGCGTGCAAACCAGTTCGGGTACGCCGGCGTCATCTGGAACATCGGCACGACGACCAGCGCGACGGCAGCCAGCAGGACGGTGCTCCAGCCGACGAAGCCCCAGGCGAGGTGGATGGTCGTCAGTTGCAGCAGCGGCACTGCGAACGCTCCGTCGAGCGCCAGAGCGAGGACGACGCCGAGACCGGTGGTGACACCCAGACCGAGCAACGCCAGTTTCAGGCCGAGAATCGTCGCGTTGCCCGATGGCACGCCGCAGAGCGCGCGACCGGCGGCGGCGAGGAAGGCCGTGACGCCGAGCCCGAGCGCGACTGCCGCCAGCCGCAGAGCGAGCGGATCGGAAGTCAGCAGGCCGACCACCAGCAGCAGTGCGCCGGGAGCGAGCAGGGCGTGTACCAGCGTTGCGACGCGCAGCGGGTGCGCGATGTTCGCGCCGGCGACCACCGGCAGAATCTGTATCAGGGCACCGAGCATCACCTGCAGCATGAAACCGACGGTGATGAGGTGCGTCAGCGCCAGCGCTGCGGGTGTCCAGCGGGAGGCAAAGAGCTGCGGACCGCTGGCCAGCAGGAGCAGGCCGGCGAGCAGGGCGAACACCGGTGCCGTCAGGAAGAAGCGGAAAGGTGCCGCGATCGGTGGAGCCTGGTCGAAGCTGAGAAGCGCCTGCATTACTGCCGGCAGTGCTCGATCAGGACGCTCACCGTGCCGTCGGCCTGGTGCTCGGTCTGCCAGGTGAAGCCGTTGATCTCGAGAGCCCGGTAAAGCGGGAACGGCTCGCGCGGCAGCAGCACCAGCAGCTTGCCGGC
The DNA here is from genome assembly GCA_002345025.1 of Candidatus Accumulibacter iunctus. GTDB lineage: Bacteria > Pseudomonadota > Gammaproteobacteria > Burkholderiales > Rhodocyclaceae > Accumulibacter > Accumulibacter iunctus. The sequence goes on along the minus strand of DDUX01000121.1, from coordinate 41,522 downwards.
CGGTTCGAGGTGATCGAGCGCCTCCATCGTGCGCACCAGCGGTTCGGGCGGCTCGAGGCCGCGGGCGTCGATGACGACGTCGGCGCGGCGGTGTGTCATCGCGCCAGTTCCCGGCCGCTGGTGAGTTCCTGCTGCAGTTCCGGCAGCAGCGTCGCCACCTGCGCTGCCAGATGCTGGTCGCACATCGGGTAGAGAACGTTCTCCTCCTTGACGTTGTGCTGTTGCATCATGATCAGCAGGGTCTCAGCGTTGCCGGAATAGTCATCGGCATCCTGCGCGGCCACAGCCGCTTCCGCCGCTGCCAGCAGTTGTCGCATCTGCGCGTGCTCGGCGCGCATGACCTGTGTCGGTCCACGGAAGATGCCGGTGCTCTGTTCGAAGAGCGGGAACAGAATCGCCTCCTCGGCACTGAAGTGGTGCAGCATGCCGGCGCGAAAAAGCGTGAAGGCTGCCCGCGCGGGTCCCCAGCGGCGGTCGGCAACCGCGTGCTCGACGGTGACGAGCAACTCGTCGCAGGAGCGATGGTCACTGGCCATGAAATCGGTGATCGTCTGCATGTGGAACCTCGGGCGGATGGGTGTGCCGATTGTCCTGCCGCAATGCAGCGGCATGGTTGATCAGAGTCAAGAAATGCGCAGGATGGCACGCCCGGGGGCGGCAACGGCCCGCCGCTTCCGGCAGGCCGCGATCCATGATGCCGGCGTCGGACGCTGAAGTCGATAGGACAAAAGGTCGCAGCCTGCCGTTCCGGCGGTGATCCGGTATGCGGTCAGGCTCACCACAGGCTGCCGCTTCGTCGTGCTTCAAGGTGCGAGGCGTGTCAGTCGCGGCGACAGGGCCCGCGGGCCGGGTCATGATTGCTGCCGCGGTCGTCACGTCGGCTCCTCTTGCGCAGCCCTCGAACGCGATCCGGGTCGCCGCGGCAGTGCAGGGGTGCTTCGCGGCTCCCTTCAAGAAGGATGAGGCATTGGTGGTCGGTCATCGTGTGCACTGACACGATCCTGGTCAAGCCATCGCTGCAGCTTGATCTCGTGTTTGATCTCGATCAAGATTGGTGCCGGTCTTCACGCCTATATTCTGACTACTCAACAGCGGAGGTGGCGCCATGTTCAAACACATCCTCGTTCCAACCGACGGCTCCGAACTCTCCAGGGAGACTGCCCGGCGGGCGGTGTCCTTCGCCAGGGAAGCTGGCGCGCGAATCACGGCTTTCTACGCCAAGCCGGAGTACCCGGTCAGCTACTATGGCGAAGGCGCCCTGATCGATCCGACGACGCCGGAGAAGTTTGCCGAACTGGCCGAGCGGCAGGCGACGGAGATTCTGGATTTCGTCGCCCAACTCTGCGAGAACGCTGGTGTGCCGGTCGACAAGCTGTCGATGACCAGCGACATTCCCTATCAGGCGATCATCGAGGCGGCGACGCAGGCCGCTTGCGACCTGATCTTCATGGCATCACATGGCCGTCGCGGCTTCAGCGCGCTGCTGCTCGGCAGCGAGACAAACAAGGTTCTGACGCACTCGAAGATCCCGGTTCTGGTTTACCGCTGAGCGCTGCGCGCGGGCGCACGACAGGCGGCTGCCGCCGCCGGCCGGCAGCGAGCGCAACCGGAGCGGCAGCGCATCGCCGGGCGGTGGCGACGGGGACCGCTGCCGCCGCCCGCCCGTTCCTGACAGCTCTTCGGCCAACGCGAAAGTGTCGTGGCGCGCGCGGTTGATGCACCCGTCCGCTGTGCCGACTCGATAGACACGGGCTCGGGCGGCTGAATGTGGCAAAATGCCTTGATGTCGCGGGCCACTGATGGCCAAATGTGCTGGTCAGCTCGACGAAGGAGAAGGCGCTTGCACCACGTGGGGAGATTTTCCGCGCGGATTGGTCGGGAGATCAGCAGTTGCGTACTGCTGCTGTCCTTGTGCGCGCTCGGCTCGTCGGCGCAGGCAGTCGATGTCGGACTGGCCGGCGTGTTCCCCGGCAAGGCGCTGCTGACGATCGACGGTGGGGCGCCACGGATCGTTGCCGTCGGCAGCAGAACCGCCGAAGGTGTGGCGGTACTGGCCGTCGATGGTGAGACCGCGACGATCGAGGCCGACGGCAGGAAACGCACGCTGCGGGTTGGCCAGAACGTCGCCTCGCAGGCGGCAGCGACGAGTGGCGCCAGGGCGACACTGACGGCTGATGCGCAGGGTCATTTCCTGACGACCGGCGGCATCAACGGAACGACGGTCCGCTTCCTGGTCGACACCGGGGCGACGATGGTCGGGCTGGGTGCCGGTGACGCGCGCCGCATCGGGATCGATGCCAGCAAGGGCGTGCCCGAGGTCGCGATGACGGCCAACGGCCAGGCCAGGGTCGTGCGCGTCAAGCTCGATAGCGTGCGGGTGGGCGAGATCGTCGTCAATAACGTCGATGCCCTGGTTCATGAGCACGAGATGCCCTATGTTCTGCTTGGCATGAGTTTCCTCAACCGTATGGAAATGCAGCGTGATGGTCAGTCGATGACCCTCAGGAAGCGCTATTAGGAAAGGTTTGAAATGCGTCGTCACGACGGAGGAAGCAGGCTGCTTGGGCACGAGATCGAGATGCTGATGCGCGAGCGGCAGACTCTGCTGCAGGTGGTCGGCGCGACGGCAGCTCTGATTGCCTCGCTCGACACCAGGGATCTGCCATCGGGTGCCGTGCAGTCAGCGGATCTCGTTGCCAGCGCGATCAACGCACTGCCGGATGAAACCCTGCGCGACGCGCTCGCCGCGGTGCATGCGAGGATTGAGGATGGGTGTGCTGTCGCCGGCTGATGCAGCGCTCGCTTTGCCGTTGCCTGACCGCGGCATGGTCGACCTCGACCGCGTCCGGCAGGGGTTGCAGCCGGCTCCGTGCGCGACCCGCATCGTGCTCGAGGACGGCGTCGGTGACGAGGAACTGATGCCGGCGGCGGTGCTGTTTCCGATCGTTCAGCGCGGTGGCGAACCAACCGTGCTGTTGACGCAACGCACCGAACACCTCAGGGATCATCCGGGACAGATCAGCTTTCCCGGCGGGCGTTGCGAGTCGGCGGACCCGTCGCCGGCGCATACTGCCCTGCGTGAGGCAGCCGAGGAGATCGGTCTCGCGGCGGCGCATGTCGAGATTGCCGGCTATCTGCCCGAGTACCTGACCAGTACCGGCTTTCGCGTCACTCCCGTGGTGGCCATGGTGACGCCCCCGTTTGAACTGCAACTCGACAGCTTCGAGGTCGCCGAAGTGTTCGAGGTGCCGCTCGCCTTCCTGCTCGACCCCGTAAATCACCAGCGGCATTCACTGCATTACCGCGGCAAGCTGCGGCACTACTATGCCATGCCCTATCGCGGCTACTTCATCTGGGGTGCCACGGCCGGAATCATCATGTCGCTCTACCGGGCAATCGCTGCCGGCGACAGCTAGTCGAGAACCATCTCGATCTGGTCGAGGAACTGCCTGGCCCGCATCTGATCCGGTGCGGTGCGGAGCGCCGCACGCAGGCGCCCGAGCTGCTGCTGCAGTTCATCGATCGTCCGTACCTGTTCGATTTCGGCAACCAGGCTTCCTGCTTCCTCGCCAAGCAATTCGCGCAGGCTGCGGACGGCGTAGCTTCTGGCCAGACTGATGTCGTCTGCCGCGGAAACCGCGGCACCGGTGCTGGCTGTTGCCGCTGCACTCCGGCGACCCGGCGCATGCAGCTGAACGAAGCCGCCTGCGAGCAGGGTGGCGAGCTGTTTCCTGCCTTCACTGGTCGAACTGCTGAGGGCGACCAGTTCGCTGCCGGTGCGATGGCCGTCGACCAGAATCAACATCGCCCGCATGCGTGACGGCAGGTGGTGCGCGCGGGTGGAAATCTCTTCAAGGCCCTTCGGCGTTTTGTAAAAGACTGACGACAGTTTCATTGCAGAGCGATCTTTCTGACCTGGCAGCGCGATGTTGCGTGAAGTGGCGACGTTCCGCAAGTCCCGGGCAACTGTGTTATGTTGCCCGTTTGCCGCTGCGGCCCAGCGATGCGGGTCTGCGTGGCACCGATCAGGATTTCCGGATGAGCCTGCTTGCTCTGCTCGCTGCCCTGCTACTCGAGCAATTGCGACCGCTACCCCAGCGTCGGCTGGTCGACGAGCCGCTGTCGCGTCTGGCAGCATTTCTCGAAAGCCGCTTCAACGCTGGCGAGCCGCGCCATGGCATCGTCGCGTGGCTGGTCGGCGTCGGCGCGCTGGTCTTCGCCAGCGCCGCGGTGCATGCCGTTCTCGCCGCCAACAGCGCCTTGCTCGCCTGGCTCTGGAACGTCGCCGTTCTCTACCTGACAACGGGTTTCCAGCAGTACCGACTGCATTATACCGAGATCCAGATTGCGCTTCGCCTTGGCGACGAGGCGCATGCGCGCCATCTGCTCGCCGCATGGCGTCCGTCCGCGGCCACTGCCCGCTCCGCTTCCGACCTCGCCGGCCTGGCGATTGAGGAACTGCTGTGCGCATCGCACCGGCGACTCTTTGCCGTCGTCTTCTGGTTCCTGCTGTTGCCCGGCCCGGCGGGCGCGGTGCTGTACCGCGCTGCGGCCTTCCTTGCCGATTTCTGGGGCCAGCGCACGGACGCAGAAAATGGCGATTTCGCAAGCTTCGCCCGGCGAAGCTTTGCTATCATAGATTGGCTTCCCTCGCGGTGTACCGCCGCCGCCTTCGCCATCGTCGGCAATTTCGAGGACGCCGTCTATTCCTGGCGCACGCATGCCGAGAAATTGCCCGCCGATGGCACGGGGATCGTCCTGGCGAGCGGTGCCGGAGCTCTTGGCCTCAGACTCGGGCAGCGGGTTGCCGAGCAGGGCGACGCAACCGGGCGGATCGAGATCGGCTGCGCTGAAGAGGCCGATGTCGATTCCATGGCAAGTGCTGTTGGACTGGTCTGGCGCGGGTTGCTGCTGTGCTTGCTGTTGTTGTTGCTGGTGGGCCTTGCCGGTACGGTAGGGGGTTGATCGATCATTAACAGGAGTTTCTTCATGACTAGAGAAGTCGTCGTATTGAGCGCGGTCCGTTCAGCCATTGGCACCTTCGGTGGTTCGCTTGCCAACATCGAGCCGCATGAACTGGCCGGTACCGTGATGAAGGAGTCGATCGCCCGTTCCGGTGTCGATGCGCAGCAGATCACTTATGTCACGGTCGGCAACTGCATTCCGACCGATTCGCGCTTTGCCTACGTTGCCCGGGTCGCGTCGATCCAGGCCGGTCTGGCGATGGATTCGGTCGCCATGGCGGTGAACCGCCTCTGCGCCTCGGGCTTGCAGGGGGTGGTGACGACGGCGCAGAACATCATGCTCGGAGATGCCGACTACGGCATCGGCGGTGGCGTCGAAGTGATGTCCCGCGGCTCGTACATGTTGCCGGCGATGCGCACGGGTGCTCGCATGGGTGACAGCAAGGCGATCGACATGATGGTGGCGACGCTGACCGATCCCTTTGGCGTTGGCCACATGGGCGTCACCGCCGAGAACCTGGCGACGAAGTGGAACATCAGCCGGGAGGAGCAGGACGCCTTCGCCGTCGAGTCGCAGCGCCGCGCTGCCGCCGCCATCGCCGAAGGGCGCTTCAAGTCGCAGATCGTGCCGATCATCCTCAAGACACGCAAGGGCGATGTGGTGTTCGATACCGACGAGCATGTCAAGGCCAGCACGACCGTCGAGACCCTGGCCAAGATGAAGCCGGCTTTCGCGAAGGATGGCACGGTCACTGCCGGCAACGCCTCCGGAATCAATGACGGTGCAGCCTTCCTCGTCCTCGCGGCGGCGGATGTTGCCGCCAATGCCGGACAGAAGCCGCTCGCGCGGCTGGTTTCGTATGCCGTCGCCGGTGTGCCGAACGACATCATGGGCGAGGGACCGATTCCGGCGACCCGGATGGCGCTCAAGAAGGCAGGACTGTCGCTGGATCAGATGGACGTCATCGAGGCCAACGAGGCCTTCGCTGCACAGGCCATTGCGGTCAACAAGGGGCTGGGCCTCGATCCGGTGAAGACCAATCCGAACGGCGGCGCGATCGCCCTTGGCCATCCGGTCGGTTGTTCGGGTGCGTTCATCGCCACCAAGGCGATCCACGAACTGCAGCGTACCGGCGGCAGGTATGCTCTCGTGACGATGTGCATCGGGGGTGGACAGGGCATTGCCGTGATCTTCGAACGCGCCTGATCGCCGTCTGCACGGTCCGGACCCGACCGCTCGCGCGGTCGGGTTTTTTTTCAGCTACTGCGCGGCGCCGGAAGCTGCAGCGACAGCGCCGCCTGCTCCGGCGTGATGCCGTGCTCGACGACGCCGAGCAGCGGCGCCGGCAGCCGTGCCTGCAGCGTTGCCAGGTTTTCGGTGAAACGTGACATTGCCGGGTCGATCCGGTTGGCGACCCAGCCGGCCAGCGGCAAGCCGCGAGCGGCAATCGCCTGCGCTGTCAACAGGCTATGGTTGATGCAGCCCAGGCGCATGCCGACAACCAGGATGAGGGGCAGACCGAGCAACGCCGCGAGGTCGGCGGTGTCGGTCGCGGCGTCCAGCGGAACGCAGAAGCCGCCAACCCCCTCGACGAGAATCGTGTCGGCCATCCGCCGCAGCTCGGCGAAGGCAGCAGCGATCGTTGGCAGCTCGATGTGCCGGCCTTCCTCGGCGGCGGCAATGTGCGGGGCGATCGCCGCGCGGAAGCCGTAAGGGTTGACTAGTTCCCGCGGCGGCGGGAACGAAGAGGCGGCGAGCAGTCGCTCGACATCGTCGTTGACACCGTGCTCGTCGAAACCGGCAGCGATCGGCTTCATGGCCACGGCACGAGCGCCCGTGCGGCGGGACGCGTGCAGCAGTGCGCAGGCGACAAAAGTCTTGCCGATCTCGGTATCGGTGCCGGTAACGAACCAAGCCAGTTTTTCTCTCATTTTTCTCTCACTTGCGGGCGTAGGCAAGAATCACGTCGTAGCGCGACGGCAGGCCGTCGCTCGTACGGTACTTTTCGTAGGCCGCCTGCACACGTTGCCAGGCGCGGCGCCCGAGCATGCCGCTGCGCGCACCGTCACCGACCGAGTTGGCACCGATATCCTTGACCGCGCGCAGCAGCGATGCGAGGTCGGGGTAGTGCTGGCTGACGGTCTGCCGGTGCAGGCGGATGTCGTCGAAGCCGGAACGGCGCAGCGCTGCTGCGATTGCCTCCGGCTCGCTGAAGCTGAGCGTATGGCGATGCTGGTCAATACTGCTGAAGGCTTCGCGCAGCTCGGCGAAGGTCGCCGGCCCGAGCGTGCTCAGCGCCAGTTCGCCGCCGCGACGCAGGACGCGATGCGCCTCGCCGCAGACTGCCTCGGGATCACACCACTGCACGGTCAGGTTCGACCACCAGGTACTGTAGCTGGCGTCCCGGCAGGGCAGGGCCTCGATGTCCGCGGCCACGCAGAGATCAGCGCTGCGGCGGGCGGCCGCGAGCATTGCCGGCGCGAAGTCGACGGCGAGGATCCTTGCTGCCGGCCAGCGGCCCTGCAAGAGGCCGATGCCGTAGCCGGTGCCACAGCCGGCATCGAGAATCCAGTCCGGCGTCGTGGACGGGTTGAAGCTGGCCAGCAGCAACTCGCAGACCTGTCGCTGCACGATGGCGGCATCGTCGTAGGAAGCGGCCGCACGATCGAAGGACTCGCGGACGCGCAGTCTAGTGGGCACGGGTGGCATGGCAGAACTGACTCAGGAGGTCGCCGCAGCGCGCGGGGTCGGTGAGGAAGGGCGCATGCCCGGCGTCGGGAAAGACCTCGAGCCGGCACGCGGGCAGGGTCCGTTGCAGCCAGCGTGCCGCGGCGAGCGGACTGACGGCGTCGTTGGCGCCGTGCAGGAGCAGGCTGCGGCTGGCGATGCCTGGCAGCAGCGGCCGCAGGTCGGTGTCACGCAGCCACTCGAGCCCGCGCTGCAGCGCTGCCACAGCTGGCGGAGCTTCCTGCCGCAGCTGCCCGAGGAGCGAGCGGGTCAGCGTCCGGGCCTGGCTGTCACCCTGACAGAGCAGCGCGACGAAACGCTGCCGGGTTGCGGCCGGCCGCTGCTGCAGGCTGTCGGCAAAGCCGGCGAGCAAGCTGGCCGGCTGCGCTGCCGGCCAGTCGCTGCGCTGCACGAAGCACGGCGTCGCACCAACCAGCACCAGCCCACTGATCCGTTGCGGTGCCAGCAGGGCTGCGCGCATTGCCAGCAGGCCACCGAGTGACCAGCCACAGAGCGTCACTGATGCCGGCAGGGTGGCGAGCAGCGACCGCGCGCAGGCCGTCAGCGCGGCCGTGTCGTCGGGTGCGTTGCCATAGCCGGGCAACTCGACCAGATGCAGCCGGCACGAGCGTGCGAGCGGCGCCAGCAGCGGCCGCCAGACCGCGCTGCCCAGCCCCCAGCCGTGGATCAGCGCGAGATCGGGTCCGTCACCAAGGATCAGGCGCACGCCAGCCCCCGTAGTGCGGCGACCAGTTGCGCCACCTGCGCCTCGCTGTGGGCCGCGCTCAGCGAGACGCGCAGGCGCGCCGTTCCGCGCGGCACCGTTGGTGGCCGGATCGCCGGCACCCAGAGACCACGCTCGTAGAGCGCAGTCGCGAGCCGGACGGCCTCGTGGTTGTCGCCGACGATCACCGGCTGGATCGCGGTCGGCGAAGGCAGCAGCCGCCAGCGCGTGTCGGCCAGACCGTCGCGCAGCTGCGCAACGAGTCGCCAGAGGTGGGCGCGGCGGGCGTCGCCGGCGGCGATCAGCTCGAGGCTGGTGGCCAGCGCGCAGGCAATCAGCGGGCTGCCGGCAGTGGTGAAGATGTAACTGCGGGCACGCTGCGCGAGCCATTCGATGACCGTCGCATCGCCTGCGACGAAAGCACCGGCAGCGCCGGCGGCCTTGCCGAGGGTTCCCATGTAGATCAGTCGCCGGCTGGCCGGCAGGCCGAAGTGGGCGATACTGCCGCGGCCCTGCGGGCCGAGGACGCCGAAGCCATGTGCGTCGTCGACCACCAGCCAGGCATCGTGGCGTTCGGCCAGCGCCAGCAGGCCGGGCAGTGGCGCCAGATCGCCGTCCATGCTGAACACCGCATCGGTGAGGATCAGGCGTCGCCGGGCCGTGCTGGCGGTGAGCAGAGCTTCGAGCGCCGCCAGGTCCGCGTGCGGATAGCGCTGGCTGTCGGCTCGCGAGAGTAGCACCGCGTCGATCAGTGAAGCGTGGTTGAGACGATCGGCGAAGACGACGTCGCCGCGCCCGAGCAGCGCCGGAACGATTCCCAAGTTGGCCATGTAGCCGGTCGAGAAGAGCAGGGCGCGGTCAAAGCCGCTGAAGGCGGCGAGCTTCTGCTCGAGCACCGCGTGCGCCCCGAGGTGGCCGCTGACGAGATGCGAGGCCCCGCTGCCGACTCCCCAGGTGCGTGCGCCGGCGCACGCCGCCGCCACCAGTGCCGGATCGTTGGCCAGGCCGAGGTAGTCATTGCTGCAGAAGCTGATCAGCGAGCGGCCATCGACCTGTGCCAGCGGACCACAGGGCAGGTCGAGGGTCCGCCGCCTGCGTTGCAGGCCGTCGCGTTGCAGTGCGTCGAGTTCGCCCTGCAGTTCGTCCCAGATCATCGCCTCATGGCCGCCTCCAGCGTCATCGTCGCACGCTCGACCAGAAACTCGATCTCGGCTTGGCTGATGACGTACGGCGGCATCAAGTAGACGGTGTTGCCGATCGGTCGCAAGAGAATCCCATTCGCCAGCGCCTGGCTGTAAAAGCGGCGAGAGAAGAGGGGGTCGTCGCTGATGACGTCGAAGGCGGCGATCATTCCGCGCTGCCGCAGGTGACGCACCTGCGGATGACTGGCGAGGGGTTGCAGGCAAGCGCCGAGGTGTTCGGCGAGTGCCCGGTTGCGCTCGATCACCTGCTCGTCGGCGAAGATGTCGAGCGTTGCCAGCGCGGCACGGCAGGCCAGTGCGTTGCCGGTGTAGGAGTGCGAGTGCAGGAAGCCGCGGCTGGTTGCATCATCGTAGAAGTCGGCGTAGACGGCATCGGTCGTCATGACGATCGACAGCGGCAGATAGCCGCCCGAGATGCCCTTCGACAGGCACAGGAAGTCCGGTCGGATCGCCGCCTGTTCGTGCGCGAAGAAGCTGCCGCTGCGGCCGCAGCCGACGGCGATCTCGTCGCAGATCAGGTGCACCCCGTAGTGGTCGCAGAGGTTGCGGGCGAGGCGCAGGTACTCCGGGTCGTACATCGCCATGCCGCTCGCGCACTGGATCAGTGGCTCGACGATCAGCGCCGCGATGCGCTGATGCTCGCGCTCGAGCCGGCCGGCAAGCTCGCCAGCGGCGCGCCTGGCGACGTCAAGGGCGCTCTCGCCGGCCGTCGCCAGGCGCGCGTCCGGCGTCGCGACGATTCCGGCCGGACGAATCAGCGGCGCATAGGCGTCCCTGAAGAGCGCGACGTCGGTCACCGCGAGCGCACCGACAGTCTCACCGTGGTAGCCTCCGGCAAGACACAGGAATTCCTGTTTCTTGCCATGGCCCCGGTTCTGCCAGGAGTGGAAGGACATCTTGAGGGCGATCTCGGTTGCCGACGCACCATCGGAAGCGTAGAAGCAGTGGCCGAGACTGCCGCCGGTCAGCACCGCCAGCCGTTCCGACAGTTCGACCACCGGCCGCTGCGTGAAGCCGGCGAGAATGACGTGCTCGAGTTCATCGAGCTGTTCACGCAGGGCGGCGTTGATTCTCGGATGGCAGTGGCCGAACAGGTTGACCCACCACGAGCTGATGCCGTCCAGGTAGCGATGACCGTCGAAGTCGTACAGCCAGACCCCCTTGCCGCTGGCGATCGGCACCAGCGGCAGAGCATCCACCGCGCTGGCGTGCTGCTTCATCTGCGTGCAGGGGTGCCAGACCGCCTTCAGGCTGCGGTCGAGCAGTTCGCGGTTGCTGGTCATCGGCTTCGGTGGCCCTTCGGCATGCGCTCAGTGCAGGGTTTGCGAGGGGGTGTTGTTCTGCTCCGGCATCTCGGCGTGCACCGTTTCGCCGTCGGCGTTCGGGTAGAGCGGAGCCCCGCAGTCGTCGCAGAACTCGTAGGGGAACTGCTGGTCGAGGACCAGCACCTCCTTGACGCCCGACTTGCGCAGCGTCGCCTCGATCTCGCCGGTGATGTCAGTGCTTTCGTCCTCAATGCCCAGCAGTGGCCAGACGACCCCGTGGAAGATCAGCTCGCTGTCGCGTGGACCGAAGCCGATCCGGTATTCCTCGAGCCGCTGGTCGTAGAAGCCGCCGACCACGGCCCGCAGGTTCTCGGGTGACAGGCCGAGGGCGCCTTGCAGGAAAGCGACCGAGGCGTTCAGCGAGTAGGGGCGGGAGGCGCCGTCGGCGGCGCGGCAGGCCGCGTGGTAGGCGTCCGCCAGTAACGGCTGGTAGGCACAACCGGTGAGCAGGGGCTCGAAACACGGGCCACCCTGGCGCAGCCACTCCTTCAGCGCCGTCTCGCGGCTGCTCTTGCCGGTCTCGTTCCAGTGGAAAAGCGGCAGCGGATGCGGTACCGCCACCGCTCCGACAAGGTAACGGGTGTCGGAGAGAAAGCGATTGGTCTCGGGCATCGCTGCCGCGTCGACGTTGAGGTCGCCACCTTCCAGCGCCGCCTTGCCGAGTTGTCGCATCAGTTGCCAGGTGTCGACGAAGGTGTGCGGCAACTGGTCGGGGCTGTAGAGGTAATCCGCCAACGCCAGGCGCGCATCGGCCGCCAGCACGTGCGCGCCAAGATGGACCTTCAGCGTCTGCAGGGTGCTGCGCGGGATCGCCGAGGTCGGGATCGAAAAACGCGACCAGGCGAGAACCGGTGCGGCAAGCAGCAGGATGTCGAAGTCCTGGCCGGCATGTCTGACGACGCAGGACTCGGCGTTCGCCTCGATGATGTCGGCAAGATCGTCGTGCGCCATCGGATGCGCGTCGAACAGGCGGTCGAGCGCACTGGTGAAATCATCCTCCGTGCCATCGTTGAACAGCCTGTTCACCAGTTCGACCAGACGGCCCTGCCAGAACTGGTCTTCCATCTTGCTGCCGGACTCGGCAAGGCCGATGGCCAGACGGCTCAGTTCGGTGGCATCGGCCGAGATGCGTTTGCGGGACGAGAAGCGGGAGCGTTTCATGTGTGGGCGCCTGCAGGACGGTCAATCCGGCATTGTACCAAGCTCACAGGGTCGGCGTTGCCGCACCTGCAGTTGTCCGGCGAGCAGAGCGCCGATCGCGAAGCGGCCGGCGGCATCTATGCCCCGCTCGCCAGACGCTGCCGGCGAGCAGGCGAGCATCGGTGGGCGCCCGGATCGCCCGCGCATGGCGCGTGTGCGCTGTCCCGACGCGCCGCCTCTGCCTCGACCAGTCAGACGGTTGGTGCGCTGACGGACGGCAGATCGTCGGCCGCGATCGGTCTGCCGACGTGGAAACCCTGGAGGAGCCTGAACCCCATTTCGCGGCACGTTGCGGCGGCTTCCGCGCACTCTATTCCCTCGGCGAGCGGCACCGATCCGAGGTCCAGGACGAGTTTGACGAGGTCGGCGACCACCCGCCGCTTGCGTTCGCTGGCGAGGTGAATGTTGCGGACGAGGCCAATGTCGAACTTGACGAAATGCGCTGGTGCCTCGCCCAGTTCGTTCAGTCGCGCCTGTCCGGCGCCGAAGTCATCATAGGCGAAGCGCACGCCGATGTCCTGCAGGCGGGCGGCCAGTTCGACGAGTTGCCTGACTTCGGTCACGGCGCTTTCGTGGACCTCGATGACCAGGTCCAACCCGGGAAGGCGCTGGCGAGCCTGCCGCAGCGCGGCAAGGAACGCGGCGTCGAAGGTCTCCTTGGGATGGACGTTGGCGAAGAGGGTGAAACCGTTCAGGCGCGGCGCCAACACCGCCAGTGCGAAGCCGCGGAACGCCTCGCTGAGTTCGGCTTCCTGACTCAGCGAGCGGGCGATCCGGAACAACGGCATCGGTGCACTCGGCAGTTGCGGGTGGCGGGCACGGCCGAGAAACTCGTAGGCGACGACCGTCCCGCTGGCGGCATCGGCGATGGCCTGCACGGCACCGCTGAGGCCCTGCCCAGCCAGCAACTCGTGAAACTCGCTTTCGTGGACAAAGAAGTGCTCGGACAACATCGAACCCGGAGGTGCCAGCATCGTCATCGATTGGTCGAAGCTCGGCAGTGTGACCGTGCGCAGGCCAACGCGGAACTCGGCGCCACCAAAGTGCAGGATGTCGTTCTCCTGCAGCAGGCAGGAGCCCTCGAGGCGCTGTCGATTGACCGACGTACCGTTCGTGCTGTCGAGGTCGGTCAGCTTGAGACGACCGCTGAGGTCTTCGGTGAGCACCGCGTGGTGCCGACTGAGGTCGCGGACCGTGGCAACCAGGTCGTTGTCGAGATCGCGACCGATGCGGAATGGCAGTTGACTGATGTTGTAGGTGATGCGCGAGCCGTCGGCGCTGACCGACTCGAGGAACCAGGCCGTGCTCACCGCCAGCTCCCCGGGCCAGCATCGGCGACGTCGAGCGCCCGGGCGGGGTATCGCCGAGGAGGTGGGCTTGCACCCCTATCGGAAGTGCACGACGATGCTCCCGACGGGCAGTTGCGAGCGCCGCTGCCCGGGCATGCGAACCCCGGCGGCGTCATCGAAATGCGTCGGCGCGCAGGCATCAGGCTGAGCTCCCAGTTTGCTTTGAGGGCGAAGAGTAGCAGACTGCCATCGCCCCTGACTAGTCCCAGCCTGGAAGTGAACAGCGAGGGCAGCGCTTTACTTTGCCGATGAACCGTAGCAGACTGGGATCGCCCCCGGCGGCCGTGCAGCGAGCGGCGGCTGCGGGTCGGCAAAGGGAACCGGAACCGCGTGCCGCAGACGGGGCGGGGCGGTGTGCACGGAGGGCGAAGGCTGAGCCATGATCAGCGCCAAGGCTGACATCCTGATGTTCGAAGAGATGGACCGCGTCTTCGCGTTTGGCGCGCTCGATTCGTTTGCCAGATCTCCGCGCTGGCCGCCGCAGGTCGTTCGTCCGCAGGCGCTTGCGGACGCTTGTTCATCGCTCGACGAGTTTGACCCTTGCGACTCATGCCGGCATGGCCGGGTTGTCCGCAGCCGGCTGCCGGTTCGCACTCCGCTCGACCGCACGGGCCGGCGGCAGCCGCGAGCAACCCGGTTTCGGCTGCGCAGAGGGGCCCTTTGGCGATGCCGCAGATGAGGCGCGACCGGAATCGCTGCGTGTCGCTCCGGTCGTTGCTGGCGCTGGCTGGTGCCCTTGCCGCTTCGCTGCTGTTGTCCGGGTCGGCAGCACCGCCCACTCGCTGCGTCGCGCCGGCGGGCTGGGTGCAGATCGCCGGCGGGACCGGCGAGAGCGTTTCCGCCAACCAGGTTCTGGCGCGAGCCGCCGCCGCCGACATCGTCCTGCTTGGCGAGCAGCACGATGACGAGGATCATCATCGCTGGCAGGCGCAGGTGCTCGCCGGGCTGCACGCGCTGCGCCCGCAGCTCGTTGTTGGCTTCGAGATGTTTCCGCGCCGCGTGCAGCCAGCACTCGATCGCTGGGTGGCGGGCGAACTGAGCGTGCCGGAGCTGCTGGCGCAGACGGAATGGGACGAGAACTGGCGCTTTCCCGCTGCGCTCTACCTGCCTCTGTTCGAGTTTGCGCGCATCAACCGCCTGCCAATGTTGGCGCTCAACGTCGACTCCCGGCTGACGCGGGCGATTGGCGACAGGGGCTGGGATGCAGTCCCTGCGGAAGAGCGCGAAGGGGTCGGACGTGCGGCTCCGGCGAGCGAGGCCTACCGCGACTTCCTCCA
>DDUX01000121.1:6433-26440 GCA_002345025.1 Candidatus Accumulibacter iunctus | reverse complement strand
TTTCGTCGAGGCGCAGCTCAACTGGGACCGCGCCATGGCCGAGGTGCTGGCGACCAGGCAGCGACAGGAGCGGGCGGCACTCGTCGTCGGTGTCATCGGCAGCGGGCACCTGCGTTACGGCCATGGCGTGCCGCACCAGTTGCGGGCGCTCGGTGTCGAGCGCATCGTCACCCTGCTGCCGGTCGCGGCGGCCGAGGTGTGCCGCGAAATTCGTCCGGGCCTTGCTGATGCGTTGTTCGTGCTGCCGCCGAAGCCGGCGGCGCCGGTGGCGCCACCGCGCCTCGGTGTGCAACTGGAAGACGACACCGGCGGCCAGGGAGGGGTACGCGTTCTGGCGGTTACCGCCGGCAGTCTTGCCGAGCGCAGTGGGCTGGCAGCTGGCGACCGCCTGCTCGAGGTCGGTGGTCGTCCGGCGATCACGGCTGCTGCTGTGATTTCGCTGGTGCGGGCGGCAGCGCCCGGCACCTGGCTGCCGCTTCGCCTCCGGCGCGGTGAAACGACACTCGAGATCGTCATCCGCTTCCCGCCGGAATGATGCTGCGGGTCTCGCTTGCCGGTGCGCTGACGCTGCTGACACTCGCTGTCCGGGCGGCAGCGGACGTCGATCTGGCAGTCACCCTCGATCCGGCGACGCGTGCCATCGAAGTCATCGCCGAACTGCCGGTTGCCGGGCGCGCGTTCGAATTCTCTCTGCACGAGTCGCTGAGTGTGCGCGAGGCGACGCCGGTGGGGCGAAACGCGCCGGCGGCGCGTCTTGCCGGCAGCCGTGGCGATGCTGGTGACGGCAGCCGTTCCTGGCGAATCCCCTTGCCGGCGGGCGTCGAACGATTGCGCATCACCTATGGCGGGACGCTGCCGGCGACCGAAACGGCTCGCGACCATCGCCAGGTCCTGCAACGCATGCCGCCGATGGCGGCAACTCAAGGGTCGTTTCTGGCTGCGGGCAGCGGTTGGTACCCGCAGCCGCCACAGGCGCGGTTCAGCTACCGGGTGCGGCTGTCGGTGCCCGGCGAGCAGCGGGCGCTGGTTGCCGGCAGCCTGCGCGTCGAGCGGCTGCCGGTCGCCGCAGGCGATCGCTATCAGGCCGAGTTCGAGTTCATGCAGCCCGCCGAGGGCATCGATCTGATGGCCGGACCCTGGCGCGTTCGTGAACGTCTGCTGGCACGTTCCGGCCGGCCGCCGCTACGCCTGCGTACCTACTTCCCGGTCGGACTCGACGCCGAAGCGGGGCTTGCCGATGGCTATCTCGCCGACAGTGAGCGTTACATCGAGCGCTATGGTGCGCTCATCGGTGCCTACCCTTACGACGCCTTCTCGGTCGTCGCCAGTCCGTTGCCGACCGGTCTTGGCATGCCGACTCTGACCTACCTCGGCGTCGATGTCCTGCGCCTGCCGTTCATTCGCGCCACTTCGCTCGGGCACGAGGTGCTGCACAACTGGTGGGGCAACGGCGTCTACGTTGAGCCTCGGCTGGGGAACTGGAGTGAGGGGCTGACCACCTTCCTCGCCGACTACGCCTACGCCGAGGAGCGTTCGGCGGCAGCCGCGCGCGACATGCGGCTTGCCTGGCTGCGCGACGCGGCTGCCCTGCCAGCCAGCGAGCAGCCCGCACTGCGGGATTTCCGCGCCCGTCGGCATGCGGCGGATGCGGCAGTGGGTTATGGCAAGGCGGCGATGTTCTTCGTGATGTTGCGGGACCGCATCGGCGAAGCGGCGTTCGGGCAGGCACTGCGTGATTTCTGGCAGACGCAGCGTTTTCGCCGCGCCAGTTGGGACGACCTGCGGCGCGCCTTCGAACGGGCGTCCGGCAGCGACCTGCGCAGCGTCTTCGAGCAGTGGCTGAGTTCGCGGCAGTTGCCGCGATGGTGGGTCGATGACGCGGTCGCCCGGCGCTCGGCGTCCGGCTATCGCCTGCGCCTGCAGCTGCGCCAGGGAACGCCGGCACTGGCCGTCAGGCTGCCGGTGGAGATTGCCGGTGGCGCGCACCGCAGTACGCACTGGATCGAGGTCACCGGCGAGCGGAGTCTGGCCGAGTTCGACCTCGGCTTTCGCCCCGAGCGCGTCCGCATCGATCCGGATGCGCGCACTTGGCGGCGACTCGACAGCGCCGAACAGCCGCCGATCCTGCGCCACTGGGCGGCAGCGCCCAAGCCGCGCTGGCTCGTTCTTGGCGGCGATGCAGCGTTTCGCGAGGCCGCCGCGATCCTGCTTCAGCGCTTCTGCGAACGGCCAGCGACAGCACTTGCCTTGCCGGAACTGCGAGCAGCACTCGCTGGCGGCGAGGCAGTCATCCTCATTGGCACACCGGCCGAGGTCGACGCAGCGCTGCTGGCGAACGGCCTGCCGCAGGAGACGCAGGCTCTCGGCAGGAACGCCGTGCGAGGCTCGGCACGGGTATGGACGGTCGAACGCGGTCCGCTGCTGGCGATCGCTGCCAATGATGCTGCCGCGCTGCGCTCGCTGGCACGACCGTTGCCGCACTACGGCGGCCAGAGCTGGCTGGTTTTCGATGGCGGACGCGTCAGCGAACGCGGCCTCTGGGGGGCGCAGGCGCCGGCCTTTGCCGTCCGCGACGAAGCGTCGGCGGCACGCGAGCAGGGGCACGGCCGGTAGTCCTGCGAGCAGGCGATTGTCCGCTGCCTTGATAGTCATTGGCAATCATCGGGATTTTCATAATTCATTGGACCAATGACTGATCGATTCCTAGAATGGGATCAGTCCCGCTACACATGATTCGCTGGTGCTGCAAGCGGTTGCGCGGGTGCTGTTTCGGCCCCCGGCCGGCGAATCCCGCACGCTCGAGTAGGCCGGGACCAGAGGGCTGGCGGACGGCGTTGCGCTGCCCCACATTCTTCATTTAAGGAGGACGAACGATGAAAAACAGGACTGTCAGTGCGCCCGCGATCAACATCGGCATCAGCGCCGAGGATCGGGAACGGATCGCGCGCGGATTATCGGCATTGCTTGCCGACAGCTATACGCTCTACCTGATGACGCACAATTTCCACTGGAACGTCACCGGCCCGATGTTCAACACACTGCACCTGATGTTCATGGCGCAGTACACCGAACAGTGGACCGCGCTCGATGTCATCGCCGAACGGATTCGCGCGCTTGGTCACCCGGCACCCGGCACCTATCGCGAGTTCAGCCGCATCGCGTCGATCGAGGAGGTGGAAGGGGTACCGAGAGCTACCGAGATGATCCGTCATCTCGTCGCGGCGCAGGAAGCGACGGCACGGACCGCGCGCGAGTTGCTGCCCGTGGTGAGTGCAGCAAACGATCAGCCGACCACCGACCTGCTGACACAACGGCTGGAGGTGCACGAAAAGACGGCGTGGATGCTGCGCAGTCTGCTCGAGGACTGACCGCCGCGGGCGGCTGCCGGCGCAGGCACCGCGGCGGCAGCGGTGACGCGCGGTGGCACCAGGGACGCTCGGAGAACGGCCGGCAAGGGAAACGCTGCGGATCATCCGTGCTCCACCGACGGGGCCGCAAGCGGCGACATCGCGTATCATGAGCGGCGCCGTTCTGGCTGCAGCGACATCGCTGCGGGTGGCGGACGGGCGACCGTTGAGCACGTTCTCGTGGCGGCGTCGCGAGCAGCGCCGATCATCCTGCAGGAGGATCCGTCAGACCGATGACGCAACCCGAGTCCCGCCCCTTTGCCGGCATCGTGGCAGTACCGCCGGCGGTCAGTTTTTGGCATGCCGTCGCGTTCTGGTTCAAGCTCGGCTGGATCGGCTTCGGTGGGCCCGCCGGGCAGATTGCGATCATGCATCAGGAACTGGTCGAGAACCGGCGCTGGATTTCCGAGCGGCGCTTCCTGCACGCACTGAACTACTGCATGCTGCTTCCCGGTCCCGAGGCGCAGCAGCTGGCGACGTACATCGGCTGGTTGCTGCACCGCGTTCCCGGGGGCATCGCCGCAGGCGTCCTGTTCGTTCTGCCGTCGCTGCTGATCCTGATCGCTCTCTCGTGGGTGTACATTGCCTACGGGGACCTGCCACTCGTTGCCGGTCTGTTCTACGGCATCAAGCCAGCGGTCACCGCGATCGTGCTGCAGGCGGCGTATCGCATCGGCCTGCGGGCGCTCCGCAGCGATCTGTTGCTGGGCATTGCCGCGGCCTCGTTCGTGGCGATCTTCGCGCTCGACGCGCCGTTCCCGCTCATCGTCGCGGCAGCGGCGCTGATCGGTTACATCGGCGGGCGTCTCGCACCGGAGCGTTTCGGCACTGCTGCCGGGCACGCCGAGGCCGGCAGCTCATTCGGCCCGGCGCTGATCGACGACGCGACACCGACACCGGCGCACGCAAGCTTCCGCTGGTCGCGACTGGCCGGCGTGCTGGTGATCGGGGCACTGCTGTGGGTCGTGCCGATGGCGCTGCTGACGCTCGTGTATGGCTGGAGTCATACGCTGACGCAAATGGGGTGGTTCTTCACCAAGGCAGCCCTGCTGACCTTCGGCGGCGCCTACGCCGTCCTGCCGTACGTCTATCAGGGGGCGGTGCTGCACTATGGCTGGCTGACGCCGACGCAGATGATCGACGGCCTGGCGCTCGGTGAGACGACACCGGGACCGCTGATCATGGTCGTTGCCTTCGTCGCCTTCATCGGCGGCTACGTGCAGGCCGTATTCGGGCCCGAAGCCGCATTCCTGGCGGGCGCGGTGGCCGCGGTCCTGGTCACCTGGTTCACCTTCCTGCCCTCGTTCGTCTTCATCCTTGCCGGCGGGCCGCTGGTCGAATCGACACACGGCGACCTCAAGTTCACGGCGCCGCTGACCGCGATCACCGCTGCCGTCGTTGGCGTGATCCTGAACCTGGCCCTGTTCTTTGGCTACCATGTGCTCTGGCCGCGTGGCTTCGACGGACCATTCGACGTACCATCGGCGCTGATCGCTCTGGGTGCGCTGGTCGCACTGTTCCGCTTTCAGGTGAAGGTCCTCCACCTCATTGCGGCGACCGCGCTCATCGGCCTGATCCTGAAACTCTTTCTGCTCTGAGCGAAGGCTTCCGGAGGCGCGCCCGGCGGGTGCGTGGTCGCCAGAATCGTTGCGCCCGTACCTCGGGCGCAACGATTCGGTCACAAGAATTCTCAGGCGAGGCGCATCTCGGAGAGCGTGGCGAGCGCCTGGGTGTCGGCGACGTCGGGTGTGATGATGAGTTCGAGAACTGCGACTGCGGCGAGGTCGACCTGATGCTGCTCGGTCTGTGTGCTTGCCGCATGCGGGTCGAAGTTCCATTGCTGGCGGACGATGTCGTGGAACGACTGGCCGCCGTCACCGGACCAGCGCAGGAGGTATTCCTGCGTCCGCTGGCGATCCGGCTCGACGAAACGCAGATGAATCCGCCGCAGCCGCTGTGGACGCGCGAAGATCAGCCGGATCGTCTGGCGGCCCGGAAGCGAGGCCCGCCAGCCGCTACCCCCGGCGGGCAGCAGCGCCGACTCGATCGGGTACGCGGCGTCCTCGGAGCTGAGCTCGACCTCGGCCAGTTCGTCGAGCCGCAGCCAGTCAGCCGGCTGCTGCGGAGCCTGCGCCTGCGGCTGCTGTTCGCCGATCAGGCGCTTGCGCACGAGATGCTCCGGATCACGGTCGGATGCCTCGCCATCACGCCTCCGTTTCGCCGAGGCTGACGGCGATTTCGCGTTCCGCCAAGGTCCAGTAATGCGTTGCGCAGCCCTGGAAGCCATCCTTCTCGGCAATGAAATAGGCGGCCGACTCGACCATCCGATAGCGTTCCTCGGCACTCGGCCGGGCGACTGCCGGCGCAGCAGGGGCTGCCTCGACCGGTGCTGCTGTCTCGACCGGTGCTGCTCCCTCGACGGGTGCGGTGGCAGCCGGCTGCGGGGCGTCGCTGGCGGTGGCAGGTGCTGCTGCGGTCTGCTTCGCCGGACTCTTGTTCTCGGCGGTTGCGGTCGCTGCCTTCCGAGTCGCCGGTGCCTTGGTCACTGTCTCTGCAGCGCCCGCAGCAGCAGCGGCTGCCGTGGGCGGGCTGGCCGGCGCCGCCTTGGCGGGCGCTTTGGCGGCAGCGGTGGTGGCAGTCCTTGGGGCAGCGGTCGCCTTTTTGGCGGGTGTCTTGTTCTCAGTCATGATGATTCCCTTGCGATGTCGTTCGATGGAGAGGAGTGGGTGGTGAATTTGGCCAATTGATCCAGCGGAGCGCAGCCATTGCGGCAGGATAGGAAAATCCCGTGCGCCGGTCAAGGCGAATGCGCGGCAGTTTGCCGGCGACAGCCGTTCTTTCCGCCGGCGAGGCACCTCAGTCGGATCGTCGCGGCGGGAGAAAGAAGTCCCTTGGTTGGCGAACGAGATGTGCCAGCACTGCTCGCGCCAGGTTTCTCCAGGCCGCTTCGGCGACCTGACGCGCGCGCAGGGCAACGCTGAGGGCCAGCGCGAAGCTGACCGCCAGGTTCATGAAACCGATCGCGGCGACGCCGACGACGGCTCCGATGAAGAGTGACACGTCCGGTGAGCAATCCAGGTCGACGAAAGCGATGCCGACGAAGGCCGACGAGAAGGCGACGTGGCGGATGTCGATTGGCAAGCCGAAGAGCTGTCCGAAGAGGGTCGTGCCGCCGAGCAGGAAGCCGAACAGCAGGTTGCCGGCGAGTGCACCGAGGTTGTCGCCCAAGTAGGCAGCAACCCGCCGCATGCGCGCCTCGCCGAACAGGCGCCGCGGCCAGTGCAGTTGCAGAATGCGCTCGGCGATCCTGTTGTAGGCCGCATAGTTGTCGTAGTAGCCGCTCAACAGGCCGGCGATGAACAGGCAGATGCCGGCGATGGCGGCGTAGACGAGGGCGCCGCTGTGCAGCGGGCTCTGCTCGGCGAGCAGGTGCAGCGACTTCTCCTCGCTGGTGAAGTGCTCGCCACTGATGACGAAAATGGCGAGAGCGATCAAGGCCGCAAGCGGGATGGCGACGCCGACGTTGCCCAGGATGGCAACGATCTGACTGCGACAGGTCCGGGCAATCAGCGTCGTCAGCGCCCCGATGTCGCGCAGCTTGCCGCCAGCCTCGCTGATGCTGGCGGCAATGGCGTTGGCGGTCATTGCCGGCTGCTTGGTGGCGACCGTGCCGTGCAGGATGTGGATCAGGCAGAAGCCGAGACCGTAGTTCAGGCAGTAGCAGATGGCGCCGGGGAGTGGCGGCATCTGCGCCTTGGCGAGGAGGATCTTGAGACAGGCCATGAAAGCGATGACGAAACCGCCGATCATCGCCGAACGGCACAACTGCCAGTACTCGGCACGGGTTTCGGTGATGTAGTGCTCGCCATGGTGGCTGGTGTGGTCGGTCACCCTGATGGCGATGAGTTCAATGCTCTGGCGCCAGTGCCGTGGCAGGTTGTTGCGCAGGCATTCCTCGCGCACCAGTTGCACGAACAGGGCGGCGATCGCCGGGTAAGCGGCACCACCCTTCGGGTCGGCCTGCAACGCAGCGAGAATGTCGAGCAACTGCGCGCAGCGGCGCAGCAATTGCCGCACTCGCCGCAGGTGGTAGGTGAGACGGACGCTGGTCCCGTTGCGGGCAGCGTTCCTGCGCACTTTCTCGATGACATCCTGACATTGGTCGAAGAGGACCCGCAGGTGGCGGTCATCGGCATCGATGGCAGGCGGCTGTCCCCAGTTCTCCGGGAAGGCGGCGATGTAATCGTCCATCTCGCGGCTCTGTGCCGCGAATGGCGAATCGTGGGTCTCCAGAGAACGCTCGAGGCGGAGGAGTTCGGGTTCCATGCCGCAGGCGGCGACCCAGTGCGAGAGGATGCGCAGCGAGCGCAGGATTTCCATGACCGATGTCGGCAGCCTGGTCGTCGGCTGCTCTTCGTCGAAGTGGATCGCTTCGAGCACCTCGACCCATGCCTGCTCGCCGACGCCGCTGACCCAGCGGCGATCGCCGGGACGGTCGAAGGCCCGCCGCAGCACGCTGCGCAGCAGGTCGGGATCGAGCACTTCGGGCAGCAGCGTGTGGCCAACGCGATGCAAGGCCTCGGCGATGAAGCTCGAATTGGGCAGGATGCCGGTCGCCGTGTACAGCTCGCTGTGGCGGTAGCTTTGTGCCAGCGTCGTCAGACCGTTGCGCAAGGCGCTGCGCAGCCCGGGGTGGGTGCTCAGGATGTGGCACAGCGCCTGCAGGTTGCGCCGTGCGGACTCGAAGTCGCTGGCATCGCCGGGACGCAACTGGGCGACGAGTTCGGCGAGCAGCGATGGCAGATCGCTGCCCGGCAGGGCGAGACGGTTGAGGATTTCTTCCATGGCTGGCAGCATTCTTCTGGTTCATGCGACGCTGGCTGGCGAGGGCGGGCAGCGCCGTGCGGGCATCGCCGGCGGTGGCTGCCCGGCGTCGATTACAATCGCCGATATTAGCAAACTATGCAGACGGAAATCCCGCCGCTTCCCGGAGCCTGCCGATGATCCTCGTTCTCTCGCCCGCCAAGAAACTCGACTATCTGACGCCGCCGACGCTTGCCGAGCACTCGCAGCCGCTCTTCCTCGAGCAGGCGCAGATTCTCATCGACCGCTTGCGCCACCTGTCGCCGGCCGAGATCGCCAGCCTGATGAAGATCAGCGACCAGTTGGCGGTGCTCAACGCCACGCGCTATGCCGAATGGGCGCAGCCGTTCACGCCGTTGAACGCCAGGCAGGCGGTCCTCGCGTTCAACGGCGATGTCTACGACGGGCTCGCCGCCGCTTCGCTGTCGGCCGACGACCTGCGGTTTGCGCAGACGAGACTGCGCATCCTGTCGGGTCTCTACGGTGTGCTGCGGCCACTCGACCTGATGCAGCCGTACCGGCTCGAAATGGGCAGCCGGCTGGCCAATGAACGCGGCCGGGATCTCTACGCCTTCTGGGGCGATCGGATCACCGCCGCCATCGAGTCGGCAGTACGCGAAGCGGGGGCGACGGTGCTGCTCAACCTGGCTTCCGAGGAGTACTTTCGCGCGGTGCTGCCGCAGCAACTGTCGGTTCCCGTCGTGCAGCCGGTGTTCGAGGACTGGAGCGGTGGCCGCTTCCGTGTCATCAGTTTCTTTGCCAAGCGCGCGCGTGGTCTGATGGCGCGCTTCGCCCTCGTCAATCGGCTGTCCGAGGTCAGTGCCCTGAGGGATTTCGACGGTGAGGGCTACGCGTACGCCGGGCCGGTGTCCACCGCCGGCGTCCTGCTCTTCCGCCGCCGCCGCTGACGCTGGCCCGCCGACTTCCTCGCGAGTCGTGCCGAGGATTCGGGCGATCTGCGCTTGCCCCCTTGGTCAGCTCGCCCACTTCCGCCGCAGCCCTGGCGACTTCGGCAGTGGTGTTGGCGAGTTCGCCGATATTGCGCTCGACTGCGCCGACGCCATCGTGCGCCGCCTGCTCCACCTGTCGCGTCGTTCCGGCGGCGACCGCGGCCCGACTCCGGACTTCCTCGGCGATCGAGGTCAGTAGGGTGGTCGCCGCAGCCACCTCGGCCGAGCGAGCCTCCTCCTGCCGGTTCACCTCGGCGATGCAGCGCGAAATCGGCCAACTGGCGCGCTGCGTCGTCGAGTTCGTTGTGCCGCCGGGCGGAGAGCCGCTCTGCAGAGACGCCGGCAAGCAGCTCCTGCAGCCGCTCATGCCGGCGAGCGGCGTAGCGCATGCCGGGCTTCTGGGTTATCTTCGCCTTTTCACCCAAGGCCGCAACGTTGCCCGGAGCCGACCCTGTCATCGCCACTCCCTGAACCCGGTCTGATCGTCGTCCACGGCAACCGGCCGGAGATCCTGCGGGATCTGGTGGTTGCCTGGATGAAGCGTCATCCACTGCCGCCGCTCGAGAATGAGTCCATTCTGGTGCAGAGCAGCGGCATTGCGCAGTGGCTGAAGATGGCGCTTGCCGCCGACCCCGCCGGCGACGCGCGCGCGGCCGGCGGCTTGGGTATTGCCGCGGCGCTCGAGGTGTCGTTGCCGGCGCGCTTTCTCTGGGCGGCCTATCGTTCGCTGCTCGGCCACGAGGCGGTGCCGGAGGTATCGCCCTTCGACAAGGAGCGACTGCTCTGGCGCCTGCTGCGTCTCCTGCCGGAGATCGGCAGTCGGCCCGAGTACGCACCGCTGCACGCCTTCCTCGAGAACGACAGCGAGCAGCGCAAGCGCTTCCAGCTTGCCGAGCGCCTTGCCGACCTCTTTGATCAGTATCAGGTGTATCGCGCGGACTGGCTGGCGGCCTGGGCCGTGGGCAGCGACCTGCTGATCGACGGTCGTGGCGGCAGCCGGCCACTGCCCGCCGAGCAGCGCTGGCAGGCGGCGTTGTGGCGTGCGCTGCTGGCCGACGTGGCGGCGGCAACGACGGCAGCCGGAGCGACGGCGACCGCCGGACGCGCCGCCGTCCATGCCGCCTTCATGGGCCGTGCGCGGGACTGGCAGCCGCCGCAGCGACCGGACGGCTTGCCGCTCCGGCTGCTGGTCTTCGGCATCTCGAGCCTGCCACAGCAGGCGCTCGAGGTCCTGGCGGCACTGGCGCGCTGGACGCAGGTCCTGATCTGCGTGCACAACCCGTGCCGGCACTACTGGGCCGACATCGTCGCCGACCGCGACCTGCTGCGCCGCGGGAACAACCGCCAGCAAAGGCGCCAGGGAATGCCGGCCGAGCTGACCGAGGAACTGTTGCACGTGCATGCGCAGCCTCTGCTGGCGGCCTGGGGCAAACAGGGACGCGATTTCATCGGCCTGCTCGACGAGCACGACCAGCACGAGGCGCGGGCGCGCTGCCGGCGGCAACTGCAGGCGATCGGACAGCGAATCGATCTGTTTGAATCCGGCGGCACCGCCAGCCTGCTGCAGCAGTTGCAGGATGACATCCTCGACCTGCGCCCGCTGCACGAAACCCGCGCCTGCTGGCCGGCGGTCGATCCGCGGCAGGATTTCTCGCTGCGTTTTCACGTCGCGCACAGCGCCCAGCGGGAAGTCGAGATCCTGCACGACCAGCTCCTCGCGGCATGCAACGCCGACCCGAGCCTGCGCCCGCACGACATCATCGTCATGGTGCCCGACATCGCTGTCTACGCGCCGCATGTGCAGGCGGTGTTCGGGCTGCTGTCCGCCGATGATCCGCGTTACCTGCCATTCATCGTCGTCGACCAGGGCCGGCGGCAATGCGAGCCACTGCTGCAGGCACTCGAAAAGCTGCTGGCTCTGCCGCAGTCGCGGCTGACGGCGAGCGACGTGCTCGATCTGCTCGAGGTACCGGCGCTGCGGCGGCGCTTCGCGATCGACGAGGAAGACCTGCCGCTGCTGCATCGCTGGATACGTGGCGCCGGCATCCGCTGGGGCCTGCATGCCGAGCACCGCGCCAGCCTCGGGCTGCCGCGGCTGGCGGAAGATGCGGCGGCAAACACCTGGCTTTTCGGCAGCCGTCGCATGCTGCTCGGCTACGCCGTCGGCGCCGACGCCGGCGCCTGGCAGGGGATCGAGCCCTACGACGAGATCGGTGGCATCGACGCGGCCGTGCTCGGCCCGCTGCTGCAACTGATCGAGCGTCTGCAGGGGTGCTGGCGGACACTGCGCGCAGCGGCGACCGTCGGCACCTGGTGTCTTCGCCTGCGGCAGTTGCTGGCCGACTTCTTCGCCGCCGACGACGATGCCGATGCCTTCATCCTGTTGCAGCTCGAGGGCGCGTTGCAGCGCTGGCAGGAAGCCTGCGACGAGGCGGCGCTGAGCGCCGAGCTGCCGCTGTCGGTGGTCGCCGCGCAGTGGCTCGGCAGCCTCGATGCGGCCGGGCTGACGCAGCGCTTCTTCGCCGGGGCGATCACCTTCGCCACCCTGATGCCGATGCGTGCCATTCCGTTTCGCCGGGTCTGCCTGCTCGGCATGAACGACGGCGACTATCCACGCAGCCGACCGGCGATGGATTTCGATCTGATGGCCGACGACCACCGTCCCGGTGACCGCTCGCGACGCGAGGACGATCGCTATCTCTTCCTTGAGGCCCTGCTGTCGGCCCGCGAACACCTGCACATCTCGTGGGTTGGCCGCAGCATCAACGACAACCGTCCGCGACCGCCGTCGGTACTGGTCGGCCAGCTGCGCGATCATCTCGCCGCCGGTTGGCGGCTGGCCGCCGTTGCCGACGATGCCGCGAGCACGGTTGCCGCCGGATCCGACCGTTCGTTGCTGGCGGCACTGACTGTCGAGCATCGCCTGCAGCCCTTCAGTGCCGAGTACTTCCCGACCAATCCGGCAGCGGCGCGACTGTTCACCTATGCGCGCGAGTGGCAGGCGGGCGGCGTCCCGCCTGGCAGTGCACGCTGGGCCGCGGACGACGTTCCGCTGCCGCTGCTGCCGCACGACGAAGCGCTGTCGCTGCGCGAGCTGGAGGATTTTCTCGCCCATCCGGTGCGCTCCTTCTTCCGCCAGCGCCTCGGCGTCGTTTTCGCCGGCGATGATCCGGTCGGCGAAGACCAGGAACCCTTCGTCGTCGACGCCCTCGGTCGCTGGCGACTGCAGGACGAGCTGATCGCCGTCCAGCTTGCCGCGCTGCAGCGTGGCGACGACATCGCCGAAGCCGGCCGTGCACGACTGGCGGCGATCAGCCGCCGCGGTGCGCTGCCTGGCGGCGCTTTCGGCGAGGCGCTGGCCGACGAGCTGCTGGCCCCGCTCGACGGCCTTTTCGAGCGCTATCGGCAGGCACTCGCCCGCTGGCCGCTGCTCGCGCCGGCTGCGGAAGAGCTGCGCCTGACGGCCGTCATCGACGGCCAGCCGCTGCAGATTGCCGACTGGCTCGCTGGCGTGCGCAGCGACGGCAGCGGCGGCCGCGGGCGGGTCGTCATCGACAGCAGCGAACTGGTCCAGGGCCGGCTGGTGCGTGGCGAGCGGGTGCTCCGACACTGGCTGCGGCACCTCGCGCTGCAGGTCACTGGCGGTCCGCTGACGACCCTGCTCGTCGGCAGGCAGGGCGACGTCGAGCTGGCCGGGCTGCTGCCGGAAGAGGCCGAGTCACGGCTGCGGCAACTGTTGCAGGCGTGGCAGGACGGCATGCGTCGCCCGTTGCCGCTGGCCCTGCGAGCCGCCTTCGCCTGGCTGGATTCGGGCAGCGAGGAAGAGGCGCGGCAGGCGTACGACGGTGGTTACCAGCGGCCGGGCGAAGTCGACCGGGATCCCTGTCTGCGCCGCGCCTTTCCCGATTTCAGGACGCTGACCGGCAGCGGCGAGTTCTTCGAGCTTGCCGAGCACCTGCTGCGGCCGCTGCACGCGGCTCTGCCGGCGGCCGAGCAGCCGCAAGGCCGCCGGGCGGGCGCCGCAGGAGCGCCGTCATGAGCGGCCTGGCCGGCGACGGCGAAAGCACGCTGCCGCGCCAGGTGCTCGATCCGCTGCGACTGCCGTTCAGCGGCATGCGGCTGATCGAGGCCAGCGCCGGCACCGGCAAGACCTTCACGATTGCCGCCCTGTATCTGCGGCTGGTTCTTGGTCATGGCGGCGGTGACGGCGGCCTGCGGCCTCTGACGCCGGCGGAGATCCTGGTCGTCAGCTTCACTGAAGCCGCGACCGAGGAACTGCGCGATCGCATCCGCCGCCGCCTCGCCACCGCTGCCGCCGGTTTCCGGGTCGACCCGGAAACCGCTGCCGAAGATGGCAGCGATGAGCTGTTGCAGGCGCTGCGCGCCGAGTACCCGCCGGCACAGTGGTCGGGCTGCGCCCGCAAGCTGCAACTCGCGGCCGAGGCGATGGACGATGCGGCGGTATCGACGATTCACGGCTGGTGCAACCGCATGCTGCGGCAGCACGCCTTCGCCAGCAACAGCCTGTTCGTGCAGACCCTCGAAGGCGATCAGCAGGAACTGTTCGCGGAAGCGGTGCGTGATTACTGGCGGACCTTCATGGTACCGCTCGCTGCCGCTGCCGCGTGCGAGGTACGGCAGTGGTGGTCGGGCCCGGAGGCGCTGCAGCAGGTCGTCGCCAGACTCGTCGCCGACGTGTCGCTGCTTGCCGTGCAGCCGCCGCCGCAGACCACAATCGGACGCGCGCGCGCAGCGCGGCAGCAACGGCTGGCGGAACTCAAGGCGCCGTGGCGGACCTGGCTTGCCGAGCTGCAGGGGCTGCTCGACGACGCCGTGAGCCGCCGGCTGGTCGACGGGCGGCGGCTGCAGGAGCGCTACTACCGGCCGTGGCTGCAGGCACTGCGCCTCTGGCATGAGGATGCGGAGATGCTGCAGCCCGACCTGAAGACCGGCTGGACGCGACTGACGCCGGCCGGTCTGGGCGCGGTCTGGAAGTCCGGCACGCCGCCGGAGCATCCGGCGTTGCTGGCGATCGCCGAACTCGCCGGCGAACTGGCGGCGCTGCCGCAGGCGCATGATGAGGTGCTCGCTCACGCAGCGCGCTGGGTGGCGGAGCGCTTTGCCGGCGAGCAGGAACAGCGTGCGCAGATGGGCTTCAACGAGCTGCTGACGCGGCTCGCTGCGGCACTGCAGGGAGCCAACGGTGAACGGCTGGCGGCAGCGATCCGGCGTCAGTTCCCGGTGGCGCTGATCGACGAGTTTCAGGACACCGACCCGGTGCAGTACCGGATTTTCGACGCCGTCTATCGGCTGCTGCCGGACGCGGCGCCGACAGCGCTGATTCTGATCGGCGATCCGAAGCAGGCGATCTACGCTTTCCGGGGCGCCGACATCCACACCTATCTGGCTGCCAGGCGCGCCTGCAGCGGCGGCATCTACACGCTGCTGACGAACTTTCGCGCCAGCCGGGCGATGGTTGCGGCGACCAACCACTGCTTTGCCGTTGCCGAGCAGCGCCGCGACGGCAATGGCGCCTTCCTCTTTCGCAGCGCAGCGGGCAATCCGCTGCCTTTCGAAGCGGCGCGGGCGCAGGGGCGCGAAGACCAGTTGCAGGTCGACGGCGCCTGCCTGCCGGCGCTCGTCGCCTGCCATGCGGCGGCGGCAGCAGACGGCAGAAGCCTGAGCAAGGCCGCCTATCTCGAGCAGATGGCGGCGGCCTGCGCCGACGAGATCGTGCGGCTGCTCAATCTCGGTCAGGCGGGCCGCGCCGGCTTCGTCGCCGGCGGCGGGCTGCGGGCGCTGCGCCCGGCGGACCTGGCGGTGCTGGTGAACGGCCGCAATGAGGCTGACGCCATTCGCCGCGCACTGCTGCAGCGCGGCCTGCGCAGCGTCTATCTCTCGGACCGCGATTCCGTCTTCGACAGCGACGAGGCGGCCGAGCTGCAGCACTGGCTGGCTGCCGTCGCCGAGCCGGATGATCCGTACCTGTTGCGCAGCGCCTTGGCGACGGCGACGCTGGCCCTCGGCTGGCATGAGCTCGACGCCCTGCAGCACGACGAAGCGGCGTGGGAAGCCCGCGTCGTCCAGTTCCGCGGCTATCGCGAGTGCTGGCTGCGACAGGGCGTATTGCCGATGCTGCGTCGGCTGCTGCACGATTTCGCCGTTCCCGGACGGCTGCTCGGACGCGCCGGCGATGCGGCAACGGGCGCGCAGCCGCCGGCGGGTGGCGAACGCACGCTGACCAACCTGCTGCATCTGGCCGAACTCCTGCAGCAGGCGAGTGCCCTGCTCGATGGCGCGCACGCGCTGATTCGCCATCTCGCCGAGCAGCGGCGGCAGCCGGCGGCGGCTGCCGCCGGTGACGCGCGGCAGGTGCGCCTCGAGAGCGACGCCGAACTGCTGCAGGTGGTGACGGTGCATAAGGCCAAGGGTCTGGAGTATCCACTGGTCTTTCTGCCTTTCGCCTGCAACTACCGGGCGATCGATGCGCGCAGCCGGCCGCCCCTGAAGTGGCACGACGCCGAAGGTCATCTGCAGCTCTCGCTGACCAACGACCCAGCCGTCGTCGAGCGCGCCGACCGCGAACGCCTCGCCGAGGACCTGCGCAAGCTCTACGTTGCGCTGACGCGCGCGTGCCATGCGACCTGGCTCGGTGTGGCGCCGCTCGCCGACCTGCAGCGCAGTGCCTTGGGTTACCTGCTCGGCGGCGGGCAGGAACTGGCGCCGGACGAGCTGCCGCAGCGGCTGCAGGCACTGGCCGCCGGCTGCCCGCACATCAGCGTCGTCGCGGCGGCGGCCACGGGCAGTGAGCGTTTTCGCACGCAGCAGCTGCGCAGCAGCGTCGGCAGCGCCCGCCAGTCGGCGCGGGTGCTGCGCGAGCACTGGTGGATCGCCAGTTATTCGGCCCTCCGCACGGTCGCTGCGGAGAGCATCGGCGTCCCGTCCGCGGCGCCCGAGACGGCCGGCGAGGACGTCTTTCGCGAAGCGCGAACGACCGCCGAACAGCTTGGCAGCGCTGTGCCCAGGGTGGCGGCACGAGCCGCTGGCGCTGCGCTGCATGATTTCCCACGCGGTGCCGAAGCCGGGACCTTCCTGCATTCGCTGCTCGAAACAACCGCTACTGAAGGTTTTGCCCGTGTCGCCGGCGAGCGGTCGCTGCGGCACGAACTGGTTGCGCGCTGCTGCCGGACGCGCGGCCGGGAGCAATGGGTCGGGCTGCTCGCTGCCTGGCTGCACGGCTTTCTCACGCGGCCGTGGGGACTGCCGGCCGGGCAGGGGGCGCCGGCGACGTCTTTCAGCCTGTGCGAGCTGTCGGCGGCACGGCCGGAGATGGAGTTCTGGCTGCCGGTGCAGGCGGTCGAGGTGTTGCGGATCGATCAGCTCGTCTGCCGCCACACGCTCGCCGGCGCGGCGCGACCGGCACTGCAGGCCGGTCAGCTCAACGGCATGCTGAAGGGCTTCATCGACCTCGTTTTCGAACATCAGGGGCGCTACTACGTGGTTGATTACAAGTCGAACTGGCTGGGTCCGGAGGATGCTGCGTACACGCCGGCGGCGCTGCGCGAGGCAATCCTGCACGCGCGCTACGAACTGCAGTACGTCCTCTACCTCGTTGCCCTGCACCGGCTGCTGCGGGCGCGGCTGCCCGGTTACGACTACGATCGTCATGTCGGCGGTGCAGTGTATGTCTTTCTCCGCGGCGGCAACTCCGCCAGCGGCGGCCTGCACGTCGAGCGCCCGCCGCGGCAGCTGATCGACGAGCTAGACGCGCTGTTTGCCGGCCGGCAGGCGGTGCTGCCTCGATGATGGCTGCCGACGCAGCGCAGCGCCAGCAGATGCGGGCGCTGCTGCAGCAGTGGAGCGAGCGGCAGTGGCTGCGGCCGCTCGATGCCGCCTTCGCCGACTTCCTCTGGCGCGAAGTGCCCGACGCGTCGCCGTGGCTGATCTTCGCTGCCGCGTTGGCCAGCCACCAGCTCGGCCGCGGCCATGCCTGTCTCGATCTCGCGGCCACGCTCACTGCCCCGGCGCAGGCGCTGTCGCTGCCTCCGGTCGGCGATGCGGCGCTGTCCGCTGCCGATCCGTCGTTGCTGCCGGGCGAAGTGCTGGCCGGTCTGAGCCTGGGTCAGTGGCAGGGCGCTCTCGCGCACCCGTTGCTGGTCGCCAGCGGCAGCGGTACGACGCCGCTGGTGCTTGCCGGCACGCGGCTGTATCTGCGTCGCTACTGGCAGTACGAGCAGGATGTGCGTGCCGCGATTGAGCGGCGGCTGGCGATGTCGCAGCAACTGCGGGCCGCGCTGCCGTTGCCGGCGCTGCGCGAGGTGCTCGCGGCGCTCTTTCCGCCCGTCGCAGGGGAACGCGCGGACTGGCAGAAGCTCGCCTGCGCGCTGGCGGCCGGCAGCGCTTTCAGCATCATCACCGGCGGGCCGGGGAGCGGCAAGACGACGACGGTGCTGCGCCTGCTCGCGCTGCTGCAGGCGCTGGCTCTCGCTGACGCAGCCGGTGGCAAGGCGCCGCGGCCGCTGCGCATCCAGCTGGCTGCGCCGACCGGCAAGGCGGCGGCCCGGCTGAGCGCAGCGATCGCCGGTGCGCTGGCGTCACTGTCGCTGGCCGGCGTGGCCAACGCCGAGGCGGTTTCGCAGGCGATTCCAGCGCGTGTCGGGACGCTCCACCGCCTGCTCGGTGGCCGCCCCGAGACGCGACGTTTCCGCCATCACGCCGGCAATCCGCTGGCGGTGGATCTGCTGGTGATCGACGAAGCGTCGATGGTCGACCTCGAGCTGATGGCGGCGGTGCTCGCCGCCCTGCCGGGAGCGGCCCGGCTCGTTCTCCTCGGAGATCGCGATCAGTTGGCTTCGGTCGAGGCGGGTGCGGCGTTCGGCGAACTGTGCCGGCGCGCCGGTGACGGTCACTACCGTCCGGCCACCTGCGACTGGCTGCGGGCGGCGACCGGTGAGGAGATCGAGCCGACGCTGATCGACGAGCAGGGCAGCGCGCTCGATCAGGCGGTGGTCATGCTGCGCCACAGCCATCGCTTCGCAGCGGCGAGCGGCATCGGCCGTCTGGCGGCGGCGGTGAATTCCGGCGATCCGCAGTTGCTTGCCGACCTCTGGCGGCAGCCGCCTCTCGGTCTGAGGTTTTGCCAGCTGCCGGGCGACGACGAGCGCGCGTTCGGCGAACTGGTGATCGACGGCGGGCAGGCGCCGGCGAGCGGGCGCGGCGCCGCCGGCAGCGGCTATCGGCGCTACCTGCAGCTGATGCGCGAGCGACAGCCGGCGTGCACTGCCGGGGCGGCGGCCTTCGCCAGCTGGGCGCAGGCGGTCCTCGCGGCGCACGGCGAGTTCCAGGTGCTGTGTGCCCTGCGGCTCGGTCCCTGGGGTGTTGCCGGTCTCAACCAGAGAATTGCCGACGCCCTGCAGGCAGCCGGGCTGATTCGGGCGACCCACGGCTGGTACCCCGGTCGCCCGGTGCTGGTGACGCGCAACGACTACAGCCTGGGACTGATGAATGGCGACATCGGCATCGCCCTCGAGTCGCCAGCCGCCGCCGGCGAATCGATCCTGCGCGTCGCCTTTGCCGTTGCCGGCGGGAGCGATGCCATTCGCTGGGTTCTGCCGAGTCGCCTGCGGGCGGTGGAGACGGCGTACGCGCTCACCGTGCACAAGGCGCAGGGTTCCGAGTTCGCGCACGCAGCGCTGTTGTTGCCGGACGCGCCGGGTCCGGTTCTGACGCGCGAACTCTTGTACACGGGGATCACGCGTGGCCGCTCGCTGCTGACGGTGGCAACTCCGGCCGGCGTCGGACTGTTGCAGGAAGCGGTGCAGCGGCGCGTGCTGCGCGCCAGCGGCTTGCTCGAGTGAATCGCGGCGGCTGTGCCGCCGGGCTGCGGCTGCCGTCAGCCGGTCAGTCGACGCGGACTAGCCGACGGGGACGATCAGCTTGTCCCAGCCTGAGCCGTCGTCGGCATCGCGGTCGTTGGGGTTGCGGGCGAGCGTGGCGAGATGCTCCTCGATCTCGGCGATCGACTCGGCGGTCACCCGCAGGGTTCGCCGCTCGATGCCGCAGCGACGTTCCGCGGTTCCTGGCGGTGGCCCGGACTGCAGTTGACGCCGGTCTGTTCCTCGTTGCGCGTGCATTGCTTCCTCCTCGAAAATCGCCACACACTTCGGGGCGGATGGCGGCCAGGGCGAGGGTTCTGGCCTGAGGGTGAATGATACCGCGCCGGAAGCGATCTGTCGCAGGCTCCGGCAGCACCGATGAGCCCGCGCGCGGGCTCAGGCTGACTGCCCTTCCTCCCTGATCAGCCGCAGGCCGACCGGTAGCGCCTCGCCGAAGGCACGCCGTTCGTCGGCCTTGTCGAGTTCGACGACGGTCGTCAGTTGCGTGCTCCAGGTGGCGCTGGCATTGATCGCGGCGAGGCGTGCCAGCACCGCCTGACGCAACTCCGGCGCCAGGTCACGCGCCCGGTCGCCGGTCAGGCGGGCGATCTGTGTGGCGGCAAAGGCGGCGGGCTCGATCTTCTTCCAGTCACTGGCCAGCAGCGCCTCGAGCCAGCGGCCGGCGGCCTCGGGCGGCACGACCTGATGCGCGCTGCCGTACAGCGCCTGGCGTGCGCCAAGGCGCCCGAGGGCCCACCAGCCGAGGGGCTTCTCGACCGCGCGGCGCAGCCGCCCGAGCAGCCAGTCGCCGGTCTCGATCTTGTGCTCGACCGGCAGTCGCTCGAGCGACGCGACCAGCCGCAGCATGTCGTCATGGCTGCCGGCGATTGCCGACGGCCGGCCGCGACCCTT
>DDUX01000121.1:0-6099 GCA_002345025.1 Candidatus Accumulibacter iunctus | reverse complement strand
GCCGCCGGCAGCCCGCCGCCACAGTGTCCACCATTCCGACCAGTTCTGGCTCTCGCTGGCATACTGGATTCCCTGCGGCAGCAACTCGCAGAGCTGCTCGATGCGCCAGTCGTCGAGCGCGTCGCCGAGGCCCGGACGCAGGCAGAAGCCGGCGAGGTTGAACCACAGTCGCTCGTGTTCGGGCGAACGGCGCCGCCGCCTGGCGCGTTGCAGCAGGGCGTCGAACAGCGCTCGCAGCAACGGCATCTCCCAGTCTTCCCGCCGACCGAGCAGATGCTCGAGCTGGCCCCGCAGCCGTCGCACCTCCTTGCTGTCGACCGGTTGCGAGCTGGCGCCGAAGACGCGCTCGACCGCCTGCACGGCGTCGGCGAAACGCGCCGGCAGACCCGGCGCGGCGGGTGCCTCGACGGCGCCTTCGCCGCGCATCTGGAACTCGAGCAGCCAGCGCCGGGAACTGTCTTCGCTGCTGACGCAATGAATCTCCAGCGTGCCGACCTCGTTCATCGCCGTCGTCAACTGCACCCGCACCTCGCGCTGCCTGCTGCCGGCGGGTGCGTCGACGACGGTGGCGATTGGCGGCAGACGGATGAACTCCTCGTCGGCCAGCGTCGCGATCTCGCCGGGTTGATACGCCGTGTCGGCGACTGACGAAGCCAGATGAAAGCGTACCGGTTGACCGAGGCGCAGGCTGAAGCTGCGATCGGGCAGCGGGATCTCGTGCGCCTCCTCGCTGCCACGCGGCAGCAGGCAGATGCCGCGCGGCGGCTGCGTGCGATCGTCGAGGACGAGGAAGTAGCTGCGCGCCGACCCGCCGCCGATGCGCCGGCCGTGTCCGCGACCGAGCAGCGCGTAGGCGACTGCGCCGCGGGCGACGGCGACGTCGGGATCGGCGTTGTGCAGCACCCGCAGTGGCGCGCCACGCCAGGCGCCGAGGGTTGCCTGCAGGCGTTCGGCGAGCGCGGCGGCGCGAAAGACGCCGCCATTGAGCAACAGCGTGTCGGGGACCGGGACCGGCTGCTGCTGCCCGTTTTCGCCCAGAGCCTGCCGTGCCGCCGGCGCGTGCCGTCTGAGGAAGGCCGCAAGATGGCGGCTGATCGCCGGGTCGGCGGGGTAGGGCAGGCCGAACTCGACGATCGCCGCCCGCCGCTGTTGCAGACCATCGTCAACCGCCACCTCTGGCAGGAATCCGTCGACCAGCAGCTCGCGCACTTCGTCGCGACGCAGTTCGACGGTGCGTGCGCCGCCGAGCAGCCGGGAACCGCTGCCGAGCAGTGTCAGCAGAACCGACTCGGGCGCGTCGGCAGCGAGCAACTGCTCCTTCGCCCCGCGGCAGCGTGCGGCGAGCTGCGAAAAGCGGGCCGCCGACAGGCGCGCTTCGCCGGCCGGCAGGCGTGATTCGACGAGGTGGGCAAGGGCGAGGTCCATGTTGTCGCCACCGAGCATCAGGTGATCGCCGACGCCAATGCGGGTCAGCACCGGCTCGCCGTCACGCAGTGCGACCTCGATCAGCGTCAGGTCGGTCGTCCCGCCGCCGACATCGCAGACCAGCAACAGGCGCGTCTCTGCGAGCTCGTCGGCGAGCTGCCGCTGATGGCGGAAGAGCCAGTCGTAGAAGGCCGCCTGCGGCTCCTCGAGCAGCCGCAGGTTCGCCAACCCGGCCTGCCGCGCTGCCGTCAGTGTCAGTGCGCGCGCGCCTTCGTCGAACGATGCGGGGACGGTCAGGATCAGCTGCTGCCGCTCGAGCGGCGCCTGCGGGAAGCGGTGCAGCCAGGCGGCACGGACATGCGCCAGATAACTGGCGCTGGCGGTGACCGGCGACACCCGGGCCACCGTGTCGTCGGCGCCCCAGGGCAGGATCGGCGCCAGACGATCGACCGCCGCGTGCGACAGCCAGCTCTTGGCGCTCGCCACCAGCCGACCGGGAACCTGGGCGCCGAGATCGAGCGCCAGGCGGCCGGCGACCACTGGCGCCGCGCTCTCCTCCACCGGCCACGGCAGTTGCAGCTCGCCGGCATCGATCTCGCCGGCGGCCGGATGGTAGCGCACCGAAGGCAGCAGCGGTCGCGCTGCGACCTGACCCGGTGCGACGAGTTGCTCGATCTCGAACAGTTCGACCTGCTGCCCGCCGGGCGCGGCGTAGGCGACGACGGTATTACTGGTGCCGAGATCGATGCCGACAATGTACTTTTTGTTCATGTTCCTCGGAGTGTACCGGCAAGGTGGCGGCGCCGGCGCCTGGCGCTCCTGCTGCAGCCATTGCCCTTCTACAGGTGAATCATCGTGCCATCAAGTTGTCTTGTTGCCATAGACTACTGCACTTTCGATCCGCAGGGCTGTTACCGGGGAGCACAGGGGATGAGCGACAGTCGCCGCGAGACCGACAGCATGGGCGTCGTCGAAGTGCCTGCCGACAGGCTCTGGGGTGCCCAGACGCAGCGCTCGCTCGAGCATTTCTGCATCGGCCGGGACCTGATGCCGCGGGAAATGATCGCTGCCTATGCGACGCTGAAGAAGGCCGCCGCGCGCGCCAATCACGCCAGCGGACGTCTGGGCGACGAGGCGCAGCGGCTGATCGTCGAGGTTTGCGACGAAATCCTGGCCGGCAGGCATCAGGACATGTTTCCGCTGCATGTCTGGATGAGCGGCAGCGGCACACAATTCAACATGAACGTCAACGAGGTCATCGCCAACCGCTGCTCGCAGCTCGCCGGCGAGGCGCTCGGCAGCAAGACACCGGTGCATCCGAACGATCACGTGAACATGTCGCAGTCGTCGAACGACTCGTTTCCCTCGGCGATGCACATCGCCGTCGCGGTCGCGGTGACGGCGCGGCTGCTGCCGGCGGTCAGCCGGCTGCGCGACGCCATCGCCGCCAGGGCGGATGCCTGGCGGGACATCGTCAAGATTGGCCGCACCCACATGCAGGATGCGACGCCGCTCACCCTGGGACAGGAATGGTCCGGCTACGCCGGCATGCTGGGCGACGACATCGAGCGCATCGAGGAGGCGCTGCGCGGCGTCTATCGCCTGGCGCTCGGCGGCACGGCGGTCGGCACCGGCATCAACGCGGCGGCGGGTTTTGCGGCGGCGGTCGCGGCCGAGATCGCCGCCCTCACCGGGCTGCCCTTCGTCAGCGCAGCCAACAAGTTCGCCGTGCAGGGGGCGCACGACGCGCTGGTGCATCTGTCGGGTGTCCTGCGCACGCTCGCGGTGTCGCTGTACAAGATCGCCAACGACCTGCGCCTGCTGTCCTGCGGTCCGCGCGCAGGCTTCGCGGAACTCGAGATCCCGCAGAACGAACCAGGCTCGTCGATCATGCCGGGCAAGGTCAATCCGACGCAGGCCGAGGCACTCGCCATGCTGGCGCTGCAGGTGATGGCCAACGATGTGGCCGTCGGCTTCGGCGGTGCGAGCGGCTACCTCGAGATGAATGTCTACAAACCGCTGATCATCCATAACCTCAGCCAGTCGATCACCCTGCTCAGCGACGGCTGCACCAGTTTCCGCCGCTTCCTGGTCGAGGGTACGCAGCCCAACCGGCAGAAGATCGGCGAGTACGTCGACCGTTCCCTGATGCTGGTCACGGCTCTCGTGCCGCTGATCGGTTACGACCGGGCGGCGCGGATCGCCCATCACGCGCTCGAGCATGACCTGACGCTGAAGGCGGCGGCGCTGGCGCTCGGCTTCGTCGGCGAGGCCGAGTTCGACCGCATTGTCGATCCTGCGCGCATGGTTCGCCCGCAGGGTGCCGGCGATTAGGCGACCGCTGGCGCGATGCCGGCGTCGTCGCCGACCGCCCGGCGCGGCGAAGCCGGGCTGGCTGTATACTCGCGGTCTTTCATTCGAGCGGCACGCCATACCATGTCTACGTCTACGCTGAAAAACATCGGTTTCGTTTCGCTGGGTTGCCCGAAGGCGCTGGTCGACTCCGAGCAGATTCTCACCCGACTGCGCGCCGAGGGCTATCTGATCTCTCCTTCGTACGAGGGAGCCGACCTGGTGGTGGTCAACACCTGCGGTTTCATCGACGCCGCGGTGGCCGAGTCGCTGGAGGCGATCGGCGAGGCGCTGAGCGAGAATGGCAAGGTGATCGTCACCGGCTGTCTCGGCGCGCGCGCCGATGTGATTCGCGAGGCGCACCCGCAGGTGCTGGCGGTGACCGGCCCGCACGCGACCGACGAGGTGCTGCAGCATGTGCATGCCCACCTGCCGCAGCCGCACGATCCATTCACCAGCCTGCTGCCGCCGCAGGGGGTGAAGCTGACGCCGCAGCATTTTGCCTACCTGAAGATTTCCGAGGGCTGCAACCACAGCTGCACCTTCTGCATCATCCCGTCGCTGCGCGGTCCGCTGGTCAGCCGGCCGATCGGCGATGTGCTGCAGGAGGCGCGAACGCTGGCCGAGTCGGGCGTGCGCGAGCTGCTGGTGATCTCGCAGGACACCAGCGCCTACGGCGTCGACCTGAAGTACCGCACCGGCTTCGTCGGCGGGCGGCCGCTGCGCACGCGGCTGCGCGAACTCTGCGAGGCGCTGGCGGAACTGGGAATCTGGGTGCGCCTGCACTACGTCTATCCCTACCCGAGCGTCGACGCGCTGCTGCCGCTGATGGCCGAGGGCCGCATCCTGCCCTACCTCGACGTGCCCTTCCAGCATGCCAGCGCGCGCATCCTGGCGGCGATGAAAAGGCCGGCGAGTGCCGAAAACAATCTCGAGCGCCTGCGGACGTGGCGGGCAATCTGTCCCGAGCTGACGGTGCGCAGCACCTTCATCACCGGTTTCCCCGGCGAAAGCGAGGCCGACTTCGCTGAACTGCTGGCGTTCATCGCCGAGGCACAGCTCGACCGGGTTGGCTGCTTCGCCTATTCGCCGGTCGACGGCGCGACCGCCAACGCGCTGCCGGACGCAGTGCCCGAGGAGGTGCGCGAGGAGCGCCGGCAGCGCCTGATGGAACTGCAGGAGGACATCTCGGCCGACCTGCTGGCGGCGAAGATCGGGCGCGAGATCGACGTTCTGGTCGACGAGGTCGATGAAGAGGGGACGATCGGCCGCTCGGCGGCCGACGCTCCGGAGATCGACGGCCTGGTGTTCATCAACGACCACTTCGATGCGGCGCCGGGGGATTTCCTGCGGGTGCGGGTGATCGATGCCGACGAGCACGATCTTTACGCCGAGCTGGTGGCCTGAGCCCGCGGAGGCTGTGAATCGGTCTGCTGCGCGACCGGTCCGCTGCCTCGCGTCCTGGCGCACTCGTCGCCCATCCACTTGACAGGTCTCTTCGTTCGCTCCCTCGCGCCTTTCCTCCCGGGCTGCTCGCGGCGATCGCGGTACAACTTCTCAGCTTCACAACCTCTCAGTGGAAGTTGCGGCTCGTCGTCGGCAGCCGGCCGAGCAGGGCGCTCAGGTCGACCAGCCGCTTGGCGACCAGGTGCACGACCGCTCCTTCGCGCTGCACCTGCCCGAGGACGCCGAGCAGCCGGGAGCCGAGGAGTTCGCGACGTTGCCGCTCGACCAGCCGCGAATGGACGACGATGTTGGCGAGTCCGGTCTCGTCTTCGAGGGTGACGAAGACGATGCCGCTGGCGGTGCCCGGCCGCTGCCGGCAGGTGACGATGCCGGCGGCGCGCAGCAACTGGCGGTCGGCTGCTTGCAGCAACTGGTGCGCGGTGACGAAGCGTTGCGCCGTCAGGCGGGGGCGCAGCAGACAGAGCGGATGGCGACCGAGGGTGAGGCCGGTGCTGGCGTAGTCGGCGATCAGATTCTCGGCTTCGGACGGTTCGGCGAGATCGGCAGAGCGTTCCTGCGTCGGCACGTCATGCAGCAGATCGAGCTGTCGGCTGACACCGGCGGCAGCCCAGGCGGCTTGCCGCCGATGACCGGCGAGATCGGCGAGGGCGCCGGCCGCCGCCAGCAGATCGAGATCGCGCTGCGCCAGTTGCGCCCGTCCGGCGAGGTCGGCAAGGCTGCTGAACGGTCGCTGCGCGCGTGCGTCCTGCAAGCGGCTTGCCGCCGCCCGGGGCAGGCCGGCGATGCTGGCGAGGCCGAGGCGAACGAAAAAAGGGGGAAAGACCGGGAAGGGCCGTGTTGGTCCTGAGCAGGGAA
>DDUX01000007.1:6290-13551 GCA_002345025.1 Candidatus Accumulibacter iunctus | reverse complement strand
ACCCCCCCTCTTCCCCTCCCCGCCGCTCTTCCGATCTGTCCGCGGCGACGATCAGCCGCCAGCGGGTCGCGCTGGCCGCCGCAGCGCCGTCGAAGCGGACGCTGCGCTCGCTCAGCCCGAGCGTCGAGCCCTCGGGTCCGGCTACCCGGTGCCGGTGCATCTCGCCATCGGCGAGGCTGTCGGACGGCACGGCCAGGACACTGTCCCACAGCGAACGCGAGCGCAGAACGCCGGTCGCCGCCGCACTGCCGTCGCCGGCAAGGCGGTCGATCTGCCAGTACAGACCGCCGTAGGGCCGGCTCAACCGCGGGTCGCTCAACGGTGTCGCGAGCGCCGGCCGTCCCTGCTCGTCGACGACGAAGCCGGCAGTGAGCTGGTCGAGATGGGTCTGCAGAGCGGCGTGAAACTGCTCCGCAACATGATCGCGGAACAGCTTGTCGAGAGCGAGACCGGCAACCACGAGCGAAGCCGCGACCCACAACAGGGTCCCGGCCAGCAGGCGAAGACGCAGCGAGCCGCGCAGCGCGGTGGCACGGGCGATCTTCACGGCCGCTCGAGCAGACGATAGCCGAGGCCGCGCACGGTCTCGATCAGGCCAACCGGCAGCTTCTTGCGCAGGCGGGCGATGAACACCTCGACGGTGTTCGAATCGCGATCGAAATCCTGCGCGTAGATGTGCTCGATCAGCTCGCTGCGCGACACCAGCTCGCCGGCGTGGTGAATCAGGTAGGCAAGAACGCGGTACTCGTGGCCGGTCAGCGCCAGCACCTGACCGGCCACGAGCACGCGGCCGTTGCGGGTGTCGAGCAGCAGCGGCCCGCAGACGATCTCGGCGCTGGCATGTCCGCCAGCGCGACGGATCAGTGCGCGCAGGCGAGCGAGCAGTTCCTCCATATGGAAGGGCTTCGTCAGGTAGTCGTCGGCCCCGGCGTCGATGCCGGTGACCTTCTCATGCCAGCCGTCACGCGCCGTGAGGATCAGCACCGGCATCGCACGGCCGGCAGCGCGCCATTTCCTGAGCACCGTCAGGCCATCCATTCGCGGCAGGCCAAGGTCAAGAACGACGGCGTCGAAGGCTTCGCTGTCGCCCATGAAATGCGCGTCGACGCCGTTGTCGGCGCTGTCCACGACGTAGCCCGCAGCGCACAGGCTGCTGGCGAGCTGTGCGTTGAGGGTCGGCTCGTCCTCGACGATGAGGATGCGCATCAGTGGCGGTCTCCGTGTCGTTCCCGTTGCCGCAGGCCGATCAGGCTGCCGTCGCGGGCATCGACCTGCAGTTTGCTCAGCGCCCCGCCGCGGCGCAGGAGCTTGATCTCGTAGACCCAGCGGCCGTCCTTGCGCTCCAGCTCGACCTCCATGACCTGACCGGGGTACTCACGTTCGAGGCGGTCGAGGATCGTCCGCAGCGGCAGGATCTCGCCCGCCTCGAGGGCCTGACGCGCCCGGTCGTGGTCGTGATCCTCGCTGCGCCCGTCACCAGCGGCGGCGGCGCCGGCACCCAGGGCGAGCAGCAGAGCTGCGCCGGCGACGGCGGCACAGCCGCCGCAGCGCGACAGTCGTCGATTCGTTTTCACGGCAAGCTCGACCCCTGCTCAGGCGTTGTCCTCGAATCCCCCTTTTACCCTGCCGCGGATGAACGCAGGATGAACGGCGGATTCACCTTCCGTTCACTTCGCCGCCGGCATTCTACGCCGCATCCCGACACCGCAGAGGAGACCCGCATGAACCGCAAGAACGCCGTCAGCGCGCTGGCCGCAACGCTGGTGCTCAGCCTGCCGACCGCCGCCACCGCCGCGACGCACGCCGAGCTGCTCGCCGGCCTTGCCACCGCCGCGAAGGCTGCCAACCCGTCCTTCGTCGGTTTTTCGGTCGAACGCGGCAGGATCCTGCAGCAACAGTCGTTCGCCGGCGGCAAGCCGGAAACGCCGGCCTGCACCTCCTGCCACGGCAGCAACCCGCGTGCCGCCGGGCGAACGCCGAGCGGCAAGAGCATCGACCCGCTCGCCGTCTCCGTCTCTCCGGCACGATACACCGATCCGGCGAAAGTCGAGAAGTGGTTCCGGCGCAACTGCATCGAGGTCCTCGGCCGCGAGTGCAGCGCACTCGAGAAAGGTGACTGGCTGAGCTACGTCATCGGCCAGTAGGCTGCCAACCCATCACCCGGCAAAGGAATCCCGCCAATGAATGCTCCCGTCCGCGCACTCGCCATCGGCCTGCTCGCCCTCGCCTTTTCCGCCCTCGTCCTCGGCCGCGCACAGGCCGGCGGTGGCCACTACTTTCCGCCGGTGGCCGACCCGCTGGTGCGGGAGGAATGCGGCAGCTGCCACCTCGCCTTCGCCCCGTCGATGCTCCCCGCACGGTCGTGGGCACGCTTGCTGGCCGACCTGCAGAATCACTTTGGTGACGACGCCCGTGTCGACGCCGCCACCGCCGCCCGCATCGGCGACTACCTGGCTGCCAACGCCGCCGACACCGGTGGCCGTCGCCACGGCGCAAAACTGCTGCGCGGCGTTCCCGCCACCAGTTCGCCGCTGCGCATCAGCGAGCTGCCGAAGTGGATCAGGGAACACCGCGAGGTGCGCGACGCAGAATGGCAGCGCCGCGAGATCGGCAGCCGGGCCAATTGCGCCGCCTGCCACCGCGACGCCGAGCGCGGGTACTACGACGACTGAGGGCCTGCGAGCGGATCGTCGCGCGCCGGCCGCGAGGCAGGTCGGGCGGGCACGCCCGGGCCCCACCGCCGACCGGCCATGCCGCAGATTCATTCGCAACCTCCGACTCAGCGGCCCTGGCGAAAAGCAGGTGCCGACTTCTTCCGGGAATCATCATGAAGACACTGCTTGCCGTTCTCGTTGCCGTCGTCACGCTCGCCTGGGGCTACGATGTCGC
Source organism: Candidatus Accumulibacter iunctus (assembly GCA_002345025.1). GTDB lineage: Bacteria > Pseudomonadota > Gammaproteobacteria > Burkholderiales > Rhodocyclaceae > Accumulibacter > Accumulibacter iunctus. The sequence continues at coordinate 10,662 of DDUX01000007.1, read as the reverse complement.
GCTCTCCAGCACGCCGCCGGGCGCGCACCCGCTCTGGATCGTACGGCAGGAGGCGCTGTATCTCAGCGGCCTCCTGTCGATTGCCCTGATGTCGCTGGCGATGCTGCTGGCAACCCGGCCCGCCTGGCTCGAGGGACCGCTCTGCGGCATGGACCGGGTCTACCGTGCGCACAAGTGGGCCGGCATCCTGGCGGTCGCTTTCGCCGCGATGCACTGGCTGATCGAGCTGTCGGGCGACCTTCTGAAGGCGGCAATCGGCCGCGCCGGACGCCTGCCGAAGGTGAAGTACCAAGGACTCCTCGAAGTCCTGCGCGACCTCGCCAAGGACATGGGCGAGTGGGCGATCTACGCCGTCCTGCTGATGCTGGCGATCACCCTGTGGCAGCGCTTCCCCTACCGCAGGTGGCGCCTCGTGCACCGCGCGATGCCGGTGCTCTATCTGATGCTCGCCCTGCATACCGCCCTGCTGGCTCCGCCCGACTACTGGACGCAGCCGGTGGGCGTGCTGCTCGCCGCGCTGCTCGCCGCCGGCATCTACGGCGCCGCGCGTTCGCTCGCCGGCCTGATCGGCCGCGAGCGAACGGTGCGCGGTGAGATCATTCAGGTCGAGCGTCCGGCGACCGACGTGCTGAGCCTGCGCTGCCGCCTCGACGCCGGCTGGCACGGGCACCGTGCGGGTCAGTTCGCCTTCGTCACCTTCGACGAGCGGGAAGGCGCGCATCCATTCACCATCGCCAGCGCCGACCGTGGCGATCGCGTGATCCGCCTGGCGATCAAGGCGCTCGGCGACTATACCGCCGGCCTCGGCAGCGAACTGCATCCGGGGCAGCCGTTGCGCGTCGAGGGACCCTACGGCCGCTTCCAACTCAGCCGCTGCGACCCGCGTTCGCGACAGATCTGGATCGCCGGCGGCATCGGCATCACGCCCTTCCTCGCCTGGCTCGAAGCATTGCAAGACGCTCCCGCGACGGCGCCTGCAGCCGAACTGCACTACTGCACACGCGATCGCGACAGCGACGCCTTCGTGACCCGCCTGCAGGAACTGTGCGCTCGCCTGCCGGCGGTTCACCTGCAGGTGCACGACAGGCGCCGCGGCGACGCCCTGGCGGCATGGAATCCGGGCGACGCACGCGGAGCCGAAGTCTGGTTCTGCGGCCCGGCGGGTCTCGCGCGGACGATCCGCAAGATCCTCCCGCACCGGCTCCGCTTTCATCAGGAAGCATTCGCGATGCGTTGAGGCCAATTCGGTGACAGTATATGAATCAGGCTGATGCATTGACTCTACGGTCCCCCGCGCGCCAGCACGTTGCGCCGGAGCTTCAGCGGTTCTCGAGCCGATTGTAATCCAGCAGCCCGGCAGTCACCGGTGCGAGCCGCAGGTGCGTCGCCTGCAGTTCGTCGCTGTAGTGCCAGAAGGCGGTATCGGTACGGCGGACGGCGAAGCGGTCAGCCAGCGCACGGTAGTCGTCCTCCGAAGCGAGTTCGCCGATGGCTCGTGCGAGATCGCGGACTTGCCGGCGCGGCACGCGGTAGATGGCATTCGGGTAGGCGCCGACGAAACCGCGGGCGACGGTCAGCGTGTTTTCCTCGGGCAGCAGCTCGCGGCCTTCGCGCAGCAGGCTGGAAACGTTGCTGTGGCCGGTGTTGCGCAGCAGCGTCACGTACAGCGGCGCGCGCTCGCCGTCGTCGATGCGCAGCAGTGCCACCTCCGGCAGCCACGACAGCGCTGCGCCGCGCAGTCCGGCGAGTGCTGCGAGATCCGCCTGCAGCGCGGCGTCGCCGAGCCCCGCAAGATCGTAACGACGGTCGGCAACCGGCGCCAGCCGTTGCCGGAGGAGACCAAGGAACTCGAGCCGCGAATCGCCGCTGCGGAAGCGGATCCCGCTATCGACGTCGAGCCAGGCGAGGGTGCCATAGACATGTTCCCGGACCTCGTCGCTGGCACCGCGATACCAGTAGTCACGCACCGCCGTCCGCTGCTCGCGCGGCAGGAAGCCGAGGAAGTTGAACTCGGCTTCCATGCGCATGAAATCCATGTACAGGCGCGAGAGAAGCTGGTGACCGACGTTGCCATAGACGTCGAAGCCGGCAACCAGCAGGTAATGGATTCGTTCGAGCAGCGGGTAGCCGATCACCCAGGCGGTTTTCGGTGGCTCGCCGACCAGCCCCCTGACCACCGAGGCGCTGTCAAAATGGCGGAAGACGGTCAGCGCAGCGTTCGGATTGCCGCCTTCACCGTCCCAGATCAATTGCAGGCCGGGGAGACCGCGCTGCTCGGCCTGACTGCTGAGATAGAGTGACTTGTCGCGCAGATACTGCTGCTCCTTTTTCGCGTACTCGCGCCACGGCTTGAGGATTCCCGCGTCGCTCCCCGCCGCCGACGGCAGTTCGAGGAACCTCGATTCGCGCTCGAGGAACTCGTCGGCAGCCTGTCCGGAACCGTCGTTGGCGAGGAAAAAGACCCAGAAACGATCCTCGATGACGTTCAATGCCACCTGGCCGCGACACACGGGCCCCTTGATGAAGCCCATGATGGTGAACTCGGCTTCATCGAGCAGGAACTGGTAACGCGCCCTGACCGGCAGGTCGCGGAACGTGAGGAAGGGATTGGCACCGGCTGCGAGCGAGTAGGGCGGCAGCGCGTCGACCCGGTAAGCGGGCTGCAGGAACAGCTCTCGCCAGCGCGCCATGCGCTTCTCGCCAAGCGCGTACGGCATGTGCGTCTTGTCGACGATGCTCTCCCGCTCGCGCTCGAGGCGGTAGTAGAAGCGTTCGCTGCCGGGGTCGTCGTAGGGGCGGCGGCTGGCGATCACTGCGCTCGGTTCCCCCGGCGGGGTACGCGACCGGATCAGCCGGAAGAAGTGATGTTGCGGGTCGGTGTCGAAGTACAGGTGAGCGAGAAACAGGTGCTCGTAGATGTAGCGGCTGACCAGGCGTTCCTTGAGCGAGTCGCCGTTGAGGAAGCGCTCCCAGTCGGCGACCTGCCGCTCGACCGTCGCCGGCAGCGGTGGCAGCCCGTCGAACGGGGCCCCCTGCTGCAGCCAGGTGCGCAGGGTGGCGAACTCAACGTCGCTCAGGCCAGGCAGGCCGAAGGGCATTCCCCACAGCGGATTGCTGGCGGCGAACGAGTCGTAGTCCTCGATGCGCGGGCACTGCTGCGCGCGGTCGAGCGAGAAGTCGAAGGTCTGCGGCAGAACCGCGGTCGCCGGCAGGGGATGGCTGTGCTTGAGTTGCAGCGCGCGGTAGAAGACGCTCGCCGCGAGGTTTGCCGCCGGCGTCTGCTGGCGCTCGTTGAGTACCGGGAAGAAGCCCTGCGCCCGCCACGCGGAGGCCGTGCCAGCGTCGACGAAGAGTCGCGACGGCGCCGCCTCCTGCAGCCGCCCGCCGTCGTACACCAGTTCGTCGCTGGCGCCGCGGGCGACCCCCTCCCAGGCACCGAGCTTCAACTGGCAGGGCGCGTCGTAGCAGGCATGGCAGACGACGCAGCGACGATCGAGAATCGGCTGCACATCGGCGCGGTAGGAGAGGCCGCGGGCCGCAGCCGGCGGCGCATCGAAGCGCTGCGGATCGGCAGCACCGTACTGCTGGTCGAGGGTGTGCCGGGCGATGGCGGCACAACCACTCAACACGGCGATCAACAGCAAGAGAGGCGTCTTGTTGATGGTCATGGCGAAATCTCTGGACGGCCGCCCGCGCTCACGGGCGAGCGATTCTCGGCGACTGGCGAAGGATAGCGAATCCGGCCGCTACTGCGCCAGCCCCACGCGCGCCGCGGCGACGGCGAAGACAGCGAAAGGCCCGGTTTGTCGCGCGCCCGCAGACAGTTTCCACGATAATAGCGCCGGGAGGAAAGCAAACATGCGGGATTCCGAACAAGCCCACCAACTGCTGCGACGACCCGGCTGGACGAATGGCTTCTGAACAGCTCGACTCAACTCTGGTCTTTGCGAGGACCGCTGCCGGCGAGGAAGCCATGGTGCAGCGGACGCGAGTCGTCCAGCGCAACCTGCGCATGGTCCTCATTCTCGTCGACGGCAATGCGACGGTTGCCGACCTGTGCGAGAAGACGGGCAACGTGCAGCTCACCGAGGGTGCGCTCGTCGAGCTCGAAGCCGACGGCTTCATCGAACGCCGCGTCGAGACGAAATCGGTCTGGCGACTCACCGGCAACCGCAAGCCGCCGACGCCACCGCGGCCGCACTCGGAGTTTTCCACCTTCGGCCCAAGCGGCGTCTCGACACCGGCGAGTTCGGCCCTTTCGGGAACTCCGGAAACGCAGATCATCCCTTTCCCACCGGCGCGTCCCGGCAGGCCATCACCGGCCAGCGGGGCGCCAACTTCGGCCCCTCCCACCCCGAGCACCCTCACCCCG
>DDUX01000007.1:0-5954 GCA_002345025.1 Candidatus Accumulibacter iunctus | reverse complement strand
CCCCGAGTACGCTCGCCCCGGCCATGTCGCCGACGGGCGTCGCGGGCGCATCGCCAACCCCGGAATCACTGCCGACGGCAGCCAGCACCGACGATCGACCCGCGCTCCTGACACGCCTGCGAACACGGTTCAGTCCTGGCCGGACGGCGGCTGCAGCAGATCTCAGGCCGATCCGCAGGAGCCGCCGACGCCCGGCGCTGACCTGGCCGATGGCGACCCTGGTCGGCCTGCTGCTGCTCGGCGCCGCGCTCGTCCTCGGCGTTCTGCTCTTCCCCTACGCCAGCTATCTGCCTGCGGTGGAAGCGGCCCTGGCACAGAGCAGTGGTCGGCCGGCGCGAGTCGGCGCCATGCGCGTCAGCGTCTATCCGCGGCCGGGGCTGCTTCTCGAGCAGGTGCAACTGGGCGAGGAAGGCGCCGCCGACCAGCTCAGCATCGGTTCGCTGCGCCTGCGACCGGCAATCGGAACACTGCTGGCACCGCGGATGGTCTTTCGCGAGGCAGAGCTGATCGGCATCACGCTGTCGGCGGCAGCCTTCGACAGCCTGGCGCGGGCCCTCGCCACGTCGGCCGGCGAGTCGGCGCGCGCCGGCGTCGTCCAGGTGACGCTGAGCGACGCCGGCATCGCGTTCGGTGAGTTTGCCGTTGCCGACCTGAGCGGCCAGATCCAGTTCGCCGCCGATCATCGCCTCGAATCGGCTTCGCTGCGCTCCGCCGGCAAGAACCTGCAGGTCGAGCTCAAACCAGTGGCTGGCGGCGGGGTGACCGTCAACCTCGAGGCAACCGGCTGGCGACCGGCACCGAAATCCCCCTATTTCTTCGATTCGCTGGACCTCAAGGGACGCATCTCCGGGTCCGAATTCTTCATCGACCGCATCGATGCGCGCATCTTCGACGGCGTGCTGCGCGGCGCCAGCGTCCTGCGCGTCGGCGGCAAGTCCACGGCGACCGGCGACCTCTCCTTCGAGCGGATCAATACCGCAGCGCTGGTGGCGGCCCTTGGCTTCAACGGGCGCCTCAGCGGCGAAGCCAGGGGCAAGCTGAGCTTCTCGACCAGCGCCGACAGTCCGCCGGACGCCCTCGCCCGGCTGCAGGCCAGTGGCAACTTCACCATCCACCGCGGGCACCTCGGCGGTCTCGATCTGGCCGAGGCGGTGCGCCGCTTCTCGGTGGTGCCACTGACCCTCGGGGGAGCAACACGCTTCGAAGAGTTGTCGGGCACCCTCACCCTGACACCAAGCGCCGTCCGCCTGTCGCGCCTCGCCCTGAACGCCGGACTGATGCAGGCAACCGGCCAGATCGAGATCAGCCGTGACCGACAACTGCGCGGCAGAATGGACGTCATGATGGCGCGCCGGCGCGTCGATCACACGGCCATGCCGGTGCTGATCAGCGGCGCACTGGAGTCACCGCTGACGCAGACGGCGCACTGAGAGCGCCGCGCTCGGCAGCACCGCCGGAACATCACCTGACGCCGCAGCAGCCGCGCCCCGCACCGGCGGCGAGCCGGCTGCTGCCGGCAGCAGCGGTCGACGGCTGCCCGGCGAGGCGAGCGGCCTCCTTTGCGCGCGAGCGCTAGAGAACCGTTGCGATCGCCTCGGCGACGTAGTCGACGTTGCGCGTGTTCAACGCCGCCAGGCAGATGCGGCCGGTGCTGACGGCGTAGATGCCGAACTCCTCGCGCAGGCGGTCGACCTGTGCCGGACTCAGGCCGGTATAGGAGAACATGCCGCGCTGCCGCGTGATGAACGAGAAGTCGGCGCCGACACCGCGGCCGTGCAACCGATCGACCAGGCTGAGTCGCATGTCGAGAATGCGCTGGCGCATCTGCGCGAGTTCATCTTCCCATAGCCGCCGCAGTTCGGCACTGGCGAGAACCGCCGCGACGATGGCGCCGCCGTGCGTCGGCGGATTCGAGTAGTTGGTCCGCACCAGGCGCTTGATCTGCGACAGCACGCGCGCCGTCTCGTCGCGATTGGCGGTGACCACCGACAGCGCACCGACCCGCTCGCCGTAGAGCGAAAAGGACTTCGAGAACGAGCTGGCGATCAGGAACTGCAGTCCTGACGCGGCGAACAGGTCGACCGCCACCGCGTCCTCGCGGATGCCGTCGGCGAAGCCTTGGTAGGCCATGTCGATGAAGGCGAGCAGCCCGCGCGCAGCGAGGATCTCGATGACCTCGCGCCATTGTCCGGCATCGAGATCGGCGCCGGTCGGGTTGTGGCAGCACGCGTGCAGGACGACGATCGACCCTGCCGGCAGCGCGTTCAGCCCCGCCTTCATCGCCGCGAAATCGACACCGCGCGTCGCCGCATCATAATAGGGGTAGGACTCGACCCGGAAACCGGCAAACTCGAACAGCGCGCGATGATTCTCCCAGCTCGGATCGCTGATGTAGACCGTCGCCTCGGGCAGCAGGCGGCGCAAGTAGTCGGCGCCCACCTTGAGTCCGCCGGTGCCACCCAGCGCCTCGATCGTCAGCACGCGACCTTCGGCGAGCAGCGCTGACTCCTCGCCGAAGAGCAGCTTCTGCACCGCCTGGTTGTAGGCCGGCAGACCGTCGATCGGCTGGTAGCCGCGCGGCGGCATCGCCTCGAGACGTGCCTTCTCGGCCGCCCTGACCGCCTGCAGCAGCGGCACCTTGCCGCTGTCGTCGAGATAGACGCCGACGCCGAGGTTGACCCGGGTCGCTCGCGAGTCAGCATTGAACGCCTCGGTGAGGCCCAGGATGGGATCGCGTGGAGCCATCTCCACGGCAGCAAAGATCGAAGCGGTCATGGTTCTTCATTCTTCCTGAAAGGGTGGACAACGAGCCGGGAGCCGATGGCGCGCGGCCGGCAGACGGGGGACACAACGCCTGACAGGCGGCGGACGCACCGCCCTGTCGGGCGCAGAATCCGCGCGTCGGCTCTTCGTGGCGACTGGCACTCGCAAAAAACCGTAGAATTCTAGCATGTCGAAATCAGCACACACTGCCGAGAGACCACCTTTCCTGAGCTTCGAGGGCAGTCCGTTCCGCCTTTACCAGCCGTTCCAGCCAGCCGGCGACCAGCCGCAGGCGATCGAGCAGTTGCTGGCCGGCCTGCGCGACGGTCTGTCGTTCCAGACTCTGCTCGGCGTCACCGGTTCGGGCAAGACCTACACCATGGCCAACGTCATCGCCCGCAGCGGCCGCCCGGCGCTGGTCCTGGCGCCGAACAAGACGCTGGCGGCGCAGCTCTACGCCGAGTTCCGCGAGTTCTTCCCCGACAACGCCGTCGAGTATTTCGTCTCCTACTACGACTACTACCAGCCGGAGGCCTATGTGCCGTCGCGCGACCTGTACATCGAAAAGGACTCGTCGATCAACGAGCACATCGAACAGATGCGCCTCTCGGCCACCAAGAGCCTCCTCGAACGGCGGGACTGCGTCATCGTCGCGACGGTATCGTGCATCTACGGCATCGGCGACCGCGACGAGTACCACCGGATGATCCTCACCATGCGCGTCGGCGACCGGGTCGGGCAGCGCGAGATCATCAAGCGTCTGACCGCCATGCAGTACGAGCGCAACGAAACCGATTTCCGTCGCGGCAGCTTCCGCGTCCGCGGCGACACCATCGACGTCTTTCCCGCCGAGCACGCCGAGCAGGCGATCCGCGTCTCGCTCTTCGACGACGAGATCGACGGCCTGCAACTCTTCGACCCGCTGACCGGCCACCTGCAGAACCGGCTGCTGCGCTTCACCGTCTTCCCCTCGTCGCATTACGTCACCCCGCGCGAAACCGTGCTGCGGGCGATCGAGGCGATCAAGGTCGAGCTTGCCGAACGGGTCACCTGCTTCCAGGCCGAAGGCCGCCTGGTCGAGGCGCAGCGGATCGAACAGCGCACCCGCTTCGACCTCGAGATGCTCGATCAGGTCGGCTTCTGCAAGGGAATCGAGAACTACTCCCGGCATCTCTCGGGGCGCCAGCCAGGGCAACCGCCACCGACGCTGATCGACTATCTCGCCGCCGACGCGCTGATGTTCATCGACGAGTCGCATGTCGCGGTGTCGCAGGTCGGCGGCATGTACAAGGGCGACCGCTCGCGCAAGGAGAACCTCGTCGACTACGGCTTCCGGCTGCCCTCGGCGCTCGACAACCGGCCGCTCAAGTTCGCCGAGTTCGAAGCGCTGATGCGGCAGACGATCTTCGTCTCGGCAACCCCTGGCGACTACGAGGAGACACACCAGGGGCAGGTCGTCGAGCAACTCGTGCGTCCGACGGGGCTGGTCGACCCGGCGCTGATCGTGCGTCCCGCTTCGACGCAGGTTGACGACCTGCTCTCCGAAATCGGGCGCCGCGCCACCGCCGGCGAGCGTGTCCTGGTGACGACGCTGACCAAGCGAATGGCCGAGGATCTGACCGACTTCCTCACCGAGCACGCCGTGCGCGTCCGCTACCTGCATTCCGACATCGACACCGTCGAGCGCGTCGAGATCATTCGCGACCTGCGTCTCGGCAAGTTCGATGTCCTCGTCGGCATCAACCTGTTGCGCGAGGGCCTCGACATTCCCGAAGTGTCACTCGTGGCGATCCTCGACGCCGACAAGGAAGGCTTCCTGCGCTCCGAGCGGTCGCTGATCCAGACCATCGGCCGCGCCGCCCGCCATCTGCACGGGACCGCCATCCTCTATGCCGACCGGGTGACCGGATCGATGCAGCGGGCGATCGCCGAAACCGAACGGCGCCGGCAGCGGCAGCTTGCCTTCAATGATAGCCACGGCATCGTGCCGACCGGCATCAGCAAGCGGATCATCGACATCATCGACGGCGTCTACGACAGCGAAAGCGCGCACAAGGAACTCAAGGCGGCGCAGCGCCAGGCCGACTACGAAGCGATGAGCGAGAAGGAGCTGGCACGCGAACTGCGCCGCCTCGAGAAGGAGATGCTCGACTGCGCCAGGAACCTTGAATTCGAAAAGGCCGCCGCAGCACGTGACGAACTCTTCCGGCTGCGCCAGCAGGTCTTCGGGATCAGCGGCGAGGAGCCCAGCCTGCCGCCGGCATAGGCGCTGCCAGCGGGCGCGTGGCGCTCATCGGCGGTCCTTCGCGGCGTCGCTGTCGCCGGCCGCGAGACCGATCGCGAGCTGCTCGCCGGCAAGCGCCTTCCGGAGCGACCTGCAGCCCTGTCAGCGGATGAACTCGCGGCTGATGTCGCGAAAGAGATCGCTCCCGGCCTGCCGCAACCATTCGAAAACCACCATCTCGCGCGACACGATGTCGGCGCCGTGACGGCGCATGCGCTCGACCGCCAGGGTCTTGTCGCTAGCGCGCCGCGAGCCGATCGCCTCCTCGACGACGAAGACCTGGCGACCAGCCGCCAGCAGGTCGAGCACCGTCTGCTGCACGCAGACATGCGCTTCGGTGCCGGCAACGATGAACTGCCCCCGATCGCCGCCTGCAGCCTGCAGGAGTCGCCCGTCGGCGAGCGCCGAGAAGTGAATCTTCTCGATCACGCAGTCGTCAGGCAGCAGCCTGCGCAAGTCGGACATCGTCGGCCCGAGGCCTTTCACATACTGCTCGGTACAGATCACCGGCACCTGCAGCCGCTGCGCGACGCGCGTCAGCCAGATGCTGGCTGCGAGCACCGACGCAGCATCGTCGATCGCCGGCTGCAGCCGCTCCTGCAGATCGACGAGGATGAGGACGGAACGATCAACGCGCATCAACATGGACTAGCCCTCCCGGGAAACAGGACGCCGCGCTGCGAAGCCGCGCGGCCGCCGGACGACGCGCCGGCAGACGACAGCCAACGGCACCCCCGGCAGCCGGCGGCACCCCGTGACAAGCGGGATGCGACCTCGCCGCCAGCACCGGCCATCGTCGGCGCCGATCTTAATACCCTGCTCGTCCGGCGCCAAGGACTACCGCCCCGGCAAGCCAGGAAAACATTGTTGCATCGCAGCAAAATCTGCCAATCAGCTCACACGATTA
>DDUX01000071.1 GCA_002345025.1 Candidatus Accumulibacter iunctus | reverse complement strand
CAACACCGCGATGGACTGCTGCCGTTCGGCGCGGCGCCTGGGGGGCGACGAGGTCAAGGTGATCGTCCGCTCCGGTTTCGACGAGATGAAGGCCTCGCCGTGGGAGAAGGAGGACGCCATCCACGAGGGCATACCGATCCTCGACTGCCGCGTGCCCAAGGCCTTCCACCTCGACAACGGCCGCCTGGTTGGCATGAGCTTCGAGAAGGTCCGCGCCGAATACGACGATCGCGGCCGGCGCAAGCTGGTGCCGACCGGCGAGCCGGACGAGTACCACCCCTGCGACGAGGTGCTGGTCGCGGTCGGTCAGGAAAACGCCTTCCCGTGGATCGAGCGCGACGTCGGCATCGAGTTCAACGAGTGGGGCATGCCGGTACTCGACGAGTCGACCTTGCAATGCAGCCTGCCGCATGTGCTGTTCGGCGGCGACGCCGCCCTGGGCCCGAAGAACATCATCTGGGCGGTCGCCCACGGCCACGAGGCCGCGGTGTCGATCGACAAGCTGCTCAGCGGCGAAGACACCCGGCAGCGGCCGCCGCCGATGACCACGCTGATGTCGCAGAAGATGGGCATCCACGAGTGGAGCTACGACAACGACGTCTCCGGCGACAGCCGCTACAAGGTGCCGTGGGCGCCGCCGGAGCTGACGCTGAAGAGCATCAGCATCGAGGTCGAGCTGGGCTTCGACGCCGCCACCGCCCTGAAGGAGACCCAGCGCTGCCTGAACTGCGACGTGCAGACGGTGTTCAGCACGCGCCTGTGCATCGAGTGTGACGCCTGCATGGACATCTGCCCGATGGACTGCATCAGCTTCACGCACAACGGCGACGAGGACGATCTGCGGACACGCCTGCTGGCGCCGGCGCTGAACCGCAGCCAGGACCTCTATGTCTCGGGGACACTCAAGACCGGGCGGGTGATGGTCAAGGACGAGGATGTCTGCCTGCACTGCGGTCTGTGCGCCGAGCGCTGCCCGACCGGCGCCTGGGACATGCAGAAGTACCTGCTGGTCATGACGCATGCCGGCTGCGCGAGGACGGGCGCCAGCGAAGCGCAGGCAGCGGTCACCTGAGGAGCGACAAATGCAGAAGATCGAAGCAATCAACGATTTCGTCGTCAAGTTCGCCAACATCAACGGCTCCGGCTCGGCGTCGGCAAACGAACTGTTTGCCCGCGCGATCCTGCGCATGGGGGTGCCGGTGTCGCCGCGCAACATCTTTCCCTCCAACATCCAGGGACTGCCGACCTGGTTCGAGGTACGCGTCACCGAGCACGGCTACCTCGGTCGCCGCGGTGGCGTCGACCTGATGGTGGCGATGAATCCGCAGAGCTGGGAGCAGGACGTGCGCGAGATCGATCCCGGCGGCTACCTCTTCTACGACAGCTCGAAGGCCGTGCCACGCTCCCGCCTGCGCAGCGACATCCACGTCCTCGGCATGCCGCTGACCGAGATCTGCAACGACACCTACAGCGACTCGCGCGAGCGCCAGTTGTTCAAGAACATCATCTACGTCGGCGCCCTGACGACGCTGCTGGACATCGACCCACAGGAAATCGAGAAGCTCTTCGGCGAACAGTACAAGGGCAAGGAGAAGCTTTTCGACTCCAACCTGCAGGCACTCAATCTCGGCCGCGAGTACGCCCGCCAGCACCTGAAGCCGATCGCGCTCAAGGTCGAGCGCCGCGACCGCGTCGGCGACATGATCTTCACCGACGGCAACAGTGCCGCCGCGCTCGGCTGCATCTACGGTGGCGCGACGGTCTGCGCGTGGTACCCGATCACCCCCTCCTCGTCGGTCCCCGAAGCCTTCGAGCGCTATGCAAAGAAACTGCGCACCGACCCGGTCAGCGGCGAGAAGCGCTACAGCATCGTCCAGGCCGAAGACGAGCTGGCGTCGATCGGCATGGTCATCGGCGCCGGCTGGAACGGCGCGCGCGCGTTCACCTCCACCTCCGGCCCCGGCATCTCGCTGATGGCCGAATTCATCGGCCTCGCCTACTTCGCCGAGATCCCGGCGGTGCTGATCAACGTCCAGCGCGGCGGCCCGTCGACCGGCATGCCGACGCGCACGCAGCAGGCCGACGTGCTCGCCTGCGCCTACGCCTCGCACGGCGACACCAAGCACGTCCTGCTGTTTCCCGAAGACCCCTACGAGTGCTTCGAGATGTCGGCGCAGGCGCTCGACCTCGCCGAACGCCTGCAGACGCCGGTGTTCGTCATGACCGACCTCGACATCGGCATGAACCAGCGCCTGTGCCGCCCCTTCGCCTGGGACGACAGCCGCGAGTACGACCGCGGCAAGGTGATGACGCGCGAAGCGCTCGACGCCGGTAGCGACTTCGGCCGCTACCTCGACGTCGATGGCGACGGCATCCCCTACCGCACCTATCCCGGAACGCACCCGACCAAGGGCGGCTACTTCACCCGCGGCACGACAAAGAACGCCTATGCCGTATACTCCGAGGCCGGCGCCGACTACATCTACAACATGCAGCGACTGCGGCAGAAGTTCGAGACCGCCAAGTCGCTGGTGCCGCTGCCGGTGCTGACCGCTGCCCGCTACCCGGCGCGCTTCGCCGCCATCTTGTATGGTTCGACCGGCCCGGCGATGCAGGAAGCGCTCGACGCACTCGCCGAACAGGGGATCTACATCAACGCCCTGCGCGTTCGCGCCTTCCCGTTCCAGAACGAGATCGCCGACTTCATCGCCGCGCACTCGAAGGTCTTCGTCTTCGAGCAGAACTTCGACGGGCAACTGACGACGCTGCTGATCAACGAGGCACACGTCAACCCGGCCAGCCTGATCCCAGTGCTGCACTACGACGGCACGCCGATCACTGCCCGCTTCATCACCCAGGAGATCGCCGAACGAGTCGCCCGGCTCAACGTCCGCCCGCTCCGCGAACACATGGTGGCCTGAGATGACCTACATTGCCAAACCCCGCCTGCACCACCCGAGCCTGGCGAAGAACCGTGTCGGCTTCACACGGCGCGACTACGAGGGCAAGATCTCGACCCTCTGCGCCGGTTGCGGCCACGACTCGATCTCGGCATCGATCATCCAGGCATGCTGGGAACTCGACATCGAACCGCACCGCGTCGCCAAGCTGTCGGGAATCGGCTGCTCGTCGAAGACCCCGGACTACTTCCTCGGCAACTCGCACGGCTTCAACACCGTGCACGGTCGCATGCCCTCGGTGCTCACCGGCGCCTATCTCGCCAACCGCGAGCTGATCTACCTCGGCGTCTCCGGCGACGGCGATTCGGCATCGATCGGCCTCGGCCAGTTCGCGCACGTCATGCGGCGCGGCGTCAACATGACCTACCTGGTCGAGAACAACGGCGTCTATGGCCTCACCAAGGGCCAGTTCTCGGCCACTGCCGACAAGGGCTCCCGCTCGAAGAAGGGCCAGAGCAACAACGACGCGCCGATCGACCTCGTGACGTTGGCGCTGGTCATGGGCGCCACCTTCGTCGCCCGAGGCTTCTCAGGTGACAAGACACAGCTCGTGCCGCTGCTCCGCGCCGCACTCGCCCACCAGGGCGCGGCGGTGATCGACATCCTGTCGCCGTGCATCACCTTCAACAACCACTCCGGCAGCACCAAGAGCTACGACTACGTGCGCGAGCACAACGAGGCGGTGAACCGTCTCGACTTCATCCCGCTGCGCGAGGAAATCACCGCCGACTACGCTGCCGGCGAACTCGTCGCCGTCCGCCAGCACGACGGCTCGGTCGTCCACCTGCGCAAACTGCACGCTGACTACGACCCGACCGACCGCATCCGCGCCATGTCGTACATCCAGGAGCACGCCGCGCGCGGCGAGGTCGTCACCGGCCTGCTCTACGTCGATCCCGAGGCCGCCGACCTGCACCGACAGCTCGGCACCGTCGAGCAGCCGCTGAACACGCTCGGCGCCGCCGAACTCTGTCCCGGCTCGAAGGCACTGGAGAAGATCAACGCCGCGCTGCGTTAATGTGAAAGTCGCGTCAGCGACTCGCGAATCTCCCTTCTCCCGCGCGCGGGAGAAGGGCCGGGGATGAGGGGAAACGGTCATGACTTTCATCATCCGGGGTATCTCTACAGTCATGACCGTCAGCCACCTCCGGCCGCCGCTCTCACGCTGCGGCCGGGACGGCCGGGCAGGACGATGATCGGCGCCATCACCCTGCTGCTCGTCTTCCAGCTCGTCGGCGAGGTGATCGCCCGCGGCCTGGCATTGCCGATTCCCGGTCCGGTGATCGGCATGGCGCTGCTTTTCGTCGCGCTCTGCGTACGTGGCGGACCTTCGGCCGAGCTGCGCGGCACCGCCCAGGGCATGCTGCAGCATCTCTCGCTGCTCTTCATCCCGGCCGGCACGGGCGTCATGCTGCACTTCCAGCGCATGTCGGACGAACTGCTGCCGCTGCTCGTCTCGCTGCTCGTCAGCACCGTCGTCACCATCGCCGTGACGGCACTCGTCCTGCGTTTCCTCGCTCGCCGCAGCGACAAGCAGGCAAGGACGCGATGAGCGCGAGCGCAATCTGGGTCTACCTGGCAGCCTCGCCGCTGCTCGGCCTGACGCTCACCCTCCTCGCCTATCTCGGCGCCAGCGCCGTGCACCAGCGCTGCGGCGGCCACCCGCTGGCCAACCCGGTGCTGTTGGCAGTGGCCGCGCTGGTCGGCCTCCTTTGGCTGACCGACACCCCTTGGCACACCTATTTCGACGGTGCCCAGTTCGTCCACTTCCTGCTCGGACCGGCCACCGTGGCGCTGGCGATCCCGCTGCACGCCCAGCTTCCCCGCCTGCGGCGGATGGCGCTGCCACTGCTCCTGGCGCTGCTGGTCGGTTCGCTCACCGCCGCCCTGTCGGCCGTCGCCATCGGCGCCCTGCTGGGAGCGAGCCGGGCGACGCTGCTGTCGCTGGCGCCGAAGTCGGTGACGACGCCGATTGCCATGGGCATCGCCGAGCGGATCGGCGGCCTGCCCTCGCTGACCGCCGTCCTGGTGATCCTCACCGGCGTGCTCGGGGCGATTCTCGCCCGCTACATCTATCGCGCCCTGCACATCGAGGACGATGCGCAGCGCGGCTTCGGACTCGGCATCGCCGCGCACGGCATCGGCACGGCGCGCGCCTTCCAGGAGAGCGAGCAGATGGGCGCCTTTGCCGCCCTGGCGATGGGTCTCAATGGCCTGCTGACGGCCGTGCTGCTGCCGCTGCTGCTGCCTTTACTGCTCGCCTGAGCGCAGCGGCGGTACCGCCAACCCTGACGACTCTTCCCCGCGAGCCGTGCTCAACAGCGCAGCGCTCAGCCAGCAAGCGAAGGTCAATCGATGTACACTGCACAGCGCTGCGTCGGGACGCGCCACCTGTCGCAGGCAGCGCCAGGAACCGGCCGGCACGCCGCCGCGCAGCGCGTGTCCGGTGCTCCGTCGGTCGGTCACCGACAACCCCACCCGATGGCGAGGAGAGCAGCATGCGCAGCAAGATCGTCACCGCCGATGAAGCGATCGCCCTGATCCGTGACGGCGATACCCTGGCCAGCACCGGCTTCGTCCAGACCGGCTTCGCCGAGGCCCTGCTGTCGGCGCTCGAGCGCCGCTTCGTCGCCAGCGGCAGCCCGAAGAACCTGACGCTGTTCGCCGCCGCCGGACAGGGCGACGGCGTCTCGCTGGGCCTCAACCACCTCGGCCACGAGGGACTGCTGCGCCGCGTCGTCGCCGGCCACTGGGGCCGCATGCCGAAAGTCGCGCAACTCGCCCTCGACAACCGCATCCAGGCCTACAACCTGCCGCAGGGAATCATCTGCCAGCTCTTCCGCGACCTCTCCGCCGGCAAGCCCGGCACCTTCTCCAAGGTCGGCCTGCACACCTTCGTCGATCCGCGTTACGGCGGTGGCCGGATCAACGACGCGACGACGCGCGACATCGTCAAGCTGGTCGAGGTCGACGACGAGGAATGGCTGTTCTACAAGGTCGGCACGGTCAACGTCGCCTTCGTCCGCGGCACCACCGCCGACACCTTCGGCAACATCACCATGGAACGTGAGGCGCTCACCCTCAACAACCTGGCGATGGCGATGGCGGCCAAGAACAGCAACGGCATCGTCATCGCGCAGGTCGAGCGGATCGCCGAGCGCAACGGCCTGCCGCCACGCCAGGTCAAGATCCCCGGCATCCTCGTCGATTGCGTCGTCATCGCCGAGCCAGCGCAGCACATGCAGACGCTGGCGACGCAGTACAGCGCCGCCTACGCCGGCGAGTTCCGCGTGCCGGCGGCCAGCATCGTGTCGACGCCGCTCAGCGAGCGCAAGATCATCGCCCGCCGCGCCGCCTTCGAGCTGCCGCCGAACGGCATCATCAACCTCGGCGTCGGCATGCCGGAAGGCGTCGCGGCGGTCGCCAACGAAGAGCGCATCTCGCACCTGCTGACGCTGACCGTCGAATCCGGACTCATCGGCGGCATCCCGTCGAGCGGCGGCAACTTCGGCACCGGCGTCAACATGGACGCGGTGATTGACGAAAACCAGCAATTCGACTTCTACGACGGCGGCGGCCTCGACATGGCCTGCCTCGGCATGGCCGAGTGCGACGCCGCCGGCAACGTCGACGTCAGCCGCTACGGTGGCCGCCTGACCGGCGCCGGCGGCTTCATCAACATCAGCCAGAACGCCCGCCTCGTCGTCTTCGTCGGCACCTTCACCGGCAAGGGCCTCCAGGTCGAGGTCGTCGACGGCAAGCTGCGCATCCTGCAGGAGGGCGAACAGCGCAAGTTCGTCCGGCAGGTCGAGCAGATCACCTTCAACGGCCAGTACGCCTACGATCGCTGCAAACCCGTCTACTACGTCACCGAACGCTGCGTCTTCCGGCGCGTGCGGCGCGGACTGGCGCTGATCGAGGTCGCTCCCGGCATCGATGTCGGGCGCGACATCCTGCCGCACATGGACTTCGAGCCGATCATCGGCGACTACGCCGAGATGGACCCACGCATCTTCAACAACAACCCGATGGGGCTCGAAGCCGAGCTGCTCAACCTGTCAATGCCGGAACGTGTCATCTACGACGCCGAGCGCAACATCCTCTTCCTCAACTTCGAGGGCATGTACGTGCGCGTCCTCGAGGACGTGCAGGCGATCTGGTACATCTGCGAACTGCGCTGCCGGGCCGCCGGCAAGCGCGTCGGCGTCATCATCAACTACGACCGCTTCCGCATCAACCAGGACATGTACGACGCCTACGCCGAAATGGACCGCTACTTCCTCGCCAACTACTTCAGCCAGATCACCCGCTACGCCACCAGCGCCTTCCTGCGCGCCAAGCTCGGCGAGGCCTTCTCGGCGCGCAGCATCGCGCCGCACGTCTTCGAGCGGCGGGAGGAAGCGCAGGCCTACCTTGCCGGGCGCGGCGGCGAGAACGGGCGTGGCGGCTGAGGCCGCGCCGCTGGCCGCGTGGCGATCCTGGCCGGCGAGCAGTGTGGGCGGCACGGACACGGCGATCGACGCCTGAGGGGCTGCGGGGACGGCGTTTGCCAGCATTGCCGTTGGCCCGCGCGGGGTGCACGGCAAGCTTGCCGTTGCCCCCCAGTCGGCAACAATGACGACAATTCGCGGCATGCCAACGCGGAGCCAACAACAATGACCAACGTCAGCGAACCACCGGACGCTCGTCAGCGGTTGCTGCAGGTCGGCGCGGTTGCCGGGACAACCGATGCCGTCCCGCAGTGATCACCGGCCGTGCAGCGACGCCGAAGCTTCGATCGTCGAGACCGAACGATGGACCCCGCGGGTGCGGCTTTCCATGCTGCAGGTGGATCGCTCCATGCTGCAGGTGCAAGTTTCCATGCCGGAGGTGCAAGTTTCCATCGGCAGGATGGAACGGCGAAGCTCAGCGGTGGAGACTTGCACCAGAACGGTGCGGGCGTCATGGTCAAGGATGCAGTGGATCGACACGCGACATGGAATCTTTCATCGGCACGATGGAGCGATCCACCGGCAACATGGAAGATTGGGTCCGCCGCGTGGGCGGCTGGTCCCGGCGGATGGACGATTCCAGGCACAGCATGCGCTGGCGGTCGGGCGGGATCGTCCGTTGCCGATACTGCCAGCATCCGGGCAGCGCTCGAGATGCTTGGGCCGCATGAAGGTGCAAGACCTGATGCGGCTAGAGATGGACACGAAAATGACCACAATGGCCCACAAGGGGCCCGAAGAGAAGCGCGTTCAGCGCCAGGCGCCCGACATTCAGCGGAGGAACTGCTCAGGCTGTCGAACAGCCTCGACGACGAAGAGGAACGCCACGTGCGTGAGAACCTGAGCGAGGAAGAACTGGTGATCTTCGACATCCTGACGCGGCCAGCGCCGGCGTTGAGCGCCGACGAGCGGGCGGAAGTGAAGAAGGTCGCCAGGGATCTGCTGTCACGCCTGAAGACCTTGCTGGTGCTCAACTGGCGGCAGAAGTCGGCGGCACGCTCGTCGCTGAAGCTGGCGATCGAAGACACCCTCGACAGCGGACTGCCCCGCGCCTACACGCCGGAGCTTTACGGGCAGAAGTGCTCGGCGATCTTCGAGCATGAGTACGAAAGCTACCCGGAGGGCGATGCCGGCGTCTACGCCGGGGCGGGATGAGCACTCGGGCAGGCGGGCGGGCAACCGGCTGCGGTGGACTGTCCGCCGCGCGGTCCGCTGCTGAAGCGGCACCTTGGACGGCCAGACTCGTCAGTGAAGGCCGCACCCGCGGGCAAGGAACATCCAAAGCAACGACGGGCTCGTCTGCCGACTCATCGAAGATGCTGTCAACCGCGGAAGAGTCGATTCTGCCGGGCAGTTCTTGCTGGAGGACATGTTCGAGCAGGTTCCGTTGCCCGTCGAAGCGGCCTTCCATTCGCCAGCCAGCGGCTTGCGCAAACGCAGGTCGCCGATCTGGCCAATCAGATCATGAATGGCCGACGACCCGTTCACCCCGGCCTTTGTGGGAGTCATTGCCCGCCCGTCCCGGATGCCGGACTCACCAGACTGAGCCCGGAGAAATACGTCGAGTAAGGCCGCGTATCCCGGGTCAGGACGGTGTAACCCGCAACGGCGGCATGAGCGCCGATGAAGAAGTCGGCCAGCACGTTGCTTTTCCTTCCTCCCTGCCGGCGATAGCGAACGAAGGCCTTGCCGGCAAGGAACAGCGCTGGCCGGGGAATCTCGATCATCGTCAGGCCCAGGTCATCAATGCTGCGATCCAAGGCATCGACCGTCGAAAACGCAAGCGACAGCTCCGAATAGATGACCGGGTTGATGACCAGGCGATGAATCTGCGACAGCGCCCGTAGCTGGCCGATCGACCAGTCGGCCCATTCCGGATCATCCTCCAGAACATCGACCAGCACATTGGTATCAACCAGCAGCATCAGTCCTCGCCGCGCAGCAGAGCCATCAATTCATCGGCGCGCCACTTCACGTCGGCCTTGCCGCGTGCTGCGTCGAAACGATCCGGCTTGCGGCCGGACTGCCCACCCACCTTGTGAATGACCAACTCGCCGTCCCTGTTGACGGCGAATTCGACCGATGATCCGGGCGCCAGGTTGAGCGCCTCGCGGATCTGCTTTGGAATGGTGACCTGCCCCTTGCTGGTGAGAGTCGTTGCCATGATGCCTCCTTCGTATTACGGCCTGAATCATTGTAATACCTCGCAGGGATGCCTGCCACCGCCGCTGATTGGATCCGATCCAGCGTGCCTTCCTGATCGAACAGCGTGTTCATGGTGGCGTCGACAATCTGCACCCGGCTTGTCGTGGCATGCTGCGCGCCCGCGCAAGCTGCTCGCCGAGAACGTCGCCACTCATCTTCTATGGCCCGACGTCGCAGCCGCTCTCGGTGGATGCCACGCGCTCGGCGGGGAGACGACACTGAACACCCATATCGTTCCGGCTTACGCCGCGCTGCTGGCACTCTTCTTCGTCGCCCTCAGCATCCGCACCCTGCGCCTGCGGCGCGAACTCCGCATCACCGTCGGCGACGGCGGTAACCCGGCGATGCTGCGTGCCATGCGCGTGCATGCGAACTTCGCCGAGTACGTGCCGCTCGGCCTGATTCTGCTGCCGATGAATTCCATGAACGGGAACTGGAAACGGGGCTGGTGGCCCATCTGGAGAAGTTCCTGATCGAGCTGGGACAGGGCTTTGCCTTCGTCGGGCGCCAATACCACCTGGACCTGGACGGGGACGATTCTTACATCGACCGGCTCTTCTGCCACCTGACGCTTCGCTGTTATGTGCTGATCGACCTCAATCCTGATCGTCGGCACAACAGGGACGGCGCTCGTCAGTACCACCGCTGACCCTCCCGGCGAGCACCGCAAGCTTGCCGTTGCTCGTCGGGTCGGCAACAATGACGACAATTCGCGGCATGCCAACGCGGAACCAAAAAAAATGACCAACGTCAGCGAACCCCCAGGCGATTACCCCCGCCGCATCCTCGTCGCCGTCACCGGCCTGTCGCCGCAGATCGTCACCGAGACCCTGTACGCGCTGGCGATCGCCGCCGAAGGAACACCTTTCGTCCCGACCGAGATCCATCTGATCACCACCCGCGGCGGCGCGGAGAAAGCGCGCCTGGCGCTGCTGTCGGACGAACCCGGC
Organism: Candidatus Accumulibacter iunctus; assembly: GCA_002345025.1. Taxonomy (GTDB): domain Bacteria; phylum Pseudomonadota; class Gammaproteobacteria; order Burkholderiales; family Rhodocyclaceae; genus Accumulibacter; species Accumulibacter iunctus. The sequence continues at coordinate 14,347 of DDUX01000071.1, read as the reverse complement.
TGGTTCCATCAGCTCTGCCACGACTACGAACTGCCGCCGATCCGCTTCGGCGCCGACACCATCCATGTCCTGCGCGACGGCAATGGCGATGCTCTCGACGACATCCGCTCGCCCGACGACAATCGCCACGCTGCCGACGGCATCACCGAACTCGTTCGCGACTTCACCGCCGACCCGGACTGCGCGCTGCACGTATCGATCGCCGGCGGACGGAAGACGATGGGTTTCTTCCTCGGCTACGCGCTGTCACTCTACGGCCGACCGCAGGACCGGCTGTCGCACGTCCTGATTTCCGAACCCTTCGAAGCAAGCGGTGGCTTCTACTATCCAACGCCCTTCAGCCGCGTCCTCGAGCTGCCCGGCGGCCGTCTCGTCGACACCGCGAACGCGCTGGTCACCCTGGCCGAACTGCCATTCGTAAGCCTGCGCCACGGCCTGCCGGAAGCACTGTTGACCGGCCATGCCAGCTACAACCAAACGGTCGAGGCCGCGCGCCTGGCGCTGGCGCCGCCCGAACTGCAGCTCGACCTCGCCGCCCGGCGCGTACGCGCCGCCGGCAAGGTCTTCGCACTGCCGCCGGCCGAACTCGCCCTGCTCAGCGTCTTCGCCCGGCGCGCGCTGCGCGGCGAATCGCCACTGCCCGCACCGCCGAAGGAGCTGCCCGACGTCGAATGGAAACAGCGCTACCTCGTCGAACTGCGCTGGATCGACGGTCTTCTCGGCGAACGCGACGACACCGAGCGCGCACTGAAGAGAGGCATGGACGGCAGCTATTTCTCGACCCATCTCTCGAAGCTGAGGAAGATCCTGCAGCGCGAACTCGGCCCCGCCGCCGCACCGTATCTGATCAGCGACGGGGGCACCCGGCCGCGCCGCTATCGGCTCGACCTGCGGCCGGGAGCGATCTGGTATGGGCCGATCAACGCGCGGGCAGGCCAGTCGGTCACCAGCACTGCACATTCAGCATGGGAAGCAGCGCCCGACACGGCTCACTCCTCATGACCACCCAACCGAGGCACAGAACGAAATGAGCACACTGATCAGCTTTCTCGGCAAGGGGCGCGCCGACCCGAAGACGGGCTACCGGACCGCTACCTACCGCTTCGACGAGGGATTCTCGCGCAGCGTCCCGTTCTTCGGTCTCGCGTTGACCGAGTACATCGAACCCGATCGGCTGGTTCTGCTCGGCACCGCCGGTAGCATGTGGGACGTGTTCTTCGAGGGCGAGGGACTTGGCGACGACGCGCAGCTCGAACTGATGGCGGCCATCGACGCCGGATCCGTCAGCGAGGCCCTCCTCGATCTTCCCCGGCAGCGGCTCGCCGACCGCCTCGGGATCCCCGTAAGCTGTCTGCTGATCCCGTACGCGCGCGACGAAGCCGAACAGGCCGCGATCCTCCACCGCCTCGCCGCAGTCGTCGAGCCCGGCGAGAGCCTGTGCATCGACGTGACGCACGCCTTCCGTCACCTGCCGATGCTCGCCCTCGTCGCCGCGCGCTACCTCGCGCGCGTCGCGGCGGTGACCGTCGAGGAACTCTACTACGGCGCGCTGGAGATGACGCCACCGGCCGGCGAAACGCCCGTACTTCGCCTCGGCGGCATGCTCCGAATGCTCGACTGGGTCGATGCGCTGGCGACCTACGACAAGGATGGGGACTACGCACCGTTCGCGCGGCTGCTCACGGAAGACGGAATGGAGCGTAGCCGCGGCGAACTGCTCGCGCGCGCCGGCTACTTCGAGCGGACGAGCAATCCCGTCAGGGCGCGCGAGACGCTGACCAGCGTCTTTCCGTCCGTCGAAGCGCATCGGGGCCTGCTCGGCAGCCTGTTCGTCGAGACCCTGAAGAAGCGGATCGGCTGGTTTCGCGGCCGAACCCGCGACGACTGGGAACTGTCGCTCGCCGACGCGTATCTGCAACGTCGCGACTACCTGCGCTCGGCGACCTTCCTGTACGAAGCCTTCGTCACACGCGCCTGCAACGAGCGGCGCGGAAACCCGAACGACTTCGACCAGCGAAGCGAAGCGTACGCTGCGGCGCGCGCGCAGATCCCTGCCGTCAGACAGCTCGAATACCTGCGCAACGCGCTGGCCCACGGAGTACGGCCGCGCGCGTCGGAGGACGTGCGGACACTCGACGAAGAGGCACGCCTGCAAGCGAAGCTGAAATCCCTGCGCCGGGAACTCTTCGGGCAGTAGAGAAAAGGGATCGCCGGTCATGCCAGTCGTCGTGCACTCCGCCCGCGTCGCACTCGCTGGGTCCGTCCACCGCGTCGCCCGCAGCGATGGACCATCGCAAGCTTGCCGTGCAGCGACAATGCTCGCCAATCCTGTATTCTCTACGTCGCTGGTGCCGCTTTTCCCGGCCCAGGATCCGCCGCACCGAGTCCATACCATCCGGCAATCGAGGATACGGGCCAACCGAATGGAAACAAAGCCATGAACACCGAGACTGACCTGCTTGCACGCGGGTGTCGCGTCGCCTTCGCCGCCCTGCTGCACGACCTGGGCAAGTTCGCCGAGCGGGCGGCGCTGACCGGGATCGACCGCGAGCGCCTGGACGCACACGTCACCAACTACTGCCCGTTCCGCGACCAGCGGTATCACAGCCATCGGCACGCGGCGTGGACGGCGCTGATGTTCGAAGCAGTCGAGGACAGTGCGCCCGACCTGACGACTGGCGACTTGACACCGTTTGCCAGCCGCACGCGCGGCGCCGAGATCACCGACTCGCTGGTCAACGCCGCGGCCATGCACCACCGACCACGGAGTTTCCTGCAGTGGATCATCGCCACCGCTGACCGCGTCGCGTCCGGTTTCGAGCGGCACGAGTTCGAGGCGTACAACCAGGGCGAAGACCGGACCGACTCGGGGCGCAACCACTATCAGGCGCGCCAGCTGACGCTGTTCGAGCAAGTCGGGCTCGATGGCGCTACGGGAAAGCGTTTCGCGGTGGGCGACCTGCAATGGCGCTATCCGCTGCGCGCGCTGTCGCCCGAGTCCCTGTTCCCCGTTCCCCGGAACGGCTACGAACCGGAGAAGGACGGTCCCGCGCAGGCCGAGTACCGCGAACTCTGGCGCGCTTTCCTCGGCGCCATCGAATGTATCCCGCGCGGGCATCGCAGCCAGTGGCCGCTGTGGCTCGACCACTTCGACACAGCCTGGCAGACCTTCACGCACGCGATTCCTGCGGCGACCGCCTTTGGCGTGATGCCGGACGTCTCGTTATACGACCACAGCAAGGCGACGGCGGCGCTGGCTACAGCGCTCTGGCGCTGGCACGACGCGCACGATGAAAGCGGCGAATCGGCCATCCAGGCGCTGAGCAGCCGCGCAGACTGGAACACGCAGAAAATGCTGCTGATCCAGGGCGACTTCTTCGGCATACAGCAGTTCATCTTTTCGGGCGGCGCGCAGACCAACCGGCATGCCGCACGACTGCTGCGCGGCCGCTCGTTCCAGGTGTCGCTGTTCACCGAACTCGCGGCCCTGCGCGTGCTCGCGGCCTGCTCGCTGCCGGCGACTTCGCAGATCATCAACGCAGCCGGCAAGTTCCTGATCGTCGCGCCGAATACCGACGAGGTGCGCGAGCGAGTCCAGGCGGTCGGTCGCCAGCTCAATGGCTGGTTTCTCGAACACAGTTTCGGCCTTGCCGGGCTCGGCCTCGTTGGCAGGCCGGCGAGCTGCAACGACTTGCTTCAGGGCCGATTCCAGGCACTCATAGAGGGTCTGTTCAGCGATCTCGAAGCCGCCAAACTGCGCCGCTTCGCGCTCGTCGAAGACGCACCAGGGGTCTTCGACGTCAGCTACCGACACGGCCCGTGCCCGTACAACGATCACCTGCCAGCCGACGAAAAAGGTTCGGCGAAGCTCTCGCGTGACCAGATCGCTCTCGGCACCCAGATCGCCCGCCAAGCTCGCCTGTTGATCGTCGACGCCGACAGCGGCGCCTTGCGTTCGGACGGGATTGTCGCTCTGGAGACCGAGATCTTCGGCTACCGCGTCGCCTTCACCGGCGACGAGGACATCAGCGGTCGCTTCGCGCCGCTCGCCCAATCGGGTGGACTGCGGCGCTGCTGGGACTTCAGCCTGCCCGAGAATCTGCAGCAGACCTTGTGGCATGGCTACGCGCGGCGCTACGTCAACGCCTATGTGCCGCGCTTCGGCGAGGTCAGCGAGTGGACCGCGGACAAATACGGCAGCAGCAGCGAGACCGACGACGAGTCACCGGTCGAGCGCGGCGCCGGCAAAACCTTCAACCACATCGCCTGCGAGGACCGGCGCCCGCGCACCGATCGCAGCGGCTGGGTCGGGCAGAGCGCGCTGATGACGCTCAAGGGAGACGTCGACAACCTCGGGCTGATCTTCCGCAAGGGTCTCGCCAGACCGAGCTTCGCGCGGATGGCTGCCCTGTCACGCCAGATGAACGCTTTCTTCGCTGTCTGGCTGCCAGCGTACTGTGCTGAACGCTATCCCGATACCTACACGGTCTTTGCCGGCGGCGACGACTTCTTCCTGGTCGGGCCGTGGCTCAGCACGCAGCGGCTCGTCGCCGACATGGCCGCCCGTTTTCGCACCTACGTCGCCGAAAATCCCGGCATCCATTTTTCGGCGGGCATGGTGATGAGCAAACCTGGTCTGCCGATTGAGACGCTGGCCAGGCAGGCAGAACACGCGCTCGACTCGGCGAAGAGCCAGGGCAAGAACGCGCTCACCATTTTCGGCCAGCACGTCCGCTGGCCCGACTGGCCGACGGTGCGCGCCGCCGAGGACGAGCTCGAGCAACTGGCCGCCGACTACGACCTGAGCACGGGCTATCTGTACGGCCTGCTGCACCTGATCGAGCTGGCCGGGCGCCGCAACGATCCCGAATCGAGCATCTGGCGGAGCCGCTTTGCCTATCGCACGCGACGCTACGTCGTCGACAAGCTGAAGCCCGGCGAACGCCAGACCGCCCAGTTGCGTCTCGCCGGCGCGCTTGGCGAGCGCGGTATCGCCGGACTCGGCGGCGCCTACCGCATACCCGTGTTCAACCACTTCTACAAACAGCGTTAAGAGGGAGGAAACGATGACCAACGGACGTTCGCACAGCAGCGGTCACCGGCCGCCGGAAAGGGGATTTCAGCAGGGTTCCCGGGAGGCTCAGCCAGCACAGCCAGCCGGACCGACGATCGAGGTCGCCGATATCAGGTTCGGCGCCGGTCTCACGGAGACGATCTTTGCCGACATCGCGCAGAACAAGGCGCGCGTCGTCGCCGAGGCCGGCGATCGGAACAACACCAACAGGTCTACCCAGTTACGCAAGTTCTACGATGAACTGGTGATGTGGCACGAGAAGGTCAACGTCGTGAGCAGCGCTGGGATGTGCCAGCAGGAAGCGCGGCAGACGCGCTACCAGGACGTCGCGCCGTACATCAAAATGATGATCGCCAAGGTCGCCTACGCACGCGGTCGCAAGCACGTCGACGACTGCTTCGAAAAGCTGTTCACCCATGTCGTCCGCCAGATTGGCGACCCGCTGACGCTCCGGCACGCCAAGCTGTTCATGGAAGCGTTCATGGGCTTCTACAAGGCCGAAGAAAAAGGAAAGGAGAACTGAGCCATGCCCCAGCTTACCGGCATCACGACGATCGAAGCCCGCCTCGAGCTGCTCACCGGCCTGCGCATCGGCGGGGGCGATACCGAAATGCAGATCGGCGGCGTCGACAATACGGTGATCAAGCACCCGATCACCCAGTCGCCATACATTCCGGGCTCGAGTCTCAAGGGCAAGATGCGCAGCCTGCTCGAATGGCGCAGCGGCGCGGTCAAGGAAGCGCCGCTCGACAAGAGCGCCTACGGCAGTGCCCGCGGCGCCGTACAGGCCGAGATCCGGCGCATCCTCCAGCTCTTCGGCACTGGCGGAGGGGAGTCGAAGGACGATCCGCAGTTCGCCGCCGAGATCGGTCCGTCGCGTCTCGCCTTCTGGGACTGCGCGCTCAGTGCGCAATGGGAGCAAAGCGTCCGCGAGAACAACCAGTCACTCGTCGAGGTCAAGAGCGAGAACCGCATCAACCGGATCTCCGGGGTCGCCGAGCACCCGCGCAACACCGAACGCGTCCCTTCAGGGGCCAGCTTCGACTTCCGTCTGTCGGTCAGGACACTCGACGGCGACGGCGAAGATCTGCTCGAAATGGTTCTTCAGGGACTCAAGCTGATCGAGTTCGACAGCCTCGGCGGCTCGGGGTCGCGCGGCTACGGCAAGGTGCGCTTCGCGGGGCTGCGGATCGACGGGCACGACGCGCAGTCGCGCTTCGACCAGGTCAGGCCGTTCGCGCGCTGATGAAAACCTGTCGCCTGATCCTCGAACCGCAGTCGGCCTTCGGCACGCCGCTGGCCGGTGACACGCTGTTCGGGCAGCTCTGCTGGACGCTGCGCCGCCAGCTCGGCAAGCAGCGGCTCGACAGCCTGCTCGACGGCTACACCGCCGGACGACCGTTCGTGGTCGTCTCTGACGCCCTGCCTGTCGGCTACCTGCCTTTGCCGACCCTGCCTTCGTCCTATTGGAGCAAGCCACCGCAGGCCGAAATCGACGTCAAGCAACTCAAGAAGAAACGCTGGCTGCCGCTCGCCGACCTGGCCAGGCCGCTTGCCGAGTGGCAGCAGCTGGCGCACAGCGACGCCGAGACCGTGCAGGCAATCACCGGTGGCCTGGCGAGTGCGCACACCGAGCGGGCGCAGCCGCACAACACGATCAACCGGCAGACCGGAACGACTGGAACTGGAGCGTTCGCGCCTTATACGCAGGCACAGCAGTGGTTCGCTCCGGGGATGCGATTCCACCTGTACGTCGTCTTCGACGAAGCACGGCTGAAGCAGGCCGAATTTCGTGCGGCGCTGTCGGCGATCGGCCAAACGGGATACGGCCGCGATGCGAGCATCGGGATGGGCAAGTTCAGCCTGCGGACGGACGCCGACGACGAGCCGCTTGCCGCTGTGCACAACCAGCAGGCCAACGCCTGGCTGACGCTCGGACCGGTCGCGCCGCAGGGGCTCGGTTTCGCTCCGGAGAGGAGCTACTACCAGCCGCTCACCCGCTTCGGCCGCCACGGCGACATCGCCGTGCACAGCGGGAACCCCTTCAAGCGCCCGGTCCTGCTTGCGCGCTGCGGCAGCGTGTTCTCGGCCGAACGGGTCGCCTCGTCTGGCGACCCGTGGATTGGCCAAGGGCTGACCGGTGTGTCGGACAGCATGCCCGAAACCGTCCACCAGGGCTATGCCCCGGCCCTGGGAATCCATCTGCCGCCAACCGGAGCCAGTTGACCATGGAATTCCTGCACACCGCCCGCCTGGCGCTGACCCCGCTGTCGCCGATCCATATCGGTTGCGGTGAGGACTTCGATCCGACCAACTACCTGATCGAAGGCGAAACCCTCTTCGGCTTCGACGCGAGCCGCGCCCGCTTGCCCGATCAACTGGCCACGAGGCTCGGCGAACTCGGCACCAAGGCCGATCTGCTCGGCATCCAACGCTTCTTCCGGGAGCAGCGAGAGCACTTCAAGCCGCACGCGCAGCTGCTGATCCCGGTCGCAGCCGGAGTCGCACACGAGTACGAGCAGCGCGTCGGGCGGGTCGCCAACCGCGAAGCTAACGGCAAGAGCGTGGTCAACCAGTTGTTCATCGAGCGGGCCAGCCACAGCAACGGCCGGCCCTACATTCCGGGGAGCAGCCTCAAGGGCGCGCTGCGTACGGCGATCGTCGACGATCTGAACGCCGGGAAGCCACCTCTGGCCAGTGAGAAAGGCCGCTTGCCGAACAGCTGGGACAGCGCAAAAATCGAGAAACGCCTGCTGCTTGGCGACTTCGCGTCCAGTCCGCTGCGCCTGGTCAAACCCGCCGACCTGATGCCCGTGGGCGAGGTTACCCGGCAGGTGCTGTACGCGATCAACCAGAAGAAGGAGCGCGTACTCGATCGCGAAGGGAATGAAAGGCCGCCGCGCGGGGTTCCCAGTCGCAAGGAGTGCATCCTGCCGGGCCAGTACCGCGCATTCGCGGGCGCGTTGACGCTGCACCACCTCGGATCTCATGGCACTCCCGGCAATGCACCGGTGGAACGTCTGAGGCCGCTCTCGCTGGCGCGCATCGCTCGCGAGACGAACGACTACCACCTCCCGCGCCTGAGCGCCGAACTGCAGATGCTCGACCGGCGAGGCTTTGTCGATCCCCACTGGAAGGGCGCGGTCGAGAAGCTGCTCGCTGGCGAGACGCGGGCTGCGCTCGACGAGGGTCGCGCGTTTCTCGTTCGCCTCGGCCGTCATGGCGGTGCCGAATGCAAGACGCTCTCGGGAGAGGGGGTGGCGCAGATCAAGATCCTCCAGGTCAACAATGCTGAGGGCAGACGAAATCCGCCGGTGTTCCTGAGCTACACCAAAACGGTCTGGCTCGCCGGCAAGGATGCCCGCGACCGGAGGCACCTGTTGCCCTTCGGCTGGGCGCTGGTCGAAATCGACCCGCAGGAGGACCTCGCCGAGCTGCGCGCGTGGTGCGACCGTCAGGCGCAGTCGCGGCCAGATATGGCGAGCATCCGCGCCGGCTTTGCCGAAGCCCGCGCGGTTGCCGAACAGCAGGCCGAGCAGCTTCGAGCCGCGAGTGCAGCGGCGCTCGCCGCAGAGAAGGAGCGACTGGCGCAGGAAGCCGAGCGCGCGCGGCGCAAGGAAGCTCTGGGCCCCGAGATGCGCGAGATCGACGAGTTCGTCGACGCGTACCGCCAACGGGCCGACCAACTGCGCGGCGGCAAGGACAAGCCGAACACGGCCTACCATCAGCGTGCGCAAAGGCTGGCAGAAAGCGCAGCCAACTGGGGCGCGAACGAGACAAGGGCGGCCGTCGCCGCCATCGAGGAGTGGCTGCCGAAGGTCGTGACCATCGATCTGAAGAGCCTGCGCAGAACCCCGTGGCTTGCGGCCCTGCGCACGCGGGCGCAGGGCTGATCTGACCATAGTGAGAAGCGGGCGGATCATGAGCACTTGGTTCATCACCCGACACCCCGGCGCCCGCGAATGGGCGCGCAGCGTTGGACTGCGCATCGACCAGCACGGTGTGCATCTCGATCCGGCCGAGGTGCAAGCCGGGGACACGGTCATCGGTACGCTGCCGGTCCATCTGGCCGCCCAAGTCTGTCAGCGGGGCGCCCGCTACCTGCACCTCTCGCTGGACGTCCCGGAGAACGCCCGCGGCCAGGAACTCGACGCCGACAGCATGGGCGCGTGCAAGCCGCGGCTCGAAGCGTACACGATCTGCCGGGGGCCTGGCGGCGAAGGCGAGACCGCATGACCATCACCTTCGTCACCCGGCACGCCGGCGCGCTCGAGTGGGCGCGCGAAGAACACCTGCTCCCGGAAGGCTGCGTCGTTGCCAGCAGCTTCGACCCCGAGCATGTCGAGCCCGGCGATCTGGTCATTGGTACGCTGCCCGCGCAGGTTGCCGCGCGTATCTGCGAGCGTGGCGGGCGCTATCAGCACCTGACGATCGACTTGCCAGAGCAGCTCCGGGGCAGCGAACTGACTGCGGAGCAGATGCGGGCATGCCGGGCAAGACTCGAGGAATTCGACATCCTGCGCAGCACGCTGCGGCCGCGGAGCACTGCGCAGCCGCAGCGCAACGTTCACGTCGTGCTGGCCAGCGGCGAGAACCTGCCGAACCTGATTCCGGCGCTGGCGAGCCCGATGAAGGCACAGCAGGTGGTCATTCTGGCCAGCAGGACGATGGCGCAGACCGCCGTGATGCTGCGCCACGGACTCCTGCGCAGCGGTCTCGATGAGCGTAGTGTGCGCATACACCCGGAGGGGTGCCCGGACCACGACCTGAAGACCATTTTGCACTGGGCGCGCGAACGCGCCGCGGAACTCCATGCGGAATACAGGACAGACCGGCTGATCCTCAACCTCACTGGCGGCAACAAACTGATGACGGTCGCCTTCCAGCAGGCCTTCCGGGCGCACGCGGAGATCGTCTACTGCGATACGGAGAGGGACCGCATCGACTATTTCCATCCGCTCGCGCGCACGCCCGAAAAACTGCCGGTCGACTTGCTCCGGCTCGACTCGTACCTCGCGGTTCAGGGCTACAGTCTTCGCCAAGAGGTGCCTGACGCGACGGGCATCGAGCAGCGCGCCGAACTGACCCGTCAGCTCATCTGCCACGCTCCGGAGGCGCAGGAACTGCTCGGCCATCTGAATTTTGCGGTGAAGCGCTACGTGGAACGGCGACCGCTTGACGCGCGCGTACAGCCCCAGCCTGCCGGCCCCGGGAAAGAGATCGTCGACCGGATGGTCGAGCTGAAGCTGCTCGATGCTGCCGAGAACGGCTTGCGAGTGGCCAGCGAGCGTGCCAGCCGCTACCTGGGCGGCGGCTGGCTTGAAGAATGGTGCTGGTTGGTCGGCAAGGAACTCGAACTGGGCGACAAGGGCAGGCGCCTGCATCGCACCCGTTGGGGCATCAACCTCAGGATCGACCCTTGGGATGGCGCACGTGTTGCTGCAGGCAACGCCTACCCACTGAACGAACTCGACGCAGCCTTCGTTCATCGCAACCGGATGCTACTCATGGAATGCAAGAGCGGTCAGCAGATCTCCGACCCAGGAAAGGGCCAGGACATCCTGAACAAGCTCGAAGCACTCGGCAAGCATGTGGGCGGTCGCCTCGACACGAAATGGCTCCTCAGCGCGCGGCACATCAACAGCGGGAACCAAGTCTGGCAGCGTGCGCAAAAGTACGGGATACGAATCGTGCCCCCGGAGAACCTGAGAGAGCTGAAAAACGCAGTCCTGACTTGGATGACTACCTGAACATGCTGCCCATTGCCCGCTACCGCTATCGCTTCGTCGCGCGAACTCCGGTGCAGTTTCCCGACTGGTCCGGCTCCGCGCTGCGCGGCGCCTTTGGCCACGCCCTGCGCCGCCTCGCCTGCATGACGAGAGCAAAGCAATGCACTGGTTGCCCATTGCTCGAAACCTGTCCGTATCCGGCGGTATTCGCACCGCCGCCAACAGGCGACACCTTGCATCGGTTGACCCAGGCTCCGGCCCCGTACGTCATCGAGCCCGAGTCCTGGGGCGCCCGGCGCATCGAGCCCGGAGAGTTCTGGTATTTCGACCTTGTCCTGTTGGGCCGTGCGCTGCGCGAACTGCCGCTCGTCACCTACGCCTGGCGGCAGGCCGCCAGATATGGCCTTGGGCCAGGGGATGGGCAATCCGACCTGGAATGTGTGGAACTCCTCCTGCCCGACGGTTCGTCGCAGCCCGTGCTGACCGCCGCCGAAGGCCGGATCCTCGAACACCAGCCGCCCATTCCTGATCACTCGCCGACCGAATGCCGGCGCCTGACCGTCCGTCTGACAAGTCCACTCCGCCTGCAGGACAACGGTCGGGCGGTCCCCCCGGACCGGCTGACTCCCGATCGCCTGCTGATGGCAGCGGTTCGCCGCGCAAGTCTGAACCGCCGCTGTCACGGTGATGGCGCGCCGGACTGGGACTTTGCGGAATTGGCGCACCTGGCGAGGAACGTCAAGGGAACCAAGGCGCTCACCTGGCGCGACTGGACCCGGCGCTCGGCGCGGCAACAGCAGGTCATGACGCTCGGGGGTGTCATCGGCCTGTGGCAGATCGAAGGAGAACTGACGCCGTTCACGCCCGCTTTGAAGATCGGCCAATGGCTGCACATCGGCAAGGAGACGGTCTTTGGCCTCGGCCGCTACCATCTCACAGACATCTGCGCCGATTCGGCCGGAGGCCGAGATTACTCGCGCCAAGGTACTGATTTGGAACCGAAAACACACGTGCCGCAGTGTAGCAACCCAGCCCTGATTTCGAAGGGATTAAGACCCGTCTTTGGCGGTTACTGAGTACTTCCCTTTGTGGTAGCAACCCAGCCCTGATTTCGAAGGGATTAAGACTTGTTTTGGTGGTACTGGTCATTGTTGCTATCCGTAGCAACCCAGCCCTGATTTCGAAGGGATTAAGACTTTCCGCTGCGGCCGTTTTGGCCGCTGCGATTTGTAGCAACCCAGCCCTGATTTCGAAGGGATTAAGACTTCCGTTTTTACCGGGCGTACCGGGCGGATTGGTAGCAACCCAGCCCTGATTTCGAAGGGATTAAGACCGCCCGATGGCCATCGACTCGAAAAAGAAACTTCGTAGCAACCCAGCCCTGATTTCGAAGGGATTAAGACCTGAAACAAGCCTGCTGAGTGAAATCCCCCGGTAGCAACCCAGCCCTGATTTCGAAGGGATTAAGACTCGTGGGAAACGACTACTTGGCGTTTCCCTGAAGTAGCAACCCAGCCCTGATTTCGAAGGGATTAAGACCGGCCGAATTGTTCTGGTACTACCGGTCATTTCGTAGCAACCCAGCCCTGATTTCGAAGGGATTAAGACCTTTTATCTCGTACCCTCCATCTTTGGGAGATACGGGTAGCAACCCAGCCCTGATTTCGAAGGGATTAAGACGAACTTGCCATCCGATTTCGGAAGAACGCCGTGTAGCAACCCAGCCCTGATTTCGAAGGGATTAAGACCTGCGCCCGATGTCCGTCTACCCGAAAAAGAAACGTAGCAACCCAGCCCTGATTTCGAAGGGATTAAGACGCGCCGCAAATGCGGCTTGTTGGACGGCGTCGGGTAGCAACCCAGCCCTGATTTCGAAGGGATTAAGACTGCGATTTCTTCGGCCGTTTTGGTAGGCCGAACTGTTGTAGCAACCCAGCCCTGATTTCGAAGGGATTAAGACTCGTCCATCCAGCTCTTTAGCTTCCCGACCTTGGGTAGCAACCCAGCCCTGATTTCGAAGGGATTAAGACACCGCGCCAACTGCCATGCTAACGGCTGCGATACGTAGCAACCCAGCCCTGATTTCGAAGGGATTAAGACAGCGTAAGCGGGTTCTGCTCGTCATTAGCTAGAAAGTAGCAACCCAGCCCTGATTTCGAAGGGATTAAGACTGCAATTTCTTCGGCCGTTTTGGTAGGACGAACTGTAGCAACCCAGCCCTGATTTCGAAGGGATTAAGACCCTGCGTTAGGCGACCATTTCCGCCCGAAAGCGACGTAGCAACCCAGCCCTGATTTCGAAGGGATTAAGACATCTCGCCGAACCGCTCCTGATCAGCTTCGCTCAAGTAGCAACCCAGCCCTGATTTCGAAGGGATTAAGACCGGCTGCCGCTGCGCGTTTCTCTGCCGCGGCTTCGTAGCAACCCAGCCCTGATTTCGAAGGGATTAAGACATACCGCCTGCTGCGTGAAGTCCCCAGACTGAGTAGCAACCCAGCCCTGATTTCGAAGGGATTAAGACGTCCCAAAAGGAAGCCATACTTTCCTGCCCAGTAAGTAGCAACCCAGCCCTGATTTCGAAGGGATTAAGACGACTGCAAGGTGGGAACAAGGTAGAAAACCGTACCGTAGCAACCCAGCCCTGATTTCGAAGGGATTAAGACCGATTACGGAAAAACAACGTTCCTGCCTCTGACGCGTAGCAACCCAGCCCTGATTTCGAAGGGATTAAGACCTGACCGGAAAAGAGCGAGTGAGACTTGCTACGACTGTAGCAACCCAGCCCTGATTTCGAAGGGATTAAGACGCCGCATTGGCTGTCCATTCCCGTAGTAGGAACGTAGCAACCCAGCCCTGATTTCGAAGGGATTAAGACTTGTGTTGGACGCCGCTACACAAAAACTGTTTATGTAGCAACCCAGCCCTGATTTCGAAGGGATTAAGACCCGTAATAAAAACCGCCCAGACTTGTTGGCAATGTAGCAACCCAGCCCTGATTTCGAAGGGATTAAGACCGGCCGAATCGTTTTTACTGTCATTTCTTTCTCGTAGCAACCCAGCCCTGATTTCGAAGGGATTAAGACTACTATCGCCGGGCTGACCGATGCCGGCCTGTGTGTAGCAACCCAGCCCTGATTTCGAAGGGATTAAGACCGCCGCTTTACTAGCGGCCAATTCCTCGGCCGATGTAGCAACCCAGCCCTGATTTCGAAGGGATTAAGACCCAGGCTCGGGGCCATAGCGCCAGAAGTGGAGTAGCAACCCAGCCCTGATTTCGAAGGGATTAAGACGAAAGATAATGGACCGGGTAATACCCGGTCCATTAGTAGCAACCCAGCCCTGATTTCGAAGGGATTAAGACGACTCGATTCCGCTGCGATAGTCGATCTTGAAAGTGTAGCTGAGTACGGTCACTGCTCGTGATGGTGTTTGGTGGTTTTCTGGTCACGCAGGGTGATGGAGGGGGGGTAACCCCCCTCGGGGAACTTGAACAAACGAACCCTTTGGGGGAGTCTCTGGTTACCAAGCCAAGAGACCATTCAAG
>DDUX01000106.1:21818-25915 GCA_002345025.1 Candidatus Accumulibacter iunctus | reverse complement strand
CGGGGAGCTCGGCAAGTTCGGCTCGGCACCCCCCATGCCCGGCAGCGTCGCTGGAAAGCCGATCGATCTCAGGAGCCTGCAGTACGGTGACTGGGCAGCCGATGGCAAGGCCCTGGGTTACGAGTACGTCGGGGGCTTTTCTGCCGCGTACGGCCTTGGTCTTACGCAGGCTCAGCTCAAGGCGTTCGTTGACATTCTGGTGCCGGACGTACCGACCCAGCCCGCAGGTTGGCAGCGTCTGAGCGATCCAAACATCTCGTATGTCTACATCGACGGGCATCAGGTCAACGTTGGGCTCGCCGGCTTCCTGGATGTCGAGCAACTTCTGGAGGGGGCCCTCGGAGCACAGCTGCCTGCCAGGCCTCCCGGCGAGAGCCCCTATCAGGCGAGCGAGGTCGTTCATGTCTGTCTCGGCGGCGTGTGCGACTACCTCTACGGCTTCGTTGGCACGGCGAGCGGTGTGATTGCTCCTGACCGTTTCTCCTACTCGGCAAACTACAACGTGGCGATCCCCGAGCCGGAGTCGCTGGCGCTGCTGGGCCTTGGCCTGATCGGCGTTTTCGTAGGTCGCCGTCGCCGCGCCTGACGCGCTGCGCGAGAGCTTCGCGGCGCGCAAGTGCCGCTTGGGGGTGTGCCCGCAGAGCCCGAAAGGGCTCTGCGCGCGATGAGTCCTGGCGAGCAGGACCGTCGGCCATTGGGCAGAGGCCTGAAGCCTTGAACTGCTCACCGTGGAGGTGGCCTTGGAATACGCCGTACTGTTTGGCCTTTGCGCCCTTTTCTCGGGTGTGGTCATACGTTGCAGCATGACGCTTGCTGGTCGTATCGGGGCGATGGATCGTCCCGGCGGACACAAGCAGCATGCCGTGAGCACTCCGTTTGTCGGGGGCTTTGGCCTGATCGCCGTTCTTGCGACTGCTTCCATGGCGAGCGGCTTCGTTTCTGGCGGCGTCGGCTCCGCTTCGCTGGTGGCGCTCTGCTTCGGGGCTCTCGCCATGTTCGTGACCGGGCTGGCCGACGACCTCTGGCATCTGGGGTTCAAGCCCAGACTGCTCGTGCAGGCGATGGTCGCGCTGGCGATGGTCTTTGTTGGCGGTGTGGAGTTGAACTCGCTCGGCGCGCTGCTGCCGGGAATCGAGGTCGAACTCGGCTGGCTCGCGGTGCCGATTACCGTTTTCGCGACGATCGGCCTGATCAACGCGGTGAATATGATCGACGGCATCGACGGACTCTCCGGCTCGGTGAGTCTCGTCAGCCTGGCGTTCATTGCCGTCGTCGCCCAGAGCGGCGGCGATCCCGCCTATCTGCTCGTCGCGGTGGTCCTGATGGGTGGCCTCGTGGGCTTCCTGTTCTTCAATCTTCGCTACCCGGGGAATGCCCGCGCACGAGTCTTCCTCGGCGACAACGGCAGCATGCTGCTCGGTTTCGTCTTCGCCTGGCTGCTCATCGCGCTGTCGCAGGGCGGCGAGAAGTCGGCAATGACTCCGGTCACTGCCTTGTGGCTATTCGCGCTGCCGCTGATGGACACGGTGGGCGTCATGCTGCGGCGCATCTGGCTCGGCAAGTCACCGTTCCGCGCGGATCGTCACCATTTGCATCACCTGCTGGTCCGCGCCGGCTTTCGCGTCTGCGATGTCGTTGCCATCGCAGTGCTGATGCAGTTCGTCTTCGCACTGATCGGTGTCGCCTGCCTGCTGCTCGGGGTTCCGGACCATCTGATGTTCTGGCTCTTCCTCGGCGTCTTTGCCCTCTACCTGCTGATCATTGCGCGGCCGTGGCGGCTGGTTCCCTGGCTGCAGGCGCTGAATCGGCGCCTTGGTCTGCCGTCGGCACAGGTGCGTGGCATCTTCGTCGGGTACGTGCGCCGGGAAAGCTGCCCGCAACTCCTTGGCCTGATCGCGCGAGGACTCAGTGGCCGCTACGACTATCAGGTGAGTGTCTTCGACTCCGACAGGGCCGATGGCGACGGGCGCAGGGCGTACTGCCTGGTGCATGTTCCGAGCGGTGGCGACGAGCATCTGATTGGCGAGGTCCGGCGGGATACGATGCGGCTTCGCCGGCGGCTTGCGAGCACGCATGGCCTCGACATACGCCTGCTGCTGTCCCGCGGTGACGACAACGATGGGCTGTCGGTTTTCGATACCGCGGCAGCAGCCGCCAGCCACAGCGGCGGGAGCGAGCGTCGGCAGGCGCGCAGCACGCTGATCTACTCGATCGAGAAGGGCCGGCACAGCGTTTCCAGCGACCATTCCGGGTTTGAGTTCAGCCTGCCGCCCCCGTGCAGGTAATCATCATGTTCAGTCGCATCCTCACCGTGTGTACCGGCAACATCTGCCGCAGCCCGGCGGCCGAGTACCTTCTGCGGCAGCGTGTCGAACGCTCCGGACGGCGGATTGAAGCGCGCTCGGCCGGTATCGGCGCGCTCGTCAATCATCCGGCGGAAGAAGCGACACGCGAGCTGATGAGTGCGCGCGGAGTGGATCTCAGCAGTCATCGGGCCAGTCAGCTGACTCGGGAGCGGTTGCGCTGGGCGGAACTGGTTCTGGTCATGGAGAAGCATCATCGCGATGCCGTCGTGGCGATGGATCCGACGGCTCGCGGCAAGACCTTTCTCATCGGCCACTGGACCAGCAAGGAAATTCCCGATCCCTACCGGCGGGGCGACGAGGCGCACGCCGAGGCGCTGGAGTTGATCGAGGAAGCGCTCGATCCCTGGGTCAGCAAGCTCTGCTGAAGCCGCAACGGTCGGCAGACCTTTCGTGCTGCGGTGTGAGATTTCGCACCCGACGGCGCGTCGCATGGGCTTATTCTCTCACTCGAGCTGCTTACCACCATGACCTGCCTCGGCAGCTGTTGGGTCAGAGTGCGCACGACCCGCCGGCCCGAATTCCCGGCGCGTCGATTGGCCTCGCGCGCAGCCAATGCCGCGGGCTTTGCGCGATGCGCCTGCCGACGGTACACTGCACGGCTTCGCCTGTCCGCCGTAGACGGTGCGGACGAAGAGGCAATGATATTGAGGATACTGGCATGAACCTGTTGCGACATCCGTGGCCAGCCTGGCGAACAATGCTTCTGTGCCTTGCTCTGGGCATGCAGGCGGGGTGCACGATCATTCCCGGCAACCAGAGCTACACCAACCGCGAAGAATCCGACGTGCGGCTGCCGGTTCAGCAGGGAGACCAGTTGGTGCCGGCCAATGTCCGCATCAGACCGATCACCGCCGAGCTGATCATCGATTTGTTCAAGTCGGCGCTGCCGCCAATCGGGGATGGCACCAGCTCGGCGCAGACGGCAACGGCGAACGACCCACGCTACCGGGGCCAGGAGCTCACGGCAGTGGCCAGCTATCGCTTGGGGCCGGGAGACATCATCTCGATCATCGTCTGGGATCACCCTGAACTGACGATCCCGGCCGGCAGCTTCCGGACTGCCGAACAGGCCGGCACGGTGATTGCCGAAGACGGCACGATCTTCTACCCGTACATCGGAGTGGTCAAGGCGGCAGGCAGGACGACCAGCGAGCTGCGCGAGATTCTGTCGACCAGACTTGCCAAGTTCATCGAACGCGTGCAGCTCGATGTGCGCATGGTGGCTTTCCGCAGCCAGCAGGTCTATGTCGTCGGCGAGGTGGCAAAGCCGGGAATCCAGCCGGTCAACGACGTGCCGATGACGGTTCTCGATGCGGTCAACCGCGCCGGCGGCTTCAGCCCGGAGGCCGACTTCAGCCGCGTCCTGCTCACCCGCCGCGGCAGCACCTATCTGGTCGACGTACAGGCGATGTATGACTATGGTCGCACGGAGAACAATCCGCTGCTCGAACACGGCGACATCGTCAACGTCACCGACCGTAGCTACAACAAGATCTTCGTTCTCGGCGAGATCGCCAAGCCGGGTTCGCTGGTCATGAACAAGAAGCGCTCGACGCTGGCAGAGGCGCTCAGCGATGCCGGCTACATCAACCAGAGCACTTCCGATCCCCGCTGGATCTACGTCATGCGGGGCAACAGCAAGGATTCGCCCGAGCTGTTCCACCTCGACGCGCGCCTGCCCGACGCAATGCTTCTGGCAGACCGTTTCCCGTTGCGACCGCGTGACGTCAT
>DDUX01000106.1:0-21487 GCA_002345025.1 Candidatus Accumulibacter iunctus | reverse complement strand
CGAGCCAGACGCAGTACCCGCTTTTCGGCGGCCGGCAGTAGGACCGGTGCTGCAGTGGCAACGCCTCGAGCGCTCTCTCGGAGCTACTGTACGAGCGCACGCAGTACTCCGGCAAGCTGATCTTGCCCCGTTTGATGCGAAAGTCGCGTCAGCGACTCGCGAATCTCCCTTCTCCCGAGCGCGGGAGAAGGGCCGGGGATGAGGGAAACGGTCATGACTTTCATCATCAGGGGTGTGTCGAAAGTCATGGCCGTTAGCCGACCGGTGCGCTACCGGCACGAACACGATCACGGATGACAAATGGACAACGACCAGTCAAGACTTCCTCCAGCCGCCAGTGGTGTCGGCATGATGCCGGGGACCATGCAACCGATGCCGCATGTCACGTCCGAGGACGAGGACGAAGGCCTGGCTCTGGGAGAGATCATTGCCGTGCTCATGGACTACCGGTGGCTGATCGCTGCGGTCTGCCTGTGTGCCCTCATCCTCGGTCTGACCTGGGTTTTTGTCACTAAGCCGGTCTACCGGGCGGATGGTCTGTTGCAGATCGAAGAGAAGAAAGGATCCGGCGGTGTCTTCAAGGCCCTCGAGCCATTGCTCGGCGAGGACACGACGGTATCGGCCGAGGTTGAAATCCTCAGCTCGCGGATGGTTCTCGGGCGGGTGGTTGCGAAACTCAAGCTCGACACCATTGCTGTTCCCCAGACCCTGCCGCTGATCGGCGGTGCGGTTGCCAGGCGTTATGACGGTGATGAGCCCAATTCGGCGTGGCTGGGCCTGTCGAGTTTTGCCTGGGGAGGGGAAGCGATCCAGGTGGATTCGCTCGACGTCCCCGATGCCGCTCTTGACGCAGACCTGAGCCTGATCGCCGGTGAGGATGGCACCTTCGAGATCCTCGACGAGGATGACCGGGTGGTCCTCAAGGGCAAGGCAGGAGTCAGAGCCAGCGGCCAGGGTTACTCGGTGTTCATTGCCCAGCTCAAAGCCCGACCGGGGACCCGGTTTCTGTTGAAGAAGCTGTCCGCCGAGACGGCCATCGACAGTCTCCGCCGGAGCTACTCGGTCAAGGAGCGCGGCAAGAAGTCGGGTGTCCTGGAATTGAGCCTGCTCGGCTCGAAACCGCCACAGATTGCCCTGATTCTCGACGACATCATGAACACCTACGTCCGCCAGAACGTCGAGCGCCGATCGGCAGAAGCCGAGAAGACGCTCAAGTTCCTCGATACCCAGTTGCCGGCACTGAAGACCCAGGTCGACAGCGCCGAAGGTGCGTACAACAGCTATCGCCAGAGTCGCGGCTCGCTCGACCTCAGCCTCGAGACGCAGGGTATCCTGAAGTCGCTGGTCGAGGTCGAGAACGCAGCCGTGCTGCTGAAGCAGGAGCGCGACGAGCTGCGGCAGCACTTCACTCCGGAGCATCCGCGCATCCAGGCGGTGGATAACAAGCTGGCGCGCCTCAACGAACGCCGCAAGCAGTTTGACGCGGATGTCTCGCGTCTCCCCGATACACAACAGACGGTGCTGCGCCTGGCGCGCGATGTCGAGGTTTCGAACCGGCTGTATACGGAGTTGCTGAACACCGCGCAGCAACTGCGGGTGTCGAAGGCCGGGACCGTCGGCGATGTGCGCGTCATCGACACGGCGGCCGTCGGGCGCGAGCCGGTGGGTGCCAAACCGGTCGCCATCCTCGGCATCGCCCTGCTGCTCGGCATGCTGGCGAGCCTGGTCATCATCTGGGTGTTGCGTTCGCTGCGCGTGGTCGTCGAGGATCCCGAGGTCATCGAGTCGCAACTCGGTCTGCCGGTCTATGCCACGGTGCCGCACAGCAAGCTCGAGGTCGACCTGCATCGCAAGGCGCAGGCGGGTGGTGGCGGCGAACTGCTGGCGGTGGCCCATCCGCAGGAAGACGCGGTCGAGAGCCTGCGCGGGTTGCGGACGACCCTGCACTTCGCTTTGCTTGATGCGCAGCGCAACTCGCTGCTGATCACCGGCCCCAGCCCGGGGCTCGGCAAGAGTTTCATTTCGAAGAACCTCGGCGCCGTCCTGGCGCAGGTGGACAAGCGCGTCGTCATCGTCGACGCCGACCTGCGCCGCGGGCATTTGCACAAGGAGTTCGGCATCGAGCGCTCGCTCGGGATCTCCGAGTACGTTGCCGGTCAGGCTTCGCTCGACGAAGTTCTGAAGAGTACCGCCGTCACCGGGCTGACGGTCGTCACGACCGGACAGATCCCGCCCAATCCGTCCGAGCTGCTGATGCACCCGCGCTTCGAGGTACTGCTCGGCGAGTTGGCGGCGAAGTTCGACACCGTCATCGTCGATGCCCCGCCGGTGCTCGCCGTCTCCGATGCGGCGATCATCGGCCGCCACGTCGGCGCGACGCTGATGATCGCGCGCGCCGGCAAGCACCCGATTCGCGAACTCGAGCAGGCCGTGAAGCGACTGAACCAGGCAGGCGTGCAGGTCAAGGGCTTTGTCTTCAATGACCTGAACGTCAGCCGCCAGAGCTATCGCTATGGCTACAAGGGTTACGTCTACCGGTACTCGTACAAGACCTAGGTCAGCGCTGTTGTCGTGACGGCAGCAAGCCGGCAGGCGCCGCGCTAGCCGGCGCGACCTGCGGTCGCGTCACGGATTCGCCGCCTCGCCTCGTAGAGGCAGATGCCGGTGGCGACCGAGACGTTGAGGCTGGCGACCGAACCGAGCATCGGGATGTTCACCAGCTGGTCGCAGGTCTCGCGCGTCAGGCGGCGCAAGCCTTCCCCCTCGGCACCGAGGACCCAGGCACAGGCGGTCGGCCAGCGGGCGCTGTAGAGATCCTGCGGCGCTTGCGCGTCGGTACCGACGACCCAGATGCCGCGTTCCTTCATTTCGCGCAGGCTGCGCGCGAGATTGGTGACGGTGATGTAGGGTACCGTCTCGGCCGCGCCACTGGCCACTTTCACGGCCGTTTGCGTCAGCCCGACGGCACGATCCTTCGGGGCGATCACCGCGTGGGCGCCGACGGCATCGGCAACCCGCAGGCAGGCCCCGAGATTGTGCGGATCCTGAACACCGTCGAGGACGAGCAGGAAAGCGGCTTCGTCGAGGGTGTCGAGGACGTCGTCGAGGCTGACGTGACGCTGCGTCGCATCGACAAGGGCGATGACCCCCTGGTGCCGGGCGCCGGGCGCCATCGCTTCGAGCCGGGCAGGAGGAACCGCGACCAGGCGAATCCCGGCAAACTCGGCGTGCGTCCGCAGATCGCGCAAGCGGGCATCATGGCGTGTCGCGTCGACATGAATCTCGCGTAGCGCGCCGGCGTCGTGACGCAGCTTGGCGAGGACCGAATGAAAGCCGAAGATCAGGCGTGCGGAGGAGGGCATGGGCGGGGCCGGCAGGAGGGGCGGAGCCAAGCGCTGCGAGCGCTTCGACCGGGGAGGCGACGACCGACAACAGCGCTGCCGATCGCTGGCCGGCGGCGATCACTTTGGCGGGGGCAAGGCAGCCGGTCGCGTTCAGTGGCCAATGCTGATCGTCTCCAGTGCCCGCGAGCGCCAGTCGAGAACGGCCGTGCGGATGCTCATCTGTTCGCCGAGGTGGGGAAACTCGGCGCGGATGACGTTCGCGGCAAAGTTCGACAGGAAGCGCGACTTCAGTTCGGCGCGCGCGCGATCGACGCCAAGCTCGTCGTAGGGTACCGAGGCGAGGAGCAGGAAGCCGTCGCTGGGAATGCGGCCGGCCTGCATGTTGGCTTCGATGATTCCCGCTGCCTTGCGGATCGGCACGTCGAGGTTCGGACTGTAGGGGCCGATGATCAGAGCGACGTTCGGGGTATGCAGGAAGTCGAAGCCGCGCCCGAGGCAGATCATCCACTCGCGGTGTTCGATGTCGAGCAGCCGCTCGTTGCGGCGAATCTGCGAGCGGACGTTCTCGATGTGTTCGAGATTGCCATGCAGCAGCGGCAGCAGGTCGGCGCGCATGCGCGCCGGCATGTCGGGCAGCAGGGCGGCGAGGCGCAGCTCGAGCGTTGCCCGGTCGGTCGAGGTCAGCGTCGAGAGATCGAGCCGGTCGCCGGCCGTGCCGTGGATCACCAGCGCGTCCTCGTCGGTCTCGAATCCGCAGACCAGCGGGTAGACGGTGCTGTGATCGGTGCCGAAGATGTGCTCGACCTGGCGGCGAATCTCGTAGGTATGGGCGATCGCCGCCGCCGTATCGTACTGGAAGCCGGCACAGCCGCGGCGCGGATCGCCCTGCGAGTAATGGTAGGTGACGAGGAAGACGACATGGCGACCGGCGTTGACGACGCGCTGCACATGATGTGCCAGCACTTCGCCGAGGTGCGGCCAACCGAGGTCGAAGATGCCGCCGAGGTTGCGGAAGGGCATCAGCAGGCCGACCGGCGTATTGGTCGCGACGGGGATGTTGATGCGGCCGTCCATGCACTTGAGGACGGCAATCGCCGTCGGGTGCTCGGCGAGGTAGCGCTCGCGGGTCAGCCACGCTTCCGGACTGCGAAAGATCGCGCTGTGGCGGTCGGCGAGGCCGAACAGCCATTCGATTCGTTCCTCGATGGGCTTGCCGTGGATGTCCATGGCGAAGGGAACCTCCCGCCTGAGAATCGGCCTGCCAGTGGCCGGATGCTGGCTGCCGCCGGATGCGGTCGCCTCGGCGCCAGTATCCACGCGGCAGCCCCTGAGGTCAAACGACCGCGTCTCGTCACGCCAGACACCACCGTCCGTCGACGGTCACACGATCATGCCGGCAGCGACGGTATTGTTCGTCGACTCGTCGATGATGATGAAGGCGCCGGTACCGCGGCTCTCGGCGTACGGGTCGGCGAAGATCGGCTGCGCCAGCCGGAAGCTGACGCGGGCGATGTCGTTCATCAGCAGCCGCTCGGCGGGCTGCTGCTGCATGCTGTTGATGTCGACGCGGAAGGCGATGGCGGCGAGCATCGCCTTGCTGTCGCGCGTCGTATGGCGCAACAGGTACTTGCGACGCGGGTCGAGCGGCGACTCCGAGAGCCAGCAGAGCATCGCGTCGATGTTCTTGCTCACCTGCGGCAGTTCGCCGCTCCTGACGATCATGTCGCCGCGCGAGATGTCGATCTCGTCGTCGAGCAGGATGCTGACCGACTGCTCGGCGACTGCGCGCGGCAGCGACTGGCCGAGTACCTGGATGTCACGGACACGACTCTCGAGGCCAGAGGGGAGGACCGTCACGCGATCGCCGACATGCAGCTCGCCGGACTCGACACGGCCCAGGAAGCCGCGATAGTCGTGCAGTTCCGGGTTCGCCGAGTCCTGCGGGCGGCAGACGTACTGCACCGGGAAGCGGAACTTCTCGTCGTGTTCGCTGTGGATCGCCGGCGCGCCCTCGAGCATCTCGAACAGCGTCGGTCCGTCGTACCAGTGCAGGCGCTCGCCACGCTCGACGATCATGTCGCCGTGCAGCGCCGACAGCGGGATGAAGCGCACATCGGCGATGCCGAGGCCGTTGGCGAAGTCGAGATAGTCGCTGCGGATGCGGTCGAAGGTCTCCTGCGCGTAGTCGACCAGGTCCATCTTGTTCACCGCGACGACGATATGCGGGATGCCGAGCAGGTGGGCGACGTAGGAGTGGCGGCGGGTCTGCGTCAGGACGCCCTTGCGCGCGTCGATGAGGATGATCGCCAGGTCGGCGGTGGACGCGGCAGTCACCATGTTGCGGGTGTACTGCTCGTGGCCCGGCGCGTCGGCGATGATGTACTTGCGCGTGCCGGTGGTGAAGTAGCGATAGGCGACGTCGATGGTGATTCCCTGCTCGCGTTCGGCCTGCAGGCCGTCGGTGAGCAGCGACAGATCGACGATGTCGAGGCCACGGCGGGCGGAGCTGCGCTGGATGGCGTGCAGGGTGTCGGCGAGGATCGTCTTGCTGTCGTAGAGCAGGCGGCCGATCAGCGTGCTCTTGCCGTCGTCGACGCTGCCGCAGGTGAGAAAGCGCAGCAGGCCGTTGTCCGGAATGTCTTCGGCGGGGAGTTTCTCGATCGCTGACATCAGAAATAACCTTCCTTCTTGCGTTGCTCCATCGATGCTTCCGAGGTCTGGTCGTCGAGGCGCGTGGCGCCGCGCTCGGTGATCGTCGTCACCGCCGTCTCGGCGATGATGCTGGCGACGTCCTCGGCGTCCGACTCGACCGGTGCCGTGCAGGTGATGTCGCCGACGGTGCGGAAGCGGACCTGCAGCGTCTCGACGGTCTCTCCGGGTCGCGCCGGCGTCACTTCGGTCACCGGCAGCAGGCCGCCGCCGCGGCGCACGAGCGGCCGCCGGTGGGCAAAGTAGATCGAAGGCAGCGCCAGCTTCTCACGCTCGATGTACTGCCAGACGTCGATCTCGGTCCAGTTCGAGATCGGGAAGACGCGGATGTTCTCGCCCTTGAAGCTGCGCGCGTTGTACAGGTCCCACAGTTCCGGGCGCTGGTTCTTCGGATCCCACTGGCCGAACTCGTCACGGAACGAGAAGATGCGCTCCTTCGCCCGCGCCTTCTCCTCGTCGCGGCGGGCGCCGCCGATGCAGGCGTCGAAGCCGAACTCCTCGATCGCTTCGAGCAGCGTCACCGACTGGTGCTTGTTGCGCGGTTCGTCGGCCGACTTGAGGACGACGGTTCCGCGCGCCATCGAGTCCTCGACCGAACGGACGATCAGGCGCTCGCCGAGTTCAGCCGCGCGCCGGTCGCGGAAGTCGGTGACCTCGCGATAGTTGTGGCCGGTATCGATGTGCAGCAACGGAAAGGGAAAGCGACCCGGGCGGAAGGCTTTCTCGGCGACGCGCAGCATGCAGATCGAATCCTTGCCGCCGGAGAAGAGGAGGACCGGGTTGCTGCACTGGCCGGCGACCTCGCGCATGATGTGGATGGCCTCCGACTCGAGCCAGTCGAGGTGCGAGAGGGTGACTCTGGCGAGCTTTGCAGTACTCATGGCTGATCTGTTCCTGCCGGTTTCAGAGGCGCCTGACGTGCAGGCCGCACTCCTTCGATTCGGGATTCTCCCACCACCAGCGACCGGCGCGGACGTCCTCGCCCGCGGCCACCGCGCGCGTGCACGGTGCGCAGCCGATGCTCGGGTAGAAGCGGTCGTGCAGCGCGTTGTACGGCACGCCATGATGCCTGATGTAGGCCCAGACCTCGTCTTCGCTCCAATCGGCGAGCGGGTTGAACTTCTCCAGTCCGCCGTTGGCAGTGTCGACGCTGCGCAGCGGCAGGCCGTCGCGCGTGCTCGCCTGTTGTGCCCGCATGCCGGTGATCCAGGCCCGCTGCCCGACGAGCGCGCGCTGCAGCGGTTCGACCTTGCGCACGTGGCAGCAGCCCTTGCGCAGTTCGACCGACTCGTAGAAGGCGTTGATGCCGTGCTCGCTCGTCCATGCTTCGACGAGATCGTGGCGCGGGTAGTAGAGGCGCAGCGTCAGACCGTAGTGGCGGCGAAGCGTCGCGATCAGGTCGTGCGTCTCCGCCGGCAGGCGGCCGGTGTCGAGGGAGAAGATGCCGATCGGCAGGCCCTCGCGGACGATCAGGTCGGTGAGCACCATGTCCTCGGCACCGAGGCTGCTGGCGAACACCGCCGGCGAGAAGTCGGCGGCGATCTCGTGCAGCAGCGCGCTTGCCGCCGCGCTGCGGCTGGCGACGGCTGCGCGCAGCGGCTGCTCGTTGGCGATCGGCTGCCCGCTCATGCCGCGCGCTCCGCCGGGCGGCGGCGAAACAGCGGCAGCGGCTGGTCGGCCGCCGCCTGGTAGTTCTCGCTGAACGCCCGCAACCCGGCCAGGGCCTGCTCGATGTCCTTGTCTGCGCGCACGGCGTAGGCGTCGATGCCGCAGCGCTGCATGAGGAAGAGCTGATCCTGCAGGACGTCGCCGATGGCCCGGATCTCGCCCGTGTAGTGATAGCGCTCGCGCAGCAGGCGCGCGCTCGAGTAGCCGCGGCCATCGGTGAACTTCGGGAAGTTGATGCCGATGACGGCGAAACGCCTGCAGTCATCGGCCAGCATCTCAGGCCCCTCGTCACTGTCGAGCCAGACACCGGGTTGCTCGTCGCGGCGCAGCACCTCGTCGCGCCGCGCCAGCCAGACGGCCAGCGGCAGCAGCACCGGTCCCGCGGGCAGCGGTACCGTTTCCGCGCTCTCGCCGGTGGTCAGGCGTAGCACCTGCCACGGGTCGTCGACGATCTCCTGCTTGCGGATGATTCTCTCAGACATTGACGACCTCCCGGTTTTCCTGGCTGGCGCCGCGCCGCCGGTCGCGGCCGGCGTAGGCGCGCGTCTTGAACGGCTCAATGCCGACCCGCTGCAGTGTGTCGATGAAGCGCTCGCTCGGCAGGCGCTGCTCGATATAGACGGTGACGAGCGCCTCGATCACCAGCGGCACCTCGTGCGCGTGGAACGAAGGACCGATCACCTTGCCGATCGCCGCCGCGTTGCCCTGCTGGCCGCCGACGGTGATCTGGTACCACTCCTCGTCATGCTTATCGACGCCAAGGATGCCGATGTTGGCGACGTGGTGATGGCCGCAGGAGTTCATGCAGCCGGAGATGTTGAGTGAGATGTCGCCGATGTCGTAGAGGTAGTCTAGGTCGTCGAACTTCTCGTTGACCGCGTCGGCGATCGGCACCGAGCGCGCGTTGGCGAGCGCACAGAGGTCGCCGCCAGGGCAGCAGATGATGTCGGTGAGCAGCCCGATGTTGGCGGTCGCCAGGCGGTGGCGGCGGGCGATCTGCCAGATCTCGTGCAGATCGCTCTGCCGTACGTCGGCGAGGACGATGTTCTGTTCGTGCGTGACGCGCAGCTCGCCGAAGCTGAAGCGATCGGCGAGATCGGCAACGACCAGCATCTGCGTGTCGCTGATGTCGCCTGGCGCAGCTCCCGGAGCCTTCAGCGACAGGGTGACGGCGGCGTAACCCGGCGCCCGGTGCGGATGCACACAGCGTCGCACCCAGTTGGCGAAGGCGAGGTCGCCGGCGACGCGCGCGGTGAGCCCTTCATCGACCGCCGGCAGCGTCGCCCACGCTGGCGGCGCGAAATGCGCCGCGATGCGGGCGAACTCCTCGTCCGGCACCGTCGTCGGCCCGTCCTTCAGGTGCGACCACTCCGCCTCGACCTGGCGCCGGAACTCGTCGATGCCGAGGGCCTGCACGAGAATCTTGATGCGTGCCTTGTACATGTTGTCGCGGCGGCCATAGCGGTTGTAGACGCGCAGAATCGCCTCGAGGTAGGAGAGCAGATGCCGCCGCGGCAAGGACTCGTGGATCAGCTTGCCGAGGATCGGCGTCCGTCCGAGGCCGCCGCCGACGAAGATGCGCACGCCGATCTCGCCTCGCTCGTCGCGCAACAGTTCGAGGCCGATGTCGTGCGCGCGGATTACCGCCCGGTCCGCAGCCGCCGCATTGACGGCGATCTTGAACTTGCGCGGCAGGAAGGCGAACTCGGGGTGGAAGGTCGACCACTGCCGCAGCAGTTCGCAGTAGGGGCGGGGATCGGTCCGTTCATCCGGCGCGACGCCGGCAAACTGGTCGGTGGTGATGTTGCGGATGCAGTTGCCCGAGGTCTGCACGGCGTGCATCTCGACACTCGCCAGTTCGCCGAGGATCGCCGGCGTCTGCTCGAGCTGCGGCCAGTTGAGCTGCATGTTCTGGCGCGTCGTGAAGTGGCCGACGCCGCGGTCGTAACGCTGCGAGATCTCGGCCAGCTTGCGCAGCTGCGTCGCCGACAGCATGCCGTAGGGGATGGCGATGCGCAGCATCGGCCCGTGCCGCTGGATGTAGAGGCCGTTCTGCAGCCGCAGCGGGCGCAGTTCGTCGGTCGACAGGTCGCCGGCGAGGTGGCGCGCGATCTGGTCGCGATACTGCGCCACACGCTCGTCGATGATCTGTTGGTCAATGCTGTCGTAGCGATACATCGCTCGTTCCTCGCGTCTAAGAAAGCTGGTGGGGGGTCACTCGTCGGCCATCCCCTAGTGGGCGATCAGCTTGCCGCCGATCAGCACCAGCATGCCGGCCAGGATCGGCCGCAGGATGCGGTCCGGAACGTGCGCCGAAGCGTGGCTGCCGAGCCAGATTCCGGGCAACGAGCCGAGCAGCAGGCTGCCGAGCAGCGACCAGTCTACACTGCCGATCAGCCAGTGACCGAGCCCGGCGACCAGCGTCAGCGGCACTGCGTGCGCGACATCGCTGCCGATGATGCGGATCGCCGACAGCCGCGGGTAAAGGTAGAACAGCACGGCGGCGCCAAGGGCACCGGCGCCGACCGAAGAAACCGTCACCAGCACGCCGAGCAACACGCCAAAGGCGATCGTCACCGGCGCCCGGAACTGCGTGTGCGCGGCATCATCGGCGTGCGCCAGAGCCTGCCTCTGCAACTGCTGGCGGAAGATGATCGCCGCCGCGGTCAGCAGCAGGGCGACACCGAGCGATACCGAGATCAGTTGCGAGACGGCTGCGCTCTGCCGCGGCAGATACGACAGCGCCCAGATCGTCAGCCCGGCCGCCGGAATGCTGCCGATCGCCAGCAGGCGGGTGACCTGCCAGTCGACGTGCCCCTTGCGGGCATGCACGACAGTACCGCCGGCCTTCGTGATGGCGGCGTAGAGCAGGTCGGTACCGACCGCCGTTGCCGGGTGCACGCCGAACAGCAGCACCAGCAGCGGCGTCATCAGCGAGCCGCCGCCAACACCCGTCAGACCGACGATGGCGCCTACGACAAAGCCCGACAAGGTGTACATCCAGTCCATGGCGCGCCGCAGCAAGTTCAGGGAGGGCGAATGGTAGCAGCGTCGGATTTGATCGAAAAAGAATATTCGGTTAGATTGTTATAACCAAACCGCCTTGACCGAGCCATGAAGCTGCAGCAACTGCGTTACATCGTCGAAGTCGAGCGCCGCGGCCTCAACGTGTCCGAGGCCGCCGAGGCGCTCTACACCTCGCAGCCGGGAATCTCGAAGCAGATCCGGCTGCTCGAGGACGAACTCGGAGTGAGCATCTTCGAGCGCGGTGGCAAGCGGTTGACGGCGATCACCGAGCCGGGCCGGGCAATCCTCGAGATGGCCCGGCGCATGCTGCGCGACGCAGAGAACATCCGTCGCGTCGGCGAGGAACATGCCGGTGGCGAGTCGGGCAGCCTGGTCATCGCCACCACCCACACGCAGGCGCGCTATGCACTGCCGGCGGTGGTCAAGAAGTTCGTCGACCGTCATCCGCAGGTGCGGCTGTCGCTGCATCAGGGCCACCCGGCGCAGATCGCCGAGTGGGCGCTGCAGGGCGAGGCCGACATCGCCATCGCCACCGAAGCCCTCGACCAGTATCCGCAACTGGTGATGCTGCCCTGCTACCAGTGGGTGCATTGCGTCATCGCCCCAGACGGCCACCCGATCCTCGACGAGAAATCGCTCTCGCTCGCGGCGCTGGCGCGCTGGCCGCTGATCACCTACGACCCCGCCTTTGCCGGTCGCTCGCGCATCAACAAGGCCTTCGAGCTGGCGCAGGTGGAGCCGAACGTGGTGCTCACCGCGATCGACGCCGACGTCATCAAGACCTACGTCAGCCTCGGCCTCGGCCTCGGCATCATCGCCCGCATGGCCTACGACCCGCAGCGCGACAGCGGCCTGCAGGCGCTGTCGGCGGAGCATCTCTTCGGAAGCAACACGACCCGCATCGGTCTGCGGCGCGGCACCCACGTGCGGCGCTGCGCCTACGACTTCATCGAGCTGTTCGCCCCGCAGCTGACGCGCAGGGCGGTCGACATGGCGCTCGCCGGGTCCCGGCCGGACGAGGAGTATCAGCTGTGAGGCGGCTGCTGGCGCCGTCGCTGGCGGCTGCGCTGCTGCTGGCCAGCGGTATCGGGCGTGCCGACGTGCCGACCTTGGAAGACGAGTGCCGTCTGCGCAACGCCGCGGTCTGCGAGCTCAACGGGGTCGAGTATCGGCTCGACGCGCCGTGCCCGGCGACGGCGCGCACCCTTCGCCCGCTCGGCAGCGAGCGTTGCCGGGGGGCCGCACAGGTCGGCAGCGAACACCTGGAGTTGCCGTCCACCGCCGCTGCCCGGACGCCGCCAGCGGCGACCAGCCCGGCGCAGCACCTTGCGTGGCTCGGCCGCAACGAGCGCTGGCTGCTGCCACTGTTGCTGCTGGTCGGGGCGCTGCTGCTCGCCGCAGTGGCGGTCTTCGTCCTGCGGCAGAGGCCTGCCCGGCGTGAACGGCCGGCTGCCGAGGCGGGCACGGGCAGCCAGTTGCTGCAGATCCTGCTTGCTGCCGTGCTCGCGGTGCCGCTCGGCCATCAGGCTGCGGGTCTTGCCCTGCGGCGGGTCCTGGCGAACTTCGACAACCGCGACAGCGCCGCGCCCTGGCTGCTGGCTGCGCCGGTCGGGCTGCTGGTCTTCCTGCTGGTGTCCGGCATCAGCTTCGCCCTGCTGGTGCTGCTTTTCGGTTACCTGGTGCGGCGTCCGCGGCGGCAGCAGGGCGGTGGATCGCCAGCAGGCAAGGACGACCCGCCGGGCGGCAGTGGCGCCAGCGCTGGTGCCCGGCACCGGGAACGCACCGGGGCAGACTGATGCGCACCGGCCACCCGCAGCATGCGCGCCCACTCGCCATCTTGGTTGCAGCCGCGCTGGCGGCAGGAATCTCCGCCTGCAACGTCGGAATTCGCCGTCGACCAGCCGGCAGCAGCGCCTGCATTCGGCCGGGTGCCTGTTGCTGCAGGACCGATAGCGGGCGCTTGACGGTGGATGTCGCGGGCAGCGCCGGCGGCGATGATCATGAAAAGCCACCGTCGGGCGGGATGGGTGGTGTACATAGCGTGTCGAACGGTTTTCCAGCCGTTCCGGGCACGCTGAGCTGAAACCGTGGCCAACGATCACGACGCCGGCTACCGGTTCCTCTTCTCGGCTCCCGAACTGGTGCGGGATCTGATCATCGGCTTCGTTCCGGACGAGTGGCTGCGCAGTCTCGACTACAGCACCCTCGAAAAGGTCCCCGGCAGCTATGTCAGCGAGGACCTTCGCAGCCGCGCTGATGACATCGTCTGGCGCGTCCGCGTTGGCGGCGAATGGGTCTACCTCTATCTGCTCATCGAGTTCCAGAGCAGCGTCGACAAGTACATGGCGCTGCGCATGATGGTCTACGTCGGGTTGCTCTATCAGGACCTGATCAGGCGCGGCGAGGTTCTCGCCGACGGCCGCCTGCCGCCGGTACTGCCCATCGTTCTCTACAATGGCAGCCAGCGCTGGTCGGCGGTCACCGATATCGGCAGCCTGATACCGCCGGTTCCGGGCCTGCTCGAACAGTTCAGGCCGCGGCTGCAGTACCTGCTGATCGACGAGAACGCCTATACCGACAGCGAACTGGCCTCGCTCAGGAACCTGGTCGCAGCCGTCTTCCGGATCGAACGCCCGGTGTCGCCGTCAGCCATCGGGGCACTGCTCGGTCTCCTCGACGAGTGGCTGGTCGAGCGGCCCGACCTGCGTCGGATGTTTGCCGTCTGGATACGGGCAACGTTGATGCGCAAAGCCGAATACCGTATCCTGCTGCCACGGATTGACGATTTGCAGGAGATGAAGCTCATGTTGGCTGACCGACTCGAAGAATGGGCGCACGCCTACAAGGCCGAGGGCAAGGCCGAGGGCAAGGCGGAAGGCAAGGCGGAAGGCAAGGCGGAAGGCAAGGCGGAAGGCAAGGCGGAAGGCGAGGCGCTGGCCTTGCAGAAGTTGCTTAGGAGGCGCTTCGCCACCGTTCCGGCGCATGTCGTGGCGAAGATCTCGGCAGCGTCGATCGAGCAGCTCGACACTTGGCTCGACCAGGTGCTCGATGCGCGCAGCCTCGACGAGATCTTCGGGCCGGACGGTTCCTGAAGCAGGCGCTGTCTCCGTGCCGGCGCTTGCGGTCGCTCGCCAGGTAGCCGGCCGGGCGATTCGCTGATGCGCTCGCCGGAGGGCTGTGATCAGGGTGTCGCGCTGTCCCCTTATCGTTCGGCGCGTCGCCACCGGGCTCGCCATGAGGAAATCGCCGACGGCGGCCTGCGGCCCTTGCATGGCCTGTAGCCGACTCTCGCAGCCGATTCTGGAGCCTTCGCAGGCCACGTCGTCCATTCCTTCGCAACCCCGCGAGGCACCATCCGCCCGATCATCGACTCGGGCTGTTGTTGGCGCAAGGGGACGCGGCACCGGCACGACCAAGCAATCAGCCGTGCTGGAGCGTCGCGAAGCCACGCGTGGCGATGACGCTGGTACAGACTATCCGACAGGTCTGCCCGTACTGCGGCAGCGGAGCAGGCAGGCGTAGCCCACGCAATCAAGCCGTCTGCAGCGTAAATCGTGCGGCGCACGGTCCATTGCCTGCGGGCTGCCGTAGCCGTTGCTGGTAGCGGCTTCCTTGTGGAACCTGCTCTTGGGCGTTTCGTGGCGAGCGACTGATCGGGAGGGTCAACATCCGCCCTGGTGGAGCAGTGCGGCGCAGCTGTCGCGGTAGGGCAGAGCTTCGCTACAACGGTCAGCGTTTCCTGTCGTCGCAGTTCTGATCCTCGACGGCGACTATCGCGTCAGCGCCCTTGCCGTCGTCGAAGGCGAAGTGCAGCGCGCCGCCGTCGACGACGGCATCGTCGTCTCCGGTGACCTCAGCCAGCTCCTCGGCCCGCCGGTCGAGCAGAGGGCAAGCTGCTCTGCGAGATCGCACTGCTGCACGCGCGGCCTGCACGCTTGCCTCGGGCAATTCGATCCGAATGGTCGTCGGAATCAGTCGGCCCAGGCACGGATGTCTTGTTCAATCGCGCCGTGGCGGCCATTGCCGGGACGTGTGGACCAGCGCCAAGACCCATAACGTTTCGCGCTCGGGCTCGTACACCGGGCGATGGCTTTCATGCGGGATCAGTTCTCGGGTGCTCCGGTAGTGTCCGCGGCCGTCCCAACATCGGGTATCCCGCCAGCTCGACGACCGCGTCGCTGAAAAGCTCATCCATTCTGGCTGCCGCCTGCGGTTTGTCAGCCGCGATGTGTTCCCACACGTCGACACGATCCTGCTGCGCCTCCGGCGTCCATACCACCTTCACGCCTGGCTTGCCACACGGGCGCGCCGTGCGGCGAACTCGTCTTCCACTTCATCGTTCGAGCGGCCGAGGCCAGCACTGATGGATAAACGAGCAGCATCCACCTTGCGGCGCAGGAAGTCGTCATACTCCCTGGCTGCACGCTGGCGCTGGACGAACTCGCGCATCAATTCTCGGAGCACCTGCGATGCTGGTCGGTGGGCGGCCGCTCCCTCGGCCATGAACTCGGCGCGCAACTCCGGTTCCAGCTTCATGGCGAACACGGCTTCTTTCGGCATGGTTGAACCTCATGCGATCGGGTGATTGCCCAATATATCGCTGTTCATTGCCGCAGGCGACGCACGAGGAATCCGTTTAGTTCGCGCCGGCAAGGCATCGTGGGTTGTCCGGCAAAGGATTCGACCGCTCTCCGTCTGGTTGTTGGCGGGGGCAGCGTCAAGCGTGCTGCGTCGGTCAGGTGCAAAGCCGGGGGGGGGTGGCGCGCAGGCAGGGGTCGCCGCGCTCCATGCCAGCAGGCCGTTGCAGGGCATCAGTGGCAATCGTCTTCGGCCAGTTCGTTGCGCTTGGCGAGCTCCTGCGCCACCGCTTCGGCGTAGACCAGCATCAGCAGCGCAGCGCCTTCCACGGCCACTCATCCTGCCGCCACAAGGTGTTTCTTGGTTGCTGTTGTGGCGGTAGGTCGGAGCTTGACTACAATAGCCTTCAATTGCTGTCGCAGTTACCATTCCGATCGGGAAACACTTTCTTGAACTCGATCTCCAGTTCATCCAGTACGTACGGTGCGCCGCAGCCGCCGGGTTCCGGTGGCGAGTCCGGGCGGGCGGACGCCGCTTCCGCCTGGGCCGCCTTCGCCTCTGCCCATACGGCTGCCGACTTCTGCACCAGCTGGCTGGCGCTGCAGTGCCTGCAGGTTTCGCAGGTGCACGCCGCACTGCTGCTGCTCGAACAGGGCGGCGGCACCTTCGTCCCGGCGGCGGTCTGGCCTTCGGCGCAGACCGACGTCGGCTACCTTGCGCCGGCCGCCGAGCAATGCCTGGGCGAACGCCAGGGCAAGGTGTTGCGCGGACAGCCCGGCGCGCTCGTCGTCGTCGCCTACCCGGTCGAACTCGAAGGACGCCTGCACGGTGCCGTCATCGTCGACCTCGCCGAACGTCCCGATGAAGCGCTGCAACAGGTACTGCGGCAGCTGCATTGGGGCATCGGCTGGATCGAGACGCTGTTCCTGCGCCGGCAGAACCTCGCCGACGGCGAAAGCGTCGAGCGCGCGCGCACGGCCCTCGACGTCCTCGCCGTTGCCGCCGAGCACGAACGCCTGCCGGATCTCGCTCTGGCCGTGGTCAACGACCTCGCCAGCCGCTTCGCCTGCGACCGTGTCGCGCTCGGCGTCGACCGCCGCGGCCAGGCGCGCCTGCTCGCCCTGTCGCACTCCGCCTTCTTCGAGAAGAAGAGCCAGTTCGTCGCCGCGCTCGAGAACGCCATGGACGAGGCGCTCGACCAGCGGCGCAGCATCGTTCAGCCGCCGCTCGACGAGGAGGAAGGCGGCATCGCCATCGCCCATCGCGACCTCGCCGGCGCACGTGCGGTCTGCTCGGTCGTCCTCGTCAGCCGGGGACTCGGCATCGCAGTCCTCAGCTTCGAGCGGGCGACGCCGTTCGGCAGCGATCACCTGCGCGCCTTCGAGGCCGTCGGCACGCTGCTCGCGCCGCTGCTCGCCAGCCGCATCGAACTGCAGCGCTGGTTTGCCGGCCGCCTCGCATACCGCCTGCGCGACACCTGGCGCCACCTAGCGGACCGGCGGCGGCCTGGCCTGCGCGTCGCGGTCGCAGTCAGCGCCCTCGTCCTCCTCGGCATCTTCTTCCTCGACGGCGATTACCGCGTCAACGCGCGCGCCGTCGTCGAAGGCGAAGTGCAGCGTGCCGCCGTTGCCCCCTTCGAGGGCTTCCTGCGCGAGGCACCCGTGCGCGCCGGCTTCATCGTTCGCCAGGGGCAGGTGCTGGCGACGCTCGACGAGCGCGACCTCCTCGTCGAGCGACAGCGCTGGCTGTCCGAACGCGGGCAGCACGAAGGACGCTACCGCGATGCCCTCGCCAAGCACGAGCGGGCGAACGCCAACGTCGCGCTGGCACAGATGCAGCAGGCCGAGTCACAGCTCGCGCTGGTCGAGGAGAAGCTCGCGCGCGCCAGTATCGTCGCGCCGTTCGACGGCATCGTCGTCTCCGGCGATCTCAGCCAGCTCCTCGGCTCGCCGGTCGAGCAGGGCAAGCTGCTCTTCGAGATCGCGCCGCTCGACGCCTGGCGGGTCATCCTCAAGGTCGAGGATCGCGACATCCGCGATGTGCGCGTCGGCCAGAGCGGTCGCCTCGTGCTTGCCGGCATGGCCGGCGAAATCCTCGACTTCGAGGTGCACAACATCGCCACCGCCGAGGCCGAGGACGGCAAGAACGTCTTCCGCGTCGAAGCCCGGCTGGCGCGCAGCGACCTCAAGCTACGCCCGGGGATGGAAGGCGTCGGCAAGATCGACGCCGGCGAGCAGAGCTATGCCTGGATCTGGACGCACCGACTGAGCGACTGGTTGCGCCTGCAGGCCTGGACCTGGCTGCCGTAGGCGGCGCGCATGGCGGGCCCGTTCCTCAGCGCCTCGTGGTACCGCGTCGCCGCGTTGCGGCCCGTCCTGCGTGCGCACGCCCGCATCCAGCGCCAACGCTTCCGTGGCCAGCCGTGGTATGTCCTGCACGACAGCGCCGCCGGCAAGCTGCACCGTTTCAGCCCCGGCGCCTATCGCGTCGTCCGCCTGCTCGACGGCCAGCGGACGGTCGACGCCATCTGGAACGAGGTCGCGGCTGAAGCCGGTGCCGACGCGCCGACGCAGGACGAGGTGATCCGGCTGCTCGCGCAACTGCATGCCGGCGACCTGCTGCAGGCCGACCTGCCGCCCGATGTCGACGAACTCGGCGAGCGCGGGCGCAAGCAGAAACGCCAGAAACTCCTGCAGAGCTTCGTCAACCCGATGTCGATCCGCATCCCGCTGTGGGACCCCGACGCCTTCCTGGCGCGCACGTGGCCGCTTCTGCAGCCGCTGGCCGGGCGTCCCGGCGTCGTCCTCTGGCTGCTCGTCGTCCTGCCGGCGATCGTCCTCGCCGGCGTGCATTGGCTCGAGCTGACCGCCAACCTCAGTGACCAGCTGCTGGCCACGAACAACCTGCTGCTGCTCTGGCTGATCTATCCGCTGCTCAAGGGCCTGCACGAGCTCGGGCATGGCTATGCGGTCAAGGCGGGCGGTGGCGAAGTGCACGAGATGGGCATCATGCTGCTGGTGCTGGCGCCGATCCCCTACGTCGAGGCCAGCGCCGCCGGCGCCTTTCGCAGCAAGTGGCGGCGTGCCCTGGTCGGCGCTGCCGGCATCCTCGTCGAACTCTTCCTCGCCGGCCTCGCGATGCTCCTCTGGGTCGCCGTCGAACCCGGCCTGCTGCGCTCGATCGCCTTCAACGTTGTGGTCGTCGCCGGCGCCTCGACGCTGCTCTTCAACGGCAATCCGCTGCTGCGCTACGACGGCTATTACGTGCTGGCCGACCTGATCGAGATTCCCAACCTCGGCAACCGCTCGAACCAGTACTGGCAGTGGCTTGCCAAGCGATACCTCTTTGGGGTCACGCAAATCGAGCGGCCGCTGGCGAGCCCGGGCGAGCGCCGCTGGTTCCTCTTCTACGGCGCCGCCTCGTTCGTTTACCGCACGCTGGTGATGATCGCGATCATCCTCTTCATTGCCGGCGAGTTCTTCTTCGTCGGCGTCGTCCTGGCGATCTGGGCGGCGGTGACGATGTTCCTGAAGCCGCTCGCCAAGGGCCTGTCGTATGTGTTGTCGAGCCCGGAGCTGCAGCGGACCCGCACCCGTGCCCGTCTCGTCACCTTCGGCGGGCTGGCGCTGCTGCTGTTCTTCGTCCTCGGCGTGCCGCTGCCGCTGCGCACGCATGCCGAAGGCGTCGTCTGGGTGCCCGAGAACGCCGAGGTCCGTGCTGCCGCCAGCGGCTTCGTCGAGCATCTGTTCGTCGCCCCCGAGGCGCTGGTCGACCGTGGTGACGTGCTGCTGGCGATGGCCGATCCGGCTCTCGACGCGCAGGCCGCCGAGAGCCGGGCGCGCCTGCGCCAGTACTCGGTACAGTACGCCGCACTGATGTTCGAGGATCGTGCGCAGGCGGTGGCGATCCAGGAAGACCTGCAGCGCGAGCGGGTGACGCTGGCGCGCAGCGAGGAGAAACTGGACGCCCTGCTCGTCGTCGCCGGCCTGACGGGGCGGCTGAAGCTGGCGCGCGCCGAGGATCTGCCGGGGCGCTTCGTCCGCCAGGGCGAGCTGCTCGGCTATATCGTCAGCGGCCCGCCGCGGCTCGTACGGGTGGTCGTCGGCCAGGACGACATTGCGCTCGTTCGCGAACGGCGCACCGAGGTCGAGGTCAAGCTCGCCGATCGCCTCGACCGGACCTATCCAGCCCAACTCCTGCGCGAAGTCCCGGGCGGTCACGAGCAGTTGCCGAGCAAGGCGCTGTCACTCGCCGGCGGCGGCCCGCATGCCACCGACCCACGCGATGCGGAAGGCCTGCGGACGCTGCAGCGGCTGTTCCAGTTCGACCTCGAACTGCCGCCGGAAGTCGGCAGCCCGGAAATCGGCACGCGCGTCTTCGTTCGCTTCCACCACCACGCCGAGCCGCTTGCACGGCAGTGGGGACGCCGCCTGCGGCAACTCTTCCTGGCGCGCTTCGATGTCTAGGGCGCTGCTCGCCGGTTGGCAGGTGCATGCCTTCGCCCCCGGGCTGTACCCCGAGCGCGGCGACCTCAGGGACAATCGTTTCGACCGTCTGCTCGGCGGCCTTCTCGGGCGCTGGGCACAACGCGGCTCGCCGCTGCGCCTGCAGCGCGGACGGCAGTTCGCGGCACGCGTCGAGGCCCTGGGCGACGAGCTGGCCGCGCTCGACGACGGCGAACTCGGGCGGCGCGCGGCCGCCGTTCGCCGGACGCTGGCGACCGCTGGTCTGGGCGAGGCGCCGGTCGCCGAGTGTTTCGCGCTCGTGCGCGAGGTGTGCACGCGGCTCCTTGGCCTGCGCCACTACCCGGTGCAGCTCCTCGGCGGGCATGCGCTGCTGCACGGCAAGCTGGCCGAGATGCAG
The DNA here is from genome assembly GCA_002345025.1 of Candidatus Accumulibacter iunctus. GTDB lineage: Bacteria > Pseudomonadota > Gammaproteobacteria > Burkholderiales > Rhodocyclaceae > Accumulibacter > Accumulibacter iunctus. Next base: position 1,298 of record DDUX01000106.1, on the reverse strand, counting down.
ACCGGTGAGGGCAAGACGCTGACCGCCGTGCTGCCGGCGGTGACCGTCGCCCTGGCCGGCGCGCCGGTACATGTGATCACCGTCAACGACTACCTGGCGCGACGCGATGCCGAACTGCTGGCGCCGGTGTACGCGTTCTTCGGGCTGCGTGTCGGCCTCATCGTCCCAGAGCAGGAACGTGCGCAGCGCGCCGAGGCCTATACTTGCGACGTCACCTATTGCGTCAACAAGGATCTGGTGTTCGACTACCTGCGCGACCGCATCAGCCAGAAGCGCAGCCGCAGCGCCAGCCGCGCGCGGGTCGATGGCTGGCTGGCCGGCGCGCGGCAGGGCGCCGCCGCACCGGTGCTGCTGCGCGGACTCTTCTACGCCATCGTCGACGAGGCCGACAGCGTGCTGATCGACGAGGCGCGAACGCCGCTGATCATCTCGAGCGACGTCGACGACCCGCAGGGGCGGGCGCTCTACGAGCAGGCGCTGGCGCTCGCCGCGGGTCTGGCGGCGAAGGAGCACTACCGGCTGCGACGCCACGAGCGCAGCATCGAACTGACCGACGCCGGGCGCGGCGCGGTCGCCGAGTTCGCCCGCGGTCTGCCCGGTCTCTGGGCAATCGCGCGCGCGCGCGAGGAACTCGTCGAGCAGGCACTGTCGGCGCTGCATCTGTTCGAGCTCGACCGGCACTACCTGATTGCCGACGGCAAGCTGCAGATCGTCGATGAATACACCGGGCGCGTGATGGCCGACCGCTCGTGGGAACGCGGCCTGCACCAGATGCTCGAGGTGAAGGAGAGGCTCGATCTCTCGAAGCGGCGCGACACCATCTCGCGCATCACCTACCAGCGCTTTTTCCGCCGCTACCTCTGTCTCGCCGGGATGAGCGGCACCGCCACCGAGGTGGCGCCGGAAATGCGTTCGGTGTATGCGCTCGACGTCGTCCGCATCCCGACCAACGAGCCGATGATTCGCCGTCACCTCGGGCAGCGCGTGTATTGCGACAGCGACCAGCGCTGGGCGGCGATCGTCGAGCGTGCCGGCGAGATGCGCGCCGGCGGGCGGGCGGTGCTGATCGGCACCCGTTCGGTGGCGGCCTCCGAGGTCGCCAGTCAGCGGCTGCTGGCGGCCGGGCTGCCGCACGAGGTGCTCAATGCGCGCCAGGACGCGCACGAGGCCGAGATCATCAAGCAGGCGGGGACGCCCGGGCGGATCACGGTGGCGACCAACATGGCGGGGCGCGGGACCGGCATCGTGCTCAGCGACGTAGTGAGATCGGGAGAGCACACGTCTGGACTCCAGGCACT
>DDUX01000132.1:7232-7449 GCA_002345025.1 Candidatus Accumulibacter iunctus | reverse complement strand
GAACGGGCGCATCCTGACTGCCGCCGCTGCGAACCCCGCCGGCAACGGCCTCGCCAACGTCCTCGAAGCCGGCACCGGCAACAACGTCCTCGACGGCGCTGGCGGCAGCGACACCGTCAGCTATCTCTACGGCGCCACCGGCGGCGTCAGCGTCAGCCTCGCGATCAGTGGCGCGCAGGCGACCGGCGGTTCCGGCAGCGACACGCTGATCAACATC
>DDUX01000132.1:6429-6944 GCA_002345025.1 Candidatus Accumulibacter iunctus | reverse complement strand
CAACGACCTGCTGCGCGGCGCCGGCAACGCCAACGTCCTTGCCGGCGCGCAAGGCAACGACTTCCTCGACGGCGGCGCCGGCAACGACACCCTCGATGGCGGTGTCGGCAATGACACGCTTTGGGGCGGTACCGGCGCCGACAGCCTGATCGGCGGCGACGGCAACGACGCCTACTACCTCGACCATGCCGGCGACAGCGTCAGCGAGACCAACGCCAACTCGGCGAGCGGCGGTACCGACCAAGTCTTCAGCTACCTCGCCGCGCACACCCTTGCCGCGAACGTCGAGAACGGACGCATCCTCGCCACCGCTGCCGCGAACCTCACCGGCAACGCCCTCGCCAACGTTCTCGAAGCGGGCAGCGGCAACAACGTTCTCGACGGCGCTGGCGGTACGGACACCGTCAGCTACCTCTACGGCGCCAGCAGTGGCATCAGCGTCAGCCTCGCCGTCACCGGGGCGCAGGCGACCGGCGGTTCGGGCAGCGATACCCTGATCAACATCGAGAACCTCA
>DDUX01000132.1:6154-6349 GCA_002345025.1 Candidatus Accumulibacter iunctus | reverse complement strand
CAACGCCCTCGCCAACGTTCTCGAAGCGGGCACCGCCGCCAACGTCCTCGACGGCGCCGGCGGCAGCGACACCGTCAGTTACCTCTACGGCGCCAGCGGTGGTGTCAGCGTCAGTCTCGCCATCGCCGGCGCGCAAACCACAGGCGGATCCAGCAGCGACACGCTGGTCAGCATCGAGAACCTCACCGGCTCGAC
>DDUX01000132.1:0-6095 GCA_002345025.1 Candidatus Accumulibacter iunctus | reverse complement strand
GCGGCGACGGCAACGACGCCTACTACCTCGACAACGCCGGCGACAGCGTCAGCGAGACCAACGCCAACCCGGCGAGCGGCGGTACCGACCAGGTCTTCAGTTACCTCGCCGCGCACACCCTTGCCGCGAACGTCGAGAACGGCCGCATCCTTGCCGCGAGCGCCGCCAACCTCAGCGGCAACGGCCTCGCCAACCTCCTCGACGCCGGCAGCGGCAACAACGTCCTCAACGGCGCCGGCGGGAGCGACACCGTCAGCTACCTCTACGGCGCCAGCAGTGGCGTCACCGTCAGCCTCGCCATCGCCGGTGCCCAAGCCACCGGCGGTTCGGGCAGCGACACGCTGATCAGCATCGAGAACCTGAGGGGATCGACCTACGCCGACACCCTGACCGGCGACGGCAGCGCCAACCGGCTCGAAGGCGCCAACGGCAACGACACCCTCGGCGGTGGCGCCGGCAATGACCTCCTCGCTGGCGGTCTCGGCAACGACAGCCTCACCGGCGGTAGCGGCGCCGACATCTTCCGCTTCGACACACTGCCGGATGCCGCCAGCAACCGCGACACGATCGGCGACTTCAGCGTCTTCGACGACACGATCGAACTCGAGAACGCCGTCTTCAGCTGGCTCGCCACCCCCGGCACCCTCGCCGCCGGCTCGTTCCGCTCCGGCGCCGGCTTCAGCAGCGCCGCCGACGCCGACGACTACCTGATCTACAACAGCAGCTCCGGCGCCCTGTACTACGACGCTGCCGGTAACGCCGGCGCCGCTCCCGTACAGATCGCGACCCTCGCCGCCGGCCTCGCGTTGAGCAACCTCGACTTTCTCATCACCTGATCACTGCCGGCCCCGGCGGACCACGGTACGGTCTGCCGGGCGGCAGCCAGAAGACTACCGGCAGCGAGCAACTCCGAACACGCAACCGACCCCAGAGCGGTCATCACTGCCGAGACAGCTGCGATCATCGGAGTCAAGGCCGTTCCCCTCATCCCTGGCCGTGCTCCCGCGCACGCGAGACGGGAGATGCACAGGTCGCAGACGCGAGTCTCACGGCAAGGCGCATCGCATCGACAATTTCCGCCGGATGAAAATTTCATCACGCGGCTGTGATTCGGGCCGCAGTATATTTGGTGAGAGTCAGCCACTGCGCTAGGCTTCTTGAAGCGGTCTGCCGGAGATTTGGAGAACGCACCCGCCAGATGGTCCCGATGCTGGCGCGACCGACGCCCTCCGCGCCCGGCGCGACGGGTCGGAGGCGATCACGCAGGAGAATGTTGGGAGAGTTGCATGTGCAAGACCTTTGTCTTCGTCGATGAGCGGGTCGATGATCGCGGGCCGCTTCTCGCCGCCCTCGGGCCAGACGCCCGCCATGCGGTCATCGATCGACTTGAGGGCGGGCTGCGGCAGGTCCACGCGGCCCTCGGCGGCCTGCGTGATCTCGCATCGATCCGGCTCATCGCCCACGGTCGCCCGGGTGCGCTGCAACTGGGCAGCGACGAGCTGACGCAAGAAACGCTGGCCGCGTTCGGCCCCGAAGCCGCAGCGATCGGCCAGGCGCTCGCCGTTGACGGCGATGTGCAGATTTATGGCTGCGAAGTCGGGTTCGGCACGGTTGGCGGCGCCTTCGTCGCCGCGCTGGCTGCGGCCTTCGGCAAGCCGGTCGCCGCCTCGTCGACGCCGGTCGGTCATGCCGATCTCGGCGGCGGCTGGCGGCTCGACGTCGGCGAACGCTGCACACCAGCGCTGGCGGCGCCACAGTGGCTGGGACTTCTTGGCCTGAGCATCACCCGCCTGCCACTCTCGTTCCCCGGGCACAGCCCGGGCGAGTGGCGCAATCTGGCAGCCTTTGCGGCGATTCGCGCCGACGGCTCGGTGCTCAGCTGGGGAGATCCTGCGTACGGCGGCGACAGCGGCGCGGTCGCGGCACAGCTCGACGGCACGACCGAGGTGACGCAGATTTTCTCGACGCGCGCTGCCTTCGCGGCGCTGCGCGCCGACGGTTCGCTGGTTCCCTGGGGGGATCCCTCGCGGGGCGGCGACAGCAGCCCGGTGGCGGCACAGATCGATGGCACGATCGACGTGACGCAGGTCTTTTCGACCGGCTACGCCTTCGCCGCGTTGCGCGCCGACGGCTCGCTGCTCACCTGGGGAAACCCCTCCTTCGGCGGCGACAGCAGCGCGGTTGCAGGGCAGCTCGACGGAACGGTCGACGTGACGCAGGTGTTTTCGACGGACCGCGCCTTCGCCGCATTGCGCGCCGATGGCTCGCTGCTCACCTGGGGAAGCCCCTCGCACGGCGGCGACAGCAGCGCGGTGGCAGGACAGCTCGACGGCACGATGGCCGTCACGCAGGTGTTTTCGACCGGCTATGCCTTTGCCGCTTTGCGCACCGACGGCTCGCTCGTCACCTGGGGCGACTCCGCGTCCGGCGGCAACAGCAGCGCGGTTTCGGCACAGCTCGACGGCACGATCGACGTCACGCAGGTATTTTCGACGTACGCTGCCTTTGCCGCATTGCGCGCCGACGGCTCGGTCGTCACCTGGGGGAATTCCGCATACGGCGGCAACGGCAGCGCCGTAGCGGCGCAGCTCGACGGCACGATCGACGTCACGCGAGTGTTTTCGACCGGCTCTGCCTTTGCGGCGTTGCGCGCTGACGGTTCGCTGGTCACCTGGGGGGATCCCGGGCGCGGCGGCGACAGCAGCACGGTGGCGGCGCAGCTCGACGGCACGATCGACGTGACGCAGGTGTTGTCGACGGACTCCGCCTTCGCCGCGTTGCGTGCCGACGGCTCGGTCGTCACCTGGGGGAGTTCCGCCCATGGCGGCAACAGCAGCGCCGTCGCGGCGCAGCTCGACGGCACGACCGACGTGGCGCAGGTGTTTTCGACGCTGTATGCCTTTGCGGCGTTGCGCGCCGACGGATCAGTGGTCACCTGGGGGGCTTCCGCCGCTGGCGGCGACAGCAGCGCGGTGGCAGCGCAGCTCGACGGCACGATCGACGTGGCGCAGGTGCTTTCGACGGAGGAAGCCTTTACCGCATTGCGCGCCGACGGCTCGCTGGTCACCTGGGGCGCTCCCGATAAAGGCGGCAACATCGGTACGGCACGCCTTATCGACGGAACGGTCGACGTGACGCAGGTGTTTGCCACCGGCTCGGCCTTCGCCGCGTTGCGTGCCGATGGGTCGCTGGTCACCTGGGGGAATTCCTCGTCTGGCGGCAACAGCAGCGCGGTGGCGCCACAGATCGACGGCGCGATCGACGTGACGCAGGTATGGTCGACGGCGGAAGCCTTCGCCGCCTTGCGCGCCGACGGCTCGGTGGTCGCCTGGGGCGATTCTTCTTACGGCGGCGACAGCAGCACGGTGGCGGCACGGATCGACGGCACGATCGACGTCACGCAGGTGTTCTCGACCTACGGCGGAGCCTTCGCGGCGTTGCGCAGCGACGGCTCGCTGGTCACTTGGGGACAGTCCTGGGGCGGCGGCGACAGCAGCACGGTGGCAGCGCAGATCGACGGCACCATCGACGTCACGCAGGTGGTCTCGACGTTCTGGGCCTTTGCCGCATTGCGCAGCGACGGCTCGGTGGTCGCCTGGGGGATTTCCTCGCACGGTGGCGACAGCAGCACGGTGGCGGCGCAGATCGACGGCACGATCGACGTCACGCAGCTGTCGTCCACGGACTCCGCTTTTGCCGCAGTGCGTGCCGACGGCTCGGTCGTCACCTGGGGCGACTCTGCTTACGGCGGCAACAGCAGCGCGGTGGCGTCACAGATCAACGGCACGATCGACGTAAGCCACCTGTTCTCGACGGTCTCCGCCTTTGCCGCATTGCGCACGGATGGCTCGCTGATCACCTGGGGCGATCCCTGGTCCGGCGGCAACAGCAGCACGGTGGCGGCAGCGATCGACGGCACGATCGATGTGACGCAGGTGTTTTCGACAGCCACTGCCTTTGCCGCCTTGCGCGCCGACGGCTCGCTGATCTCGTGGGGCGATGCCGCTTACGGCGGCGACAGCAGCACGGTGGCGGCACAGATCGACGGCACGCTCGATGTGACGCAGGTCTGTTCGACCTACGGAGGAGCCTTTGCCGCCTTGCGCGCCGACGGCTCGCTGGTCACCTGGGGAAACTCGGGCTACGGCGGCGACAGCAGCGCGGTGGCCACCCGGATCGACGGGACGATCGACGTGACACAGGTGTTCGCGACCACGTACGCCTTTGCCGCCCTGCGCGCCGACGGCTCGCTGGTCACCTGGGGAGAATCCCGCTACGGAGGCAACAGCAGTGCCGTGGCCAGATACCTCGACGGGACGATCGACGTGACGCAGGTGTTTTCGACCGACGGCGCCTTTGCGGCAGTGCGCGCCGACGGCTCGGTGATCACTTGGGGTGAATCGTTGTGGGGTGGCAACGCCGGCGCGCTGGGCAGCCCGTGGAGTGACGTCGTCAGTCTCGCCAACCCCCATGTCGACGACCGGTATGCGCCGGGCGGCGCTGACGAGCACTTCCATTCGGCGCCGGCTGGCAGCGACCGGACGGTCGCGACCAGCGAGGATTGGCCGTACGTCTTCGCCATCACCGATTTTCCCTTCGCCGACCCGAGCGACGTTCCCGCCGACTCCTTCGCCGGCATCCGCATCAGCACGCTGCCCACCGCCGGCAGCCTGACCCTGTCGGGCGTCCTGGTCACGGCCGGCCAGATGGTCGCCGCCGCCGACATCGCCGCCGGCCACTTGGTTTTCACTCCGACCGGAAGCGACAGCGGCACCGGCTACGCCAGCTTCAGTTTCCAGGTCCAGGACGGCGGCGGCACGGCCAATGGCGGTGCCGACCTCGACCCGACGCCGAACCTGATCACCATTGACGTCAGGCCGCTGACCGGCACCGACGGCGACGATCATCTCTTCGGTGGCCCTCACGACAACTTCATCGACGGCTTGGGTGGCAACGACACCCTTGACGGCGGTTCTGGCGCCGACACCCTCACCGGAGGCGACGGCAACGATCTCTACTACGTCGAGGACGTCGACGACGTCGTCAGCGAGACCAACGCTGCGGCCGCTGGCGGCACTGACCTCGTTCGCACCACCCTCGCCAGCTACACCCTCGGCGCCAACGTCGAGAACGGACGGATCCTCGCCACCAGCGCCGCCAATCTCGCCGGCAACGGCCTCGACAACCGCCTCGAGGCGGGCACCGGCAACAACGTCCTCGACGGCGCCGGCGGCAGCGACACCGTCAGTTACCTCTACGGCGCGAGCGCCGGCGTCAGCGTCAGTCTCGCCATCGCCGGCGCGCAAACCACAGGCGGATCCGGCAGCGACACGCTGATCAGCATCGAGAACCTCAGCGGCTCGACCTACAACGACCTGCTGCGCGGCGACGGCAACGCGAACGTCCTCGCCGGCGGACAGGGCAACGACTTCCTCGACGGCGGCGCCGGCAGCGACACCCTCGATGGCGGCGCCGGCACCGACACGCTCTGGGGCGGTACCGGCGCCGACAGCCTGGTCGGCGGCGACGGCAACGACGCCTACTACCTCGATAACGTTGGCGACAGTGTCAGCGAGACCAACGCCAACCCGGCGAGCGGCGGCACCGACCAGGTCTTCAGCTATCTCGCCGCGCACACCCTCGGCGCCCACGTCGAGAACGGCCGCATCCTCACCGCCGCCGCCGCGAACCTCGCCGGCAACGGCCTCGCCAACATTCTCGAGGCTGGAACCGGCAACAACGTCCTCGACGGCGCCGGCGGCAGCGATACCGTCAGCTACCTCTACGGCACCAGCAGCGGCGTCAGCGTCAGCCTCGCGATCAGTGGCGCGCAGGCGACCGGCGGTTCAGGCAGCGACACGCTGATCAACATCGAGAACCTCACCGGCTCGACCTACAACGACCTGCTGCGCGGCGACGGCAACGCCAACGTCCTTGCCGGCGCGCAAGGCAACGACTTCCTCGACGGCGGCGCCGGCAACGACACCCTCGATGGCGGTGTCGGCAATGACACGCTTTGGGGCGGTACCGGCGCCGACAGCCTGATCGGCGGCGACGGCAACGACGCCTACTACCTCGACCATGCCGGCGACAGC
>DDUX01000093.1 GCA_002345025.1 Candidatus Accumulibacter iunctus | reverse complement strand
CCTCCCCGCCGCTCTCCCGATCTCGCCGACGCCCAGGCACCCACCCCCCGTCGCCAGCGTCAGCCCCGCGAGCCCCGCGCCAAACCGCGACGGCGAAGCCGCAGCAGTGCCGGCCAAAGACAAGGGCACGACGGCTGCTGCCGGAGGCAAGCCAAAGGCGGCCAGCGAGCCGGGGCCGAAGCCGCCGACCGAGGCAGCAGCGCCCATCGCCGGCGCCGGCGCCCGCGCCAGTCGGGACAGCGCAGTCGGCGCACCCAGCGCTCGTCCGGCGCGCTGCCGCGACATCCTCGAGCGCCAGGGCCTAGGCGACCCCTTGAGTGCCGAGGAACGTACTTACTTCCAGAAGGAGTGCAGAACATGAACGCACCGAAGCCGATCCCCGCCGCACCGCGCCGGCTCGATTGCTGGCTGCTGCTCGCCGTCACCGGCCTCGCGCTGGTCGCCTGCCAGGCGCCGGCGCAACGCGATACCGCGGTGGCGCCGGCGCCGGCGGCCGCGCCTTCGCCGATCGCCTTCGACGATGCCGTCCTCAAGGCTGCCAACGAACTGCTCGCCAGGGCACAACTGCCGCCGGCCGGCGGTCAGCGGCAGGTCCTGCTGATCGACCCGCTGGTGGACGGGGTCACCGGTCGGCAGTCGACTGCCACCCGCTCGATGGAACAGAAGATCGTCGACCTGGTGCGTCGCGAGTACCCGCAGCTTGAGCTGCAGGCTTTCAGCACCAGCAACCTCGCCAGCCAGCCGCTGGTTCTTGTCGGCACCTTCACCGCGATCAACAACAGCGCCGGCCAGCCGACCGGCGAGCGTGACGCCTTCCGCATCTGCCTCGCGCTGGCCGACCTGAAGACCGGCAAGCTCGTTGCCAAGGGTGTCGCCCGCGCCCGGCCGGAGGGAGTGACAACAACACCGCTGCCCTTCGACGCCGACAGCCCCGCGTGGACCCGTGATGCGGCGACCGACGCCTACATCAGGACCTGCCAGGGCAGCAAGGCGGGCGATCCGATCGACCCGGTCTACGCCGCGCGAATCATGGTGGCGGCGCTGCTCAACGACGCCGGCAACGCCTACAACGGCCGCCGCTATCAGGAGTCGCTCGAACTGTACCGGCGGGCGCTTGGCACTGCCGGTGGTGATCAGCTGCGCGCCCACAACGGCGCCTACCTGGCAGCCTGGAAACTGAAGCGCCGTGACGAGGCGACACAGGCCTTCGCCCGGCTGGTGGACTACGGGCTCGGCAATCGCCAGCTCGCCCTCAAGTTCCTTTTTCGCCCGGGGTCGACGCAGTTCATCCCGGACGCGCAGATCAGCGGGCCCTACCCACTGTGGCTCAACCAGATTGCGGTACGCAGCGCACAGAACAGGGCCTGCCTCGAGATCGTCGGCCACACCAGCAGGAGCGGTCCCGAGCCGATCAACCAGAAGCTGTCGGTGCTGCGGGCGCAAGCGATCAAGGATCGCCTCGATGCCATCGAACCGCAGCTGATCAAGCGAACAGTCGCCACTGGCGTCGGCTCACGCGAGAACCTCGTCGGCACCGGCACCGACGATGCTGGTGACGCCCTCGACCGTCGCGTCGAGTTCCGGGTGATCGGCTGCTGAGCCTCCCTGCCAGTCCGCGGCGCCCGCCCGGGCGCCGCGGTCGATCGGCACGAAGCGCGTCAGATGCCGCGCCGTCCGCGCCGGGTCAGCAGCAGTGCGCCCATTCCCATCGCCGCGAGGAGAAGGGACGCCGGCTCGGGCACCCGCTCGGGGAAAGCGCGAATCTCGCCGCCGGGAAACTGCGTGGTGTGGATGTTGAAGTAGGCGGTTCCGGCATCGAGACCGGCGAACAGAGCACTGCGCGCGCCGGCAAGCGTGCCGCCGCCGAAGTTGTTCAGGAACGCGGCGGTGAAGCTGCTCGCCAGATCGAGATCGATCACCGCCGAGTAGGAGCCCGCCGACACGCCCGCCGGAAAGCCGGGCAGCGTACCAGGAGTCACCGCCACGCCGACCGTTCCGCCACCTGCCAGCGCCGTGCAGCAATGGATGTGCGCAACCGTCGTCGTTCCCGACAGGCCGGCGAAGCCGGCATAGATCGACAGATCGTTGGTCGAATCGTCGAACTTCAGCTTGACGATACCCGTGCCGGTGGCGCCAGCAGCTTCCGGACCGAGATCCGCCGCGTAGGTGTAGATGGTCGCCGAAGCCAGGCTTGAAGTCAGGCTCAGTGCTGCCGCAAGAAAACACGATTGCCACGAACTCTTGCTCATCGGGTGGTCTCCTCTGTCAGAATGGTCATCCGCATGGCGTGCCTCGCAGCCGCCAGGCGCAGGCGTCAAATCCGGGGGTGGAGCAAAGGACCCCTGGGCCCGAAGCGAACGGCCCACCCCCTTGCCAGATCGAAGCAAGATCTGCGCCATCGGTTGCAAGGCATTGTTTGCAGGGCTTTCCCGCCAGCGCGCAAGGCGCCACTGTAAAGAAATCCGACAAAATCACTCGGAGAATCTTCGGTACCTGCCGTGCGGACCCTGATGCGCGCCGGGAAACCGCCTCCGGAACCAGAGGCATGAACCCTCGCCCGGCGGGCTGTGCACACCGATCTCGCGGCCCATCGGCAGCACCAGTTGACGGGCGATCGACAGCCTGAGCCCCGTGCCGCCGCAGCGCCGCGTCGTTCGACTTGCCGCACGGGGCCAGTGCTGCCCGCTCGCGCGCGGCCAACCCTTCACACCCGCCGCCGGCTACAGTAGAGTCACGCCCGTGCGCAACGCTCGTCGGCTGGCGCTCGGCAGCGAAGTCACGACCTTCCTTCGCAATCCGGCCTGCCGTCCGTCGCCAGCGATTGCCAGCCCGCCAACGTCGCACTCACAAGACCCGATCACTGGAGAAACAGATGCCGGAGAACACCATCGACGACAAGGACTTGCCGCTGCGCGACGACATCCGGCTGCTCGGCCGTGTCCTCGGCGACACCCTGCGCGCGCAGGAGGGCGAGGCGATCTTCGAGCTGATCGAGCGGATCCGTGTCAGCGCCATCCGCTTCCATCGCGACGATGACCGAAGCGCCCGCCAGGACCTGACGGCAATCCTCGACAGCCTGTCGCGCCAGCAGACGCAATCGGTCGTTCGCGCGTTCAGCTATTTCTCGCACCTGGCGAACATCGCCGAGGACCAGCATCACATCCGCCGCTCGCGCGCCCATCTGATCGCCGGATCGCCGGCGCACGAGGGCAGTCTGGCGCATGCGCTGCAACGCGCCGCGATGGCCGGAATCGACGCGACACGCCTGCGCAGCTTCTTCGACGAGGCGTCGATCGTGCCGGTACTCACCGCGCACCCGACCGAGGTCCAGCGCAGGAGTACCCTAAACGGCCAGCGCGAGATCGCCGAACTTCTGCAGCGGCGAGACGGCAGCCAGCTCACACCGGAGGAAAGGGACGCGCTCGAAGAGGCGCTGCGGCGCGCCGTTCTCGGCCTGTGGCAGACGCGCATGCTGCGCAGCACGCGGCTGCTGGTGCTCGACGAAGTGGTCAACGGACTGTCGTACTACGACTACACTTTCCTGCGCCAGCTCCCCCGCCTCTATGGCTGGCTCGAGGACCATCTGGCGGTGACCCACGCCGGACTGCGCAATGCCGAACTGCCGGCCTTCCTGCGCCTCGGGAGCTGGATCGGCGGCGACCGCGACGGCAATCCCTTCGTCACTGCCGCCGTGACGCGCGAGGCACTGCGCCTGCAGTCGGTTCGCGCGCTGCGCTTCCACCTCGACGAGGTGCACGCGCTGGGGGCCGAGCTGTCGCTCGCCGAGGACCTGGTCAGCGTCTCCGATGCGCTGCACACGCTCGCCGCGCGCTCCCCCGACACCGCGGCGACACGCGCCGACGAGCCGTACCGACGCGCACTGACCGGGGTCTACGCGCGCCTGGCGGCGACCGCACGCCGCCTCGACGGCATCGATCCGGATCGGCATGCGGTCGGCGAGTCGGCGCCTTACGCCGACGCCGGCGAGTACGCCGGCGAGCTCGACATCATCCACCACTCACTGGTCGCCAACGGCTCGTCACTGCTGGCACGCGGTCGCCTGCGAGAACTGCGGCGGGCAGCGCGCGTCTTCGGCTTCCACCTGGCGTCGCTCGATCTGCGCCAGAACTCGGAGGTGCACGAGCGCGTCGTTGGCGAACTGCTGGAAGCGGCGATGCCCGGCACCGCCTACCGCCAGCGCGACGAGGCCGGCCGCATCAGCCTGCTGCTGGCCGAGATCGGCTCGGCGCGCCCGCTCGCCTCGGCACACCTCGAGTACAGCGAGGAGACGCGCGACGAACTGGAAATCTTCCACACCGCCGCCGCTGCGCAGCGGGCGTACGGTGCGAACGCGATCGAGAACTACATCATCGCCAAGACCGACGGCGTCTCCGACCTGCTGGAAGTCGCCCTGCTGCTGAAGGAATGCGGGCTGCTGCTGCCGCGCGTGCAGACCCTGGCGCTCAACATCGTTCCTTTGTTCGAAACCATCACCGACCTGCGCAACTGCCCGCGCGTGATGGACGAACTGCTGTCGCTGCCGGCCTACCGGCAGTTGCTCGGAAGCCGCGACCACCTGCAGGAGATCATGCTCGGCTACTCCGACAGCAACAAGGATGGCGGCTTCCTGACCTCGGGCTGGGAGCTGTACAAGGCGGAGATTGCCCTCGTCGAAGTCTTCGCAAGGCATGGCGTCAAGCTGCGCCTGTTCCACGGTCGCGGCGGCTCGGTCGGTCGCGGCGGCGGCCCCAGTTACCAGGCAATCCTGGCGCAGCCCGGCGGCGCGGTGCAGGGCCGGCTGCGGATCACCGAACAGGGTGAGGTGATCGCCAGCAAGTACTCGAATCCCGAACTCGGCCGACGCAACCTCGAGATCGTCGCCGCCGCCGTTCTCGAAGCCACCCTCGTCGCCTCGGCCGATCCCGCGCCCCGCGCCGACTACCTCGAGACGATGGAGGCGCTGTCGCAGTCGGCGCATCGCGCCTACCGCGGCCTGGTCTACGAAACCGAGGGCTTCGAACGCTACTTCTGGGAGTCGACGGTGATTGCCGAGATTGCGCATCTGAACCTCGGCAGCCGACCCGCCTCGCGGCGCAAGACGACCGCGATCGAGGATCTGCGGGCGATCCCGTGGGTCTTCAGCTGGGCCCAGTGCCGCCTGATGCTGCCCGGCTGGTACGGCTTCGGCAGCGCGCTGCGCGATTTCCTCGCGGCGCATCCGGACGGCCTGCAGGTGCTGCAGCGAATGCATCGCGAATGGGGTTTCTTCCGCACACTGCTCTCGAACATGGACATGGTGCTGGCCAAGAGCGACCTGGCGATCGCCTCACGCTACGCCGAGCTGGTCAGCGACCCGGCGCTGCGGGCGGCGATCTTCCCCCGCCTGCAGGCCGAGTGGCAGGCGACCGTCGACGGCTTGCTGGCAATCACCGGGCAGAGCCGGTTGCTTGCCGACAATCCGCTGCTCGCCCGCTCGATCCGCCACCGCTTCCCCTACCTCGATCCGCTGAACCACCTGCAGATCGAGCTGATCCGGCGCCTGCGCGCCGGCAGCAACGACGAACACGTGAAACGCGGCATTCACCTGACGATCAACGGCATCGCCGCCGGCCTGCGCAACAGCGGCTGAAACGCCCACGTGCCTGGGATACGCACCTGAACTACTGCCATCCGTTGGTAATCGGCGCCACGATCGCACAGGCAAGCTGCCATTCGCTGAGGTCGGCGGCGTCGCGGCTGGCCTTGAGATCCCTGCCGAACAGCCAGGTGAACTGCACCGCATCGAAGCGCTCGCCGCCTTCCTGAATCAGCGCCGGGTAATAGACCGTCGGGAAGAATCCGATTCTCTCGAGTGCGGAATGCAATCCCGAGTCATCGGCGCGCGCATCAAGAACGGCGACGAAAGGCGCGCTGTGCACGGCCGCTTGCCGCTGCCGCAGGATATGCCCGATCAGCAAAACGGCGATACCGTCCGTCGCAGCGCGCAGTTCGATAAGCCGCAACCGCCGATCGCAACGATCATACGAGGTTTGCGCATGGGCGACCATTCGTCCGTCTATCGAGGCGACGAAAAGCGATCTCTCGTAGCGCAGCGATCCCGGCGAGAGCCCCTCCAGGCGACGCAGGCTGATGATTCCCGGGGCGCCCGCCGGCATGTCCCGGGCAGCTTCCGGCAGCCGGCCCGTCCACGGTTCCTCATGAATCTCGAGGCTCTCCACGCCCGGCCGCGACCCATTGCCGCAAAGCGCTGCCGCTTGCGTCGCGAGGGGAGCCTGCGGCCCGCATGCAGCGGTGAGTGCAACCGCGCTCTCCACCTCGGATGTTACGCGCGCAGGGGTGCAATCCAGTTCCTGAAGCACCCGCCTCGAAAGCCGACAGACTCGCGCCGAAGCTTCTCCGGGACCACGGCGCAGCGCCAGCACCATCGGTGACACCCTGCCGGTCATCAGCATTGCCTCCGAGCCCGCCGGGGTCGCGTGCGCGAAAGGCTCGAACCCCATCGGCACGAAACCGCAGTGGCGCACGACCTTCCATCCTCCAGGATGCGAGGTTCGCGTCTCGGCCATGATGAATCCGGCAGCGTGCTCGGAAACCAGGGAGTCGCACAGGGTCCTGAACAATTCCGTGCCGAGGTTCTGGTGTTGCCACCTTGCGTCGATCACCAGGCCAAAGGACTCTGCGATCCTGTCCATCGGGCCGCCAATATTGACCACCGCGCCGCAGGTTCCGACGATGGTGTGACCAAGCTCGGCCACGAACCAGAGCAGCACGTCGGTTCGCACCAGTTCCTCAACGCACTCCTCATCAAGGAACTGGGGAAAGGGGTAATGCTCCCGTGCATCACCTCCGTTCGCCGGATGGTAAGCTTGCCGATAGAGGGCACTGATGGCTCGCGCGTCGCGAGGAAGCGCACGGCGACAGGTCGGTGAGAACGTCCGACAAGGCACGCCGGTCACCGTCCGCCGACCGTTCCACTGCATGCGGAAGTCTTGACTGCCCAGACGGTCGCGCAGTTGCCGTGATGGGAATCCTCCTCCCTGCTGACGCTGAACCCGGAAAGCTGCAGACGCTCACGAATGTCCTCGATGTACATGCGCTCCCGTCTTGCCGATGGATCGATCTTCCTGTTTACGTTGCTGACCCTCGCCCAGTGCTCTTGCAGGGCATCGTAGGCCCCCTGCTCCCGCAGGCACCGTTCAGCATGAAGCAGGAGCGACGAGAGATCGAAGGTCCGCTTGGGTTCCGTCACGACCAGCATGCCCCCGGGCCGCAGCACGCGCATGGCCTCGCCCAGTGCCGCCGCTGGATTGGCCATGTCGAACAGGGCCAGGAGAATGGTCACCCCGTCGAACGATGCGGCTGTCCACCTGGCCAGATCGGCGGCATCGTGCCGCACGGTCGACACCCCCGCAGCCGCCGTCGTATCGATCTTGCCCAGCAATCGGTCAAGCATGGCGCGGCTGATGTCGAGTGCAGTCACCCGATGCCCTTGTTCCAGGAGTCGCATCGTCACGTTCCCGGTTCCTGCCCCAAGGTCCAGAATGCTTGCGCGCGCGGCGTCACTGAACGCCCGGCTGTGCCGTTCGACCACTTCACGATAGAAATCGAGTCGCGGCAGGACCTGGTCATAGCTCAGCGCATAGGTTTCCCAGACGAGATGCGATTCCTGGGCGAGGCGAAGCCTGCGGCGGAACAGGCTGTCCTCGCCCAACGACCCGATTTCCGCGTACACGGTCCGCTCAACCGAATCGATCGAGCAACGCTGCGGCAAGCAGAGCAGCGTCAGACGCAGCCGCAGAGAACCGTAGTCCTCAGACCTCAAGTCAACTTCACCCTCAGCCACAGTCGCTTCCCAGGGCGCACCTGCCACCTCGGCCGCCGCTGCGGTTCCACCGCCACCGCCGAGGCCGCGATTCATCGGCCAGCCGAAGGCGGCCAGCAGCGATCCCGTCAGCGCACCCTTGACCGGTGCCGGGAACAGGAGATCGGCAGCGATGTTCGTATCCGAGATTTCCAGGTCGGCGCCAAGCTTGAAGATCGGGATGGGAGCGTAATACTCGGTGATTGCCAGTAGCCCGTTGTGCTGCATGCTCAGGCCCCCCCCGGATCCACGAAGCCGGCTTCGCCAACCGATCTTCTGTCCTGCGCCGCCAGTCGGCTGAGAAAACACCCCCTCTCGGAGTCTTCCTTGACGGCAGATGTCACATCCATGTAGATGAGGTTCAGCGTCATCAATGCCTCCGAGCTGCTGGACCAGCAGTGGGTGACTACCGGCAGGAATGCCTCCTCGTGATGCCTGCCGTGGTCGGAGAAACGGATCGGCACGGTCGCCCGGGGCGGTCCCGTACTGAGAAGACCGGGGTTGAGCAACTGAAACAGCAAGCGTTGCTGCTCCTCGAGGAATGCCCTGCCCTGCTCCGGCGACATCCTCCGACAGATGTGCTCGGCGACTTCCTGGACTGACCGGCCGACAATCCTCGGCAGGTCGATGAGTGATTCCAGATCGGGCGAGGCGTCGGTGAACGTTGCCTCTCTGTGTCCGTCGGCGCCAGCCCCGATCCTGATGGTGGCACCCGGATAGACGCTGTCCTGTCGAGACGGATTTTCAAAGTCGCTGATTCGGTCCCGCAACTGTCTGATCACGCGTGCATTGGCATCGAAGTCTTCCGTTTCCGTCGGTGGAATCCAGACCACCCGGTCATCCTGCAGGTCGAACGGCAGGTCGTTCTCCTCGCCTGCGGGTTCGGCGTCAGCCAGGACGATGTAGGGGGCGTCAACCCCCATGCGAAAGCCCAGCTCAAACATCACGTTGGGATTCCACGCCGGCGTCGAAGCACCGAGGTAAACGATGACCAGCGGGTCCCTTCGCAGTGCCGCAAACATTTCCGGAAGGATGTGGCTGCCGAGCATCATGTCGGCCCGTACCGGTTTGAACGGAGTGGATCCACAGGCCGCCTTGACGAATCGGTCAAAGACGAAATCCGCGCGCCTGCGAATCGTCCCGTCGTCGGGCCCGATCGGTGAGACGACGAAGCAGCGCTGCATGTCTTCGGAAAACCGCGCGCAGGCGGCGAAGTTGGAAGCCATATTCTGCGGACTCTGATACAAATCCCGGAATCTGGGAGGCAGTTCCTCATAGACCGCTTCGTCGACATAGACGCAAACGGGATAATCGGCGACTTGGCTGGCTCTCCTTCGCCTGGCGATCACCGGTTCGAGGCGCTGGACAACCGACACGACGTCGTCACCGGCCAGCAGGAGCATATCCAGGGATTGCAGCGCCTTCTCCGGCGAGCCCTCAGCCCCCCGAGCATACCTGTCGTAGGCGCGCTGTATCAACTGCTCCACCGACTCGTAGTCATCAAACACCGCCGTGGCCACGCCGTTCAGGCGCTCGGTGAACGTGATCGTTCCATCCAGCGCGTGCAGCAATACCGCCAGCGAAGCGCTTTCTCCTTCGCCCGCCGCATCGCTCGCCCAGCTTGCTTTCAAAGCGAAAACGAACTTCTTGCTCATCTCGGTTCTCCTGATTGTGGTACCCGCAGAAGAGGACCATCCGTCGGAATCGCGTGCTACCGAGCAGTGCCGTCGGCAAGATACCTTGCTTAA
>DDUX01000101.1:46681-64182 GCA_002345025.1 Candidatus Accumulibacter iunctus | reverse complement strand
GTGGCGGCGGTCGTTCTCCTCTGGTGCCGGGTCCGGCAGGCGTCGGCGGTGGGGTCGGGCGGGTGCGGCCGGCGACAGCCGCCGCGATGGCGACAACTGGCCAACCGGGGGCTGGCGGGAATCCTGGTCGTCGAGGTGCTGCTGGTGGCCGGTCTGGGTGAGTTCATGGGCAGCCGGCTGGCGAGCGGCGAGCGCGATCTCGTCGGGCGGTTGACGCACTGGCAGGAGGGCCTGGGTCTCCTGACCGGTGGCGCCGACTTTCTTTTCGGCAGGGGTCTTGGAAGGTTTCCGGTCGACTACTCGGCCGCGGTCGCCGGACGCGAAATGCCCGGCCGGCTGCACCTCGTCGACGACGTCGATGGCCGCCATCTGGGGCTCTCCGGACCGGCATGGCGCGCGCCGCAGCGCGGCCGCTGGGAACTGCTGCAACGCGTGCCGGCGCCGCTTGCCGGTACCCATCGGTTCAGCCTGGTCGCGCGTTCGGCGGAGCCGGCGGTGCTCGTCGCCAGCGTCTGCCACAAGCACCTGCTGTACGCGGCCGCGTGTGCCGAGTCGGCCGTCTTCGTTGGCGGCGGCGGTGAATGGCGGCGCTTCGAGCTGTCGTTGTTCGCCAGCGCGCTGCTGCCCGAGTCGAGGCAGTTGCCGGTGCCCGGCTTCTTCTCGCTGCGCCTGCTTGGTCCGTCGCAGTTCGTCGAGGTGGACCGGCTCAGCCTGATCGATGGCCGTGGTCGACCGTTGCTGGTCAACGGCGATTTCTCGCAGGGCATTGCGCGCTGGTTCTTTGCCGCTCGTCACTACTTCCTGCCCTGGCATATCGACAGCCTCTACCTCGAGATGCTGCTCGATCAGGGGGCGCTCGGACTCGGTCTGCTGCTGGCGCTGGCCGCGCTGGCGATCGCCAATCTGCTGCGCTCTGCCGCCGGCGGAGACGAACTGGCTCCCTACCTGCTGGCGGCGCTGCTGGGCTGCATGGCGGCCGGCCTGTTCGTCAGCCTGATCGACATGCCGCGCGTTGCGTTTCTCTTCCATCTGTTACTCTGTTACGCGCTGTTCATCGACCACTGCCCGGGCGGGAATGCCCGGCTGGCGCGACCCGGCAAGCTGCCCGAGCTGCCCGGCAGTGTATAATCCCCCAAGCGAGCAAATCAGCAATATCAATTACTTGCAATTTTATCATACGATTATGTTGATCTTTGAAAGTGGTTTATCGATGGTCGCAAAGCCTGGCAGTTTGTCTTCGCTGCGCTATTCTCCGCTGCCTGTGCATTAGGTCACGCTCTCCCGTCAGCCGCGCTGATAGCCTTCGTGTCATGCGTATCGCCGAGCCCTCCCGATGAAGCAGCGGGACGGTTCAGCAGGATTCGTTTCTCAACGACACGCGCGGGGCGTTGTTCATGCTTGCAGGGGGTCTATCGTGATCAAGGTGTTCAATCATTGGTTTCATCGCAAGACTGTCGCCCAGGTTGCCGTCGACCTGATGTTCCCGGTCGTGTGCGTCGTTCTGGCCGCCGTCTGGCTTGGCGGTGGGGCGAATCTGGAACTCGACAGGATCGCCTTCTACGCGATCATCTTTGCCCTGACGATGATCGTGCTGAATTCCTGGCTGGGCATCTACCAGCGCGTTCACTCACGGACGCTGGCGGAAACCCGTGCGCGCGCCGTCCTCTCGCTGTATCTGGCCATTCCGCTGGCCTATGTCGTCTTCTCGCTGTTGGCGATTGCCGAGGTGGACCGCGGCTTCATGCTGCTGTCCGGGCTGGCGGCGCTGTTCGCGACCCTCGTGCGCCGAGTCCATGGTGCGCACAGCATGCCGGGCTCGTTGCTGCGGCACCGGGTGCTGGTCTTTGGCGCTGGCGCGGAAGCCGAGAACGTTGGCCGTGTGCTCTGCAAGTCCGATCCCGACATCGAGATCGTCGGTTTCTATCCCTGCTCGAGTGATCCCGAGGTGGTCGTTCCGGCGCAGGTGGTCCTGTCACAGGCGATGTCGCTCTCCGATACGGCGCACTCGCTGAAGGTTGACGAGATCATCGTCGCCGTGCGCGAACGCCGCGGCGGTGCACTGCCGCTGCGCGAACTGCTCGACTGCAAGTTGTCCGGTGTCAAGGTGCTCGATCTCGCCAGTTACTTCGAGCGTGCGCTCGGGCAGTTGCGCCTCGATTCGCTGCGCGTCGGCTGGTTGATCTTTGGCGAGGGTTTCCGGCAGACTTGGCGGCGGACCTTCTTCAAGCGCGCCTTCGACATCCTGATCGCGCTGCTGCTGCTGTTGCTCGCCCTGCCGGTGATGCTGCTGACGGCGATCCTGATCGTCCTCGAGGATGGCCTGACGGTGTTCTACCGGCAGGAGCGGGTCGGTCTCGATGGGCGCCTGTTCAACGTGATCAAGTTCCGCAGCATGCGCAACGATGCCGAGAGCGATGGCAAGCCGCGCTGGGCAGCCACCGATGACGACCGGGTGACGCGGGTTGGCCGCATCATCCGCAAGCTGCGCATCGACGAACTGCCACAGCTCTACAATGTGCTGGCCGGTGACATGAGCATGGTCGGACCGCGTCCCGAGCGACCCTATTTCGTCGACCAGCTGACGCGCGACATACCCTTCTATGCCGTGCGCCACAGTGTCAAGCCCGGTCTCACCGGCTGGGCGCAGGTCAGTTACCAGTACGGTTCGACGATCGAGGATTCGGTCCAGAAGCTGCAATATGATCTCTACTACGTCAAGAACCACACCCTCTTCCTTGACATCGTGATTCTTTTCCATACCGTCGGCGTGGTTCTGACCGGCAAGGGTGCTCGGTGACCGGGCAATGGCGGCTCCGGTTGCTGCTTTCGACTGACGAGGATTGCTGGCGGTGATGGACGGCAAGATGGCGATGATCTCGGCGTGGAGCTACGGCCTGGCGGGTGTGCTGGCCGCGCTGCTGACGCTCTACCTGGCTTCGGGCCGGCGCAGCAGTGCTCGCAGCGGCGCGATGTTCCTGGCCGTCGCCCTGTGCACCGTTTGGGGCATGCTGGGTCTGGCGTTCGCGCTCACCGGTCAGGGCATCTTTCTCGCCGGCAGCCTGCTGGCAGACGTGCTTCGCTTTGGTGGCTGGTATCTCTTCCTGATCATCCTGATGCGGCCGGAGTCCGCTGATGGCGCGCCGGCAACGGCGGCTACCGGGTGGCTGAGTGCGCTTGCCGTGCTGCTGGTGGTCGGCGGCTTTGTCGCGCAGGCGATGGCAATCTTCGGCGTCGACCTCGCCGGTTCAGCGCAGCGGCTGGCGCTGTTCGTCTCGCTGGCGATGAGCGTTTTCGGGCTGGTTCTCGTCGAGCGCCTCTTTCGCAACGTGTCACCCGATTTTCGCTGGAGCATCAAGCCCTTGTGTCTGGGCTTGGGCGGCGTCTTCCTGTTCGACCTGTACGTCTACTCGGATGCCCTGCTGTTCAACCGGATCGATGCCGACGCCTTCAGCATTCGCGGCTTCGCGCATGCACTCGCGCTGCCGCTGGTGGCGCTGTCGGCCATCCGCAGCCACGACTGGAAGCGTCGACTGGTGATGTCACAGCGGGCGGTGCTGCAGTCGGCGACACTGCTGATCGTCGGCACCTATCTGCTGTTCATGGCCGCCGCCGGCTATTACGTGCGTTTCTTCGGTGGCGAATGGGGGCGGGCGCTGCAGCTGGCGCTGCTCTTCGCTGCCCTGCTGGTGCTGGCGGTGCTGACCTTCTCCGGTTCGATGCGGGCGCGCCTGCGGGTCCAGGTCGGCAAGCACTTCTTCAGCTACCGCTACGACTACCGCGAGGAGTGGTTGCGCTTCACCGCCACGCTGTCTTCGCAGGGAGGATTCACCAGTCTCGGCCGGCACGTGGTTCGTGGGCTCGCCGACATGGTCGAGAGCCCGAGCGGTGCGCTCTGGCTGAAGGACCCCTCCGGCCGCTTCTTCGCGCAGGCGGCGTTCTGGAACATGCCCGCGTCGCCGGCGACCGAGGATGCCGACAGCCCGCTGTGTCGCTTCCTGCTCGACAGCGGCTGGGTGATCAACCTCGAGGAGTATCGCTCGCTGCCACGCCGCTATGACGGGCTGGTGGTTCCGTCGTGGCTGGTCGAGGTGCCGAACGCCTGGCTGGTGGTGCCGCTGACCACCGGCAGCGAGCTGATCGCCTTTGTCGTGCTGGCGACGGCGCGAACGAGGATCGACGTCAATTGGGAGGTCAACGATCTACTCAAGACGGCGGCCCGGCAGGCGGGTGCCTTCCTCGGTCAGATGCAGGCGAGTGAGGCGCTGCTCGAAGTGCGGAAGTTCGATTCCTTCAACCGGATGTCGGCTTTCGTCGTGCATGATCTGAAGAACATCATCGCCCAGCTCTCGCTGATGCTGAAGAATGCCGAGCGTCACCGTGACAATCCGGAATTCCAGAAGGACATGCTGATGACCGTCGAGCACTCCGTCGAGCGGATGCGGCAGCTGATGATGCAGTTGCGACAGGGAACGACACCGCTCGATGGGCCGCGCGGCATCGATCTCGCGGATGTGCTGCGGCGCATTCAGACGGCCAAGTCGGGGCAGGGGCGCGAGGTCGAGCTGAGCATCGAGGAAAGGCTGCTGGCACGCGGTCACGAGGACAGGATCGAGCGGGTCATCGGCCACCTGGTGCAGAATGCGCTCGACGCCACCGAACGGGGCGGCCGCGTCTGGGTCAGGATGGCTCGCCAGGGTGACCAGGCGCTTGTCGAGGTCGGCGATACCGGGCATGGCATGAGCCCCGACTTCGTCCGCGAGCGGCTGTTCAAGCCCTTTCAGACGACCAAGCCGACGGGGATGGGAATCGGCGCCTACGAGAGCTTCCAATACGTCCACGAACTCGGCGGCAGGGTCTCGGTGGACAGCGCCGTCGACGTCGGCACCCAGGTGGACCTCCTGCTGCCGTTGTTCGAAGTGGGCAAGGCTCGGAAGTCGGATGAATTATCGGGGAAACACGAATGAGTGCTGCGAAAATGCCACACCTGCTGATCGTCGAGGACGACCGCGCGCTGCAGAAGCAGATTCGCTGGGCGTTCGATCAGTACGAAACGCTGGCCGCCGACGACCGCGAGACGGCGATGCAGCTCATGCGCCGCTACCAGCCGCCCGTGGTGACCATGGATCTGGGCCTGCCGCCCGACCCGGACTCGGTGTCCGAAGGCTTCAAGCTCCTCGAGGAGATCCTGAGCGTGGCACCCGATACCAAGGTCATCGTGCTCACCGGCCAGAACGACCGGGCGAACGCCCTGCGCGCGATCGCCCTCGGTGCCTATGACTTCTTCGCCAAGCCGTTCGAGGTCGAAATGCTCGGCCTGACGATCCAGCGGGCTTACCGGCTGCACGAACTGCAAAAGGAGAACGAAAGGCTGCAGGCGATGCAGCAGCCGGATGCGATGTCGGGGATGATCACCCGCGACCCGGATCTGCTGCGCGTCTGCCGGACGATCGAGCGCGTCGGAGTCACCGATGCGACCGTGCTGCTGCTCGGTGAGAGCGGTACCGGCAAGGAGTTGCTCGCGCGTGGGCTGCACGAGTCGTCGCCGCGGCGTCGCGAGCGCTTCGTTGCCATCAACTGCGCGGCGATTCCCGACAACCTCCTGGAGAGCGAGCTCTTCGGCTACGAGAAGGGGGCCTTTACGGGTGCCGGCAAGACGACGCCGGGCAAGATCGAGACGGCCCACAACGGTACGCTGATGCTCGACGAGATCGGTGATCTGCCGCACAACCTGCAGGCAAAGCTGCTGCGATTCCTGCAGGAGCGGGTGATCGAGCGGATTGGCGGCCGCCAGGAGATCCCGGTCAACGTCCGCATCGTCTGCGCGACGCACCAGAATCTGCAGAACCTGATCAGCGAGGGTCGTTTCCGCGAGGATCTGTTTTATCGTCTGGCGGAAATCGTCGTGAACATACCGCCGCTGCGTTCCCGCACGGGCGATGCCTCGCTGCTTGCCCATGTCTTTGTGCGGCGTTTCGCCGCCGAGAACGCACGTGGCGCGATGAGCTTGCGCGAGGATGCCCTGCGTGCGATCGAAGCACACGCCTGGCCGGGCAACGTGCGCGAACTCGAGAACTGCATCAAGCGGGCGGTGATCATGGCTGATGGGAATCAGATCACCGCCGCCGACATCGGTGTCCTCAGCGGCGTGCAGGCCGAGGAAACCGTGCTCGACCTGCGGAACGCTCGTGACGAGGCCGAGAAACGGGTCACCATCGCTGCGCTGGCGCGTGCGGATGGCAACGTCGTCAGGGCCGCCGAGTTGCTCGGTGTCAGCCGTCCGACGCTGTACGATATGATGCACAGGTTTGGACTCAAGTGATACCGCGAACAGGACGTTTTTCGGGCAAGCTTTTCGACTCAGAGGGAACTTCATGAATACTCGTAACTCGGTGCATGCGCTGCGCAGGGCGACCGCCTCGGCGCTGCTGGCTGCTCTACTCGTGGTCGGCTGTGGTGGTGGCGAGAAGCCTGCGGATCTGCTGAACCAGGCGAAGGAAGCGCTGCAGAAGAACGACCACAAGACGGCGGTGATCCACCTCAAGAACGCCCTGCAGCAGGATCAGCAACTCGCCGAAGCCCGTTTCCTGCTGGCCAGGGCGCTGCTCTCGGGCGGCGATCCGGCTGGCGCCGAGGTCGAGCTGCGCAAGGCGCAGGAGCTCAACTATTCGGCCGAACAGACCACCCCTTTGCTTGCCCGTACGCTGCTGATGATGGGCCAGGGCGACAAGGTGATCAAGGATCTGGCCAGCGCCCCGCTCACCACGGCCGAAGCCAGGGCTGACCTGCAGACATCGATTGGCCAGGCCTATCTGCTGCAGGACAAGCCGCAGCAGGCGGAAGCAGCCTATGCAGCGGCGCTGGCGGCGCAGCCGGGTTATGCGCCGGCGCTGATCGGCGAGGCGCGACTGAAAGCCACCGGCGGCGATCTGCCCGGGGCGCTGGCGATCCTCGACCGCGGGCTGCAGGACTCGCCGAGGCTGTACGAAGCCTGGCAGCTCAAGGGTGACCTGCTGCTGGCCCAGGGCGATGCCGCCGCGGCGATGGCGGCCTACCGCAAGGCGGTCGAGGTGAAGCCGGACTACCTCGCGGCGCACGCGGCGATCATGCGGCTGCAACTGGCGGAGAACCAGCTCGATGCCGCCGCCCAGCAACTGGCGACGATCAAGCAGTTCGCCGCCAATCATCCGCAGACGCACTATCTGACGGCGATGCTGGCGTATCAGAAGAAGGACTATCCTGCTGCGCGCGACGCCGTCCTGCTGATGCTGCGCGTCGTTCCGGAGAACCCGCTCGGTCTGCAACTGGCCGGCCTGATCGAGTACGAACTCAAGGCCTATCCGCAGGCGGAGGACTACCTCCTGAAGGCGCTGCCGAAAACGCCCGAACTGGGCATCGCCCGCCGCGTCTTGATCGCCAGTTACCTGCGCAACGGGCAGCCGGCGAAAGCCCTGCCGCTGATCGAGCCGGTGCTCGGCAAGATCGACCAGGATTCAAACATGCTGGCGCTGGCCGGACAGGTGTTTCTGCAGAACGGCCAGGTCGACAAGGCCGGCGCCTTCTTTGCCAAGGCGGCGGCACTCGATCCCCAGAATGCCGGCAAGCGGACCTCGCTGGCAATGGTCAATATGGCCCGCGGCGACACCGACACGGCCTTCCGCGACCTCGAGCAGGTGGCGGCCGCCGACCCCGGCAATCGCGCCGATCTGGCACTGATCACAGCGCATCTGCAGCGGCGCGCGTTCGACCCGGCGCTGAAGGCGATCGCCGCCCTGGAGAAGAAGCAACCGGAGAACCCGCTGGTGTACAACCTGCGCGGCACGGCCCTGCTCGGCAAACGCGATCTCGCGGGCGCACGCAAGAGCTTCGAGCAGGCACTCGCGCTGAACGCCGCGTACTTCCCGGCAGCAGCCAACCTGGCCAGTCTTGACATGGCGGACAAGAAACCCGAGGAGGCGAAGAAGCGCTTCGAGGCGGTTGTCGCCAAGGATCCGAAGAGCACGCAGGGATTCCTCGCGTTGGCCGAATTGCGCTCCAGAACCGGCGGCACCACCGAGGAAGTTGCCACCCTGATCAACCGGGCGATCGCGGCCAATCCGCAGGAGTCGGCACCACGGCTGGCACTGATCGGTCTCTACCTGGGCAAGAACGAGGTCAAGAGCGCGCTCGCCGCCGCCCAGGATGCGGTTGCCGCGCTGCCCGAACGACCCGAGATCCTCGACGCCGCCGGACGCGCCCAGCAGGCGGCGCAGGACTACAATCAGGCCCTGGCGACCTATGGCAAACTTGCCGCACTGAAACCCGATCTGCCGTTGCCCTATCTGCGGATGGCAGAGATCGAAGTGGTGGCCAAGAACAAGCCTGCTGCCCTGGAGAACCTCAGAAAGGCGCTCAAGGTACAGCCGAATTCGCTCGAGGCGCAGCGCGGGGTCATGATGCTCGAGCTCGACGCCGGGCGGCCTGCCGAAGCACTGGCGATGGCCAAGGAAGTCCAGAAACAGCGCCCGAAAGAGGCGGTCGGCTACCTCTTCGAGGGCGACGCGCAGGCTTCGCTGAAAAACTGGCCGGCAGCCATTGCCGCCTACCGGCTTGGGCTCAAGGAGGCTGGCGGCCCTGACCTGGCGGCCAAACTCCATCTCGCGCTGGCCAACAGCGGCAGTACGGCAGAGGCCGACACTTTCGCTGCCGGCTGGCTGAAGGAGCATGCCAAGGACACGCGCTTTCGCTTCTATCTGGCCGGTCACGCCACTGCCCGCAAGGATTATGCGAGTGCTGCCCGGCACTACCGCGTGCTGCTCGAGGCCCAGCCCGAAAACGCGATCGTGCTCAACAATCTGGCGTGGGTTGGCGCTCAGATCAAGGATCCGAAGGCGATGGAGTATGCCGAGAAGGCGAACAGGCTGGCGCCCAACCAGCCGGCACAGATGGATACCCTGGCGGTGCTGCTGATGGAGAAGGGCGAGACGCAGCGGGCGTTCGAGCTGTTCCGCCAGGCGCTGGAACTGGCGCCGCAGGCCGCGGTGATTCGCCTCAACTATGCGCGGGCGCTGATCAAGGCGGGTCAGAAGAGCGAGGCCAAGAAGCAACTCGATGAAGTCGCGAAACTCGGCGACAAGTTCCCGGCGCAGGCCGAGGTGGCGGAGTTGCAGAAAGGGCTGTAGCCGCGAGGGCTGCCGGCTGCCGGCATCCGTGGCAGGAGAACCAACTGAAATGGAGTGTTCATGACTATTGTTGCTGTGGTGGGTCTGGGTTACGTCGGTCTGCCTCTCGCCGTCGAGTTTGGCAAGAAGATGCGGACGATCGGTTACGATCTGTCGGCAAGCAAGGTGGCGCAGTATCGCCGCCATGTCGATCCGACGGGCGAAGTGAGCAGTGCCGACCTCAAGGCGGCGATTCACCTGGAAGTCGGCAATGATCCGGCTGCACTGGCAGCGGCGGACTTTGTCATCGTTGCCGTGCCGACACCGGTCGACGCGGCGCATCAACCCGACTTCGGGCCGCTGATCGGCTCGTCGGAAGCGGTCGGCAGAAACCTCAAGCGGGGTGCCACCGTGGTCTTCGAGTCGACGGTCTATCCGGGGGCGACCGAGGAGGTCTGCATTCCGATCATCGAGAAGTGCTCCGGAATGAAATGGAAGGAGGATTTCTTCGTCGGTTACTCGCCCGAACGCATCAATCCGGGCGACAAGGAGCGGACGCTGACGAAGATCGTCAAGGTCGTCTCCGGCGATACCCCGGAAACCCTCGAGCGGGTTCGTCAGATGTACGCCAGCGTCATCACTGCCGGCGTCTTTCCGGCATCGAGCATCAAGGTCGCCGAGGCTGCCAAGGTCATCGAGAACACCCAGCGTGACCTGAACATCGCCCTGATGAACGAGCTGGCGATCATCTTCGATCGCATCGGCATCGACACCGTCGAGGTTCTCGAGGCGGCCGGCAGCAAGTGGAATTTTCTCCCCTTCCGGCCGGGACTCGTCGGCGGTCACTGCATCGGCGTCGATCCCTATTACCTGACGCACAAGGCGGAGATGCTCGGCTATCACCCGCAGGTGATCAATGCCGGGCGGCGGATCAACGACGGCATGGGCAAGTTCATCGCCGAGCAGACGGTCAAGCAGATGATCCGCAGCGGCTGGCAGGTCAAGGGGGCGCCGATCGTCATTCTCGGCCTGACCTTCAAGGAAGACTGTCCCGATCTGCGCAACTCGCGCGTCATCGACGTCATCCGCGAACTCGAGTCCTACGGTGCGCGGGTTGTCGTGCATGAGCCGGTCGCCGACGCTGCCGAGGCTCTGCACGAGTACGGTGTCGAGTTGACGCCGTGGGATGAGCTGCCGGCAGCGGCGGCGATCGTCGCTGCGGTTGCCCACCGCCAGTTCCGCGAGCGTCCGCTGACCGATGTCGTTGCCAAGTTGCAGCCGGGCGGCGTACTGACGGACGTCAAGAGCATGTTCAACGAGGCGCAACTGGTGGCGCACGGGGTGAGCGTGTGGCGTCTCTGAGCTGCATCGCGGATCCGGCGCTGGCGCCGCTCGCCGAGCGGCTGCAGCAGCGCTCGGCGCGCTGGCTGGTGACGGGCAGTGCCGGATTCATCGGCTCGCATCTCGTCGAGGCGCTGCTCCGGCTCGGCCAGACGGTGGTCGGGATGGACAACTTCGCCACCGGCCACCGGCGGAATCTGCAAGAGGTGCAGGCGCTGGTTGGCGCCGACCACTGGCGCCGGCATCGCTTCATCGAGGCTGACATCCGCGATCCCGATGCCTGCCGCGACGCCTGCCACGGCGTTGAGTTCGTCCTCCATCAGGCGGCGCTCGGTTCAGTGCCGCGCTCGCTGGCGAATCCGCTGGCGACCAACGCCACCAACGTCGACGGTTTCCTCAACATGCTGGTTGCCGCCCGCGATGCCGGTGTGCAGCGCTTCGTCTATGCGGCGTCGAGTTCGACCTACGGTGACCACCAGGCCCTGCCCAAGGTCGAGGACCAGATTGGCCGGCCGCTCTCGCCGTACGCCGTTACCAAGCTGGTCAACGAGCTGTACGCGGACGTCTTCGCGCGCTGTTACGGCTTGCCATCGATCGGCCTGCGCTATTTCAACGTCTTCGGTGCGCGTCAGGATCCGGACGGCGCCTACGCCGCCGTGATCCCCCGCTGGACACGTGCGATGCTGCTCGGCGACGTCGTGACGATCAACGGTGACGGCGAGACCAGTCGCGATTTCTGTTTCGTCGACAACGCCGTGCAGGCGAACCTGCTGGCGGCGACGAGCGACGATCCGGCGGCAGTGAATCAGGTGTACAACGTCGCCGTCGACGACCGTACATCGTTGAACCGGCTTTTCGACATTCTGCGTGAGGCCTTGCTCGACTTCTGCCCCGGGGTGCGTCAGGTGCAACCGGTGCACAGTGATTTCCGGCCAGGCGATGTTCGCCACTCACGCGCCGACATTTCGAAGGCCAGGCGCCTGCTTGGCTATGTTCCCAGCCACCGGATCGAGGAGGGGGTCCGGGTGGCGATGCCGTGGTACGTGTCACGTTTTGGCGTGGCCGCTGGAGTTCATTGATGAAAGCTTCCTGTCTTCGCTGTTCTGCCCTGATGCGCCACGGCGCGATCCTTTTCTGCGGTTTGCTGAGCTTTGCCGTGCCATCCTTTGCCGCCGCTGCCGGGGGCGTCCCGAAGGAGTCCGAAGCCGAGCGTCGCCTGGCGCTGCGCAAGGAGGCGCTGGCGCACGAGCATGGCGAGGGGGTGCCGCGGGATTACGCGCGCGCGGTCACGCTCTATTGCGAGGGCGCCCGGCTGGGTGATCCGGAGGCGCAGTTCAACCTCGGCTGGATGTATGCCAATGGCCGTGGCATCGAGCGTGACGACTCTCGGGCAGCGTTCTTCTTTGCCCTGGCGGCCAGGCAGGGACACGAGCAGTCACAGAGGATGCAGCGCTTCGTCGGCGAGCCCGCGGCGGCGGTTCCCGACTGCATGCGCAACGTCGCTTTCCTCGATGACGGCAAGGACGTCATCGTGCCGAGTACCGAGCTGCAGAAAAAGGTCGTCGGTCTCGTGCAGCAGTTGGCGCCGGAGTACGGCGTCAGTCCGCGCTTGGCGCTGGCGGTGATCCGCACCGAATCCAATTTCAATCCGTCGGCGCTGTCGAACAAGAATGCGCAGGGGTTGATGCAGCTGATTCCCGATACCGCGGCACGCTTCAACGTCAAGCAGCCTTTCGATCCGGAGCAGAACCTGCGCGGCGGACTGGCTTACCTGCGCTGGCTGCTGGCCTATTTCGAAGGTGACGTCAGTCTGGTTGCTGCCGCCTACAATGCCGGGGAGGGTGCGGTCAATCGCTATCGCGGCGTGCCGCCCTATGCCGAGACACAGGGCTACGTGAAGCGGATCATCGGCATCTTCAAGCGCGACGATCATCCCTACGACGCGAAGGTGACGACGCCGTCGCCGGAGTTGCCGCGCATCCGTTCGATCCGGGGCGTCTAGGGTGCAGGTCGTGCGCAGGCTGCTGGCGATCGCCACCGTGATCGTCGGCGTGCTGGCACTGGCCGGCACGGCGACGGCAGACTTGCCCGATGTGATCGAGCGCGTCAAACCGTCGGTGGTCGTCGTCGGGACGCATCAGGTGACCCGCAGCCCGCAGTTCGTCATGCGCGGAACGGGTTTCGTCGTCAGCGACGGGCGCACCGTGGCGACCAACGCGCACGTGATCCAGGCAGCAATCGACGAGGTGGCAGGCGAGAAGCTGGTGATCATTGTTCGCCTGGCCGGCGCCAAGGCGCAGCAGCGGCCGGCCAGAGTCGTCGCAGTGGACAAGGGCCGCGATCTCGCGCTGCTGCGCATCGACGGCCCGCTGCTGCCGGCGTTGACCCTGCACGACGCGGAACCGGTGCGCGAAGGGCAGTCGGTCGCCTTTACCGGCTTCCCGATCGGCGGCGCGCTGGGCCTGTCGCCGGTCACTCACCGCGGTATCATCTCGGCGATCACGCCGATCGTCCTGCCGGGGGCCAATGCACGTGAACTCAACGCCCGCGTGGTGCAGCAGATCAGGGAAGGCAGCTTCGACATCTACCAGCTCGATGCGACGGCGTACCCCGGCAACAGCGGCGGTCCGCTCTATGAGGTCGGCCGCGGCGAGGTCCTCGGCGTCATCAACATGGTCTTCGTCAAGGAGAACAAGGAGTCGGTTCTCAGCAAGCCGTCGGGAATCAGCTTCGCCATCCCGGTGCGCTTTCTGCGCGAGCTGCTGCAGAAGGCCGGTCCTTAGGATCTGCTTGCTCCCGCGCGGCGGACGCTCTTCGTCTGGCGGTGGTGCGTTTTGCGGCTGCGCGCGCCGGCTTCTGGTAGCATGCTCGCTGCCCCCGACGAACCGTCAATGACCGCCTTGCTCGCCGAAGTCTTCTCCGCCTCCGGGCCGCTCGCCGCGGCGGTTCCCGGTTATCGCCCGCGGCAGCAGCAGCTCGAACTCGCCGAAAGCATCGCCGCCGCCATGGCGGGCAACCGCGTGCTCGTCGCCGAAGCCGGCACCGGTACCGGCAAGACCTATGCCTACCTCGTTCCGGCCTTGCTCGCGGGCGGCAAGGTGATCGTCTCGACCGGTACCAGAAACCTGCAGGACCAGCTCTTCGCGCGCGACATTCCGACGATCCGCAAGGCTCTGGGTCTGCCGGTCAAGGTTGCCCTGCTCAAGGGACGCGCCAACTACCTCTGCCACCATCATCTCGCGCGCTCGCTCGCCGATGGCCGCTTTCTCACGCGCGAGGACGCTGCCTTGGCGCAGCGCATCGCCCGGTTTGCCCGCACGACCCGCAGTGGCGACAAGGCCGAATGTGTCGACGTTCCCGAGAACGCGACGGTGTGGCCGATGGTCACCTCGACACGCGACAACTGCCTGGGCCAGGAATGTCCGCAACACAAGGAGTGCTTCGTCCTCGCCGCCCGCCGTGAGGCGCTGGCGGCCGACCTGGTGGTGGTCAACCATCACCTCTTCTTCGCCGACGTGATGCTGCGCGACGAAGGCACGGCGGAACTTCTGCCGGCGTGCAACACGGTGATCTTCGATGAGGCCCACCAGTTGCCCGAAGTCGCCAGCCTGTTCTTCGGTGAAAGCGTATCGACCGCGCAGCTCCTCGAGCTTGCTCGTGACGCGCAGAGCGAAGGGTTGGCGGCGGCCCGCGACTGCCTCGACCTGCCGCGCCTGTGCAGCCGCCTGGAGAAGGACGTCCGCGACCTGCGACTGACGCTGCCGCTCGAGCCGGCGCGTTGCTCGTTGCCGCAGCTCGCCGCACGGCCCGGGTTTGCCGACGCTCTGGCGACCGTGATCGCTGCCGTCGAGGCACTGGCCGGTCTGCTCGAGACGCAGGCGCAGCGCGGTGAGGGGCTCGACAACTGCTGGCGCCGCGCGAGCGAGCTGTTGCAGCGCCTGCAAGCGTGGCAGAGCGGCAGCAACGAAGACTTCGTCCGTTGGGCGGAAACCTACACGCACGCGCTGCAGCTCAACGCAACGCCGCTGGCGATCGCCGGCATCATGCAGAAGCAGATGAGCGGGCATCCGCGGGCCTGGATCTTCACCTCGGCGACGCTCGCCGTGCAGAACGACTTCGGCCACTACTGCTCCGAGATGGGATTGGTCGATGCCGCTTCGGCGCGCTGGGAGAGTCCGTTCGATTACCCGCGACAGGCGCTGCTCTACGCGCCGCGCAATCTGCCCGACCCGAACAGCGCCGACTATGCCGAGGCGGTCGTCGGCGCAGCGTGGCCGGTGCTGCGGGCGAGCGGCGGACGCGCCTTCTTCCTGTGTACCTCGCTGCGGGCGATGCGCCGGGTACACGAACTGCTCGCCGACCGGCTGGCGCGCGACGGGCTCGAGCTGCCGCTGCTGCTGCAGGGCGAGCAGGGCAAGAACGAATTGCTCGAGCGCTTTCGCCGTCTCGGCAACGCCATCCTCATCGGCAGCCAGAGCTTCTGGGAAGGCGTGGATGTGCGCGGCGAAGCGCTGTCGCTGGTGGTCATCGACAAGCTGCCGTTCGCACCACCGGACGACCCGGTGCTGTCGGCGCGCATCGAGAGAATGCGCAGCGAAGGCCGCAACGCCTTTCTCGAGTACCAGTTGCCACGGGTCGTGATCAACGTCAAGCAGGGGGCAGGCCGGCTGATTCGCGACGAGACCGATCGCGGCGTGCTGATGATCTGCGATCCGCGCCTGATCGCCAAGACCTACGGCAAGCGCATCTGGCGCAGCCTGCCACCGATGCAGCGAACGCGTGAGCTGGCCGATGCCGTGGCCTTCTTCAGCGCCGCGCCGGAGTCCGCCGGTCGATGAACGCGCAACTGCCGCCAGCGCTGATCGAACTCCTGCCGGCTGACTGCCGTGCCACGGCGGAGCTGCTGAATCGCGGTTGCGCGTGCATCTCGGTCGATCACGAGTCGCTGCGGCGTGAACTCGCAGCCAGTGACCGCGGCGCGCCGGTGGACGAATGGCTGGCGAGTCGACCACACCTGTTTGCCGACAGCATGGTCTTCGTCAGCGAAGTGCATCTCGAGCGGATGGCGAGGACGATCGCCGCCGTCGAACGGGTGGTGGCCCTGCCCGCGTACCGGCAGCGGGTGCTCGCCCACGCACCGGCGGTGGCGCAGCATTCGCCGGCCGCCGCCGGCGTCTTCCTGGGCTACGATTTCCACCTCGGTCCGCAGGGTCCGCAACTCATCGAGATCAATTCGAATGCCGGCGGCGCGCTGCTGAATTCCCGTCTGCTGCGCGCACAACGGGCGTGTTGTGTACCGGTGGCGCAGATGATGCCGCCGTCCGTTCCGCTCGAACGCTGCTTTCTCGACATGTTCCGCAACGAGTGGCGGCTGGCGCAGCCAGCCGCGGCTGCCGTCCGGCCGCTGGCGCGCGTGGCGATTGTCGACGAGGCGCCCGCCGAGCAATACCTGGCGCCGGAGTTCGAGCTCTTTCGCCAGCTCTTTGCTGCCAATGGCATCGAGGCGCTGGTCGCCGATGCCGCCGAACTGTCGTACGACGGCGAGCGGCTGCGCTGCCGTGGCGAGGTCGTCGACCTGGTCTACAACCGGCTGACCGACTTCGCCCTCGCCGAGCCAGGCAACGACAGTCTGCTGCAGGCCTATCTGGCCGACGCCGTCGTCCTCACGCCGCATCCGCGGACGCATGCCCTGTATGCCGACAAGCGCAATCTGCTGGCGCTCGGCGACCAGGAATGGCTGCAGGCGATCGGCGTTGGCGACAGCGATCGCGAGCTGCTGGCGAGCAGCATTCCACGTACCGAGGAAGTCACGCCGCGCAACGCCGAGGCTTTCTGGACCAGCCGCCGGCAGTGGTTCTTCAAACCGGTCGCCGGTTTCGGCAGCAAGGCGGCGTATCGCGGCGACAAGCTGACGCGGCGGGTGTTCGCCGAACTCGCGCGCGGCGGCTACGTCGCACAGGCCGTCGTCAGCCCGTCCGAGCGCCGGCTGCTGATCGACGGGGTCGAGCAGGATTTCAAGCTCGACCTGCGCAACTACGTCTACCGGGGTGCCGTGCAACTTGTTTCGGCGCGCCTCTACCGTGGCCAGACGACCAACTTCCGCACTCCGGGTGGCGGCTTTGCCGCGGTCCTTGCGGTTCCCGGGCAGCCCGGCGGCGCCCATCGCCGATGAAGATCTTCGGCATCACCGGCTACTCAGGTGCCGGCAAGACGACGCTGATCGAGCGCATGCTGCCGCAGATGATCGGGCGTGGCCTGCGGACCTCGGTGCTCAAGCACGCGCATCATGATTTCGACATCGATCGTCCGGGCAAGGACTCGTTTCGCCACCGCTTGGCCGGCGCCGGCGAAGTGCTGCTCGCCAACGCTTCGCGCTGGGTACTGATGCACGAACTGCGCGGTGCGCGCGAGCCGACGCTCGCCGAATACGCGACCCGTTTCTCGCCCTGTGATGTGCTACTCGTCGAGGGTTTCAAGCACGAGGCGATTCCCCGGCTCGAGGTCCATCGGCCGGCCAACGGCAAGCCAGCGCTCTGGCCACAGCAGCGGCAGATCGTTGCCGTCGCCTCCGACCAGGCAGCGCCGGCGGAGCTGCCGGCCGGGCTCTGCTGGCTCGACCTGAACGACGTGCCGACGATCGTCACGTTCATCCTCGATCATCTTCAACTCACCGGGGAAGCCGATGCTGTCCTTTGAAGAAGCTCTTGCCCGCCTCCTTGCCGCAGCACCGGCGGTCGCCGAAGTCGAATCGCTGTCGACGCGGCACGCCGATCGGCGGGTCCTCGCGCAGGCGCAGACGGCAACCGTCGATGCGCCGCCGCTCGACAATTCGGCGATGGATGGCTATGCCGTCGCGGTGGCCGACGTGCCGCGCGTCGGGACCTGCCTGCCGGTGACGCAGCGCATTCCCGCCGGCAGCGTCGGCAGCCGGCTGCAGCCGGGAAGCGCCGCGCGCATCTTCACCGGCGCGCCGATCCCGCCGGGGGTCGATGCGGTCGTGATGCAGGAACTCTGCGAACACGA
>DDUX01000101.1:35130-46295 GCA_002345025.1 Candidatus Accumulibacter iunctus | reverse complement strand
CCGCCGGCAGCGAGATCCTCGCCTGCGGCCAGCGGCTGCGGCCGCAGGACACGGCGCTGGCGGCGTCGGTCGGCATCGCCTCGCTGCCGGTGTTCCGCCGCCTGCGGGTGGCGGTGCTGTGCACGGGCAACGAACTGCGGATGCCCGGCGAGACGCTGCCGCCGGGGGCGATCTACAACACCAACCGCTTCCTTCTGGCGGCGCTGCTC
This sequence comes from Candidatus Accumulibacter iunctus, assembly GCA_002345025.1. GTDB lineage: Bacteria > Pseudomonadota > Gammaproteobacteria > Burkholderiales > Rhodocyclaceae > Accumulibacter > Accumulibacter iunctus. Next base: position 46,086 of record DDUX01000101.1, on the reverse strand, counting down.
GAGCGACTCGGCTGCATCGTGCACGATGCCGGCGCAGTCGCCGACTCCCTGCCGGCGACGCAGGCGGCCCTGCGGGCAGCGGCCAGCGACAATGACCTCGTGATTTCGTCCGGCGGCGTCTCGGTTGGCGAGGAGGATCACGTCCGCGCGGCGGTCGAACTGGCCGGCAGGCTCGAAATGTGGAAGATCGCCATCAAGCCGGGCAAACCGCTGGCTTTCGGCCATCTCGCCACGGACGGGCGCGAGATCCCCTTCGTCGGGCTGCCGGGCAACCCGGTCTCGTGCCTGGTCACCTTCGTCATGCTGGTGCGCCCGCTGCTCCTGCGCATGCAGGGGGCGCGGCAGGTGGCGCCGGCCAGCTACCGGCTGCACGCCGATTTCGACTGGCCATTCCCGGACGCCCGGCGCGAGTTCCTGCGCGTGCGGAGCAACGCCGGCGGTGGCGTCGAGCTGTTCGACAACCAGGGTTCGGGCGTCCTGACCTCGTCCGTGTGGGCTGATGGCCTGGTCGACAACGCGCCACAGCAGGTGATCCGACGCGGCGATGCGGTCTCCTTCATGCCGTTTTCGGCCTTGCTCGACTGAAACGTGGAGGCGCTGATGCTGACCATTCTGTACTTTGCTTCGGTGCGCGAGCGCGTCGGCCGGGCCGCCGAGGAACTGGTCCTGCCCGCCGGCGTCGCCGATGTCGCCGGGCTGCTTCGCCATCTCGGCCAGCGCGGTGGCGCCTGGGAGGGGTTGGCGCGGATCGCGAACCTGCGCTGCGCGGTCAATCAGCAGATGGTGGCGCTCGATTCGCCGATCGCCGATGGCGACGAGGTGGCCTTCTTCCCGCCGGTCACCGGGGGCTGAGCGGATGCACGTGCGGATCCAGGAAGCCGACTTCGACGTCGGCAGCGAACTCGCTGCCCTGCGCCGCGCGGACCCGCGCATCGGCGCGCTGGCATCCTTCGTCGGCCTCGTGCGCGATGTCAGCGGCGGCGCTGGCGTCAGCGAGATGCACCTCGAACACTACCCCGGCATGACCGAGAAGGCACTGGCGGCGATCGTCGGCGAGGCGCTGCAGCGCTGGTCGCTGATCGACGTCCTGGTGATCCATCGCGTCGGCCGTCTGCTGCCCACCGACCAGATCGTCCTCGTGGCCGTTGCCGCGGCGCACCGCGCGGAAGCCTTCGCCGCCTGCGCGTTCATCATGGACTACCTGAAGACGCGGGCGCCGTTCTGGAAACGAGAGCTGACTCCGGAAGGGGCGCGTTGGGTCGAGGCGCGCGAGGCGGACGACCGCGCTGCCGAACGCTGGCGGCAGCCGGGCGGGTGAGGACCGGTTGTGCGGGTTTTCGCAAGGATGCACCAGTGTCGCGGGAAACCGGGCTCGTCCAGCGGTCGGCCACGACGCCGTAATGCGCGAGCACGGCCGCGTAGACCGGGTTGAGCTGCGGCTCCGACAGGTCGGGTTTGATGACCCCTTCCTTCAGGTTGTCGAGTACCACGTACTGGCTGCTGCCGCCGACATACCGCCATGCCTGCTCGTGCAGTCTGGCCCAGGCTTCCTGGCTGGACTTCCAGACCACTCGCCGAAAGCTACGCCGGGAATAGCGCAGGGTCATGACAAACAGACGCGGCCGGCGATAGCGCTCGGTACAGGGGTGAAGCGTCAGAGCCCCTTCGCCACATTCGAGCTGCGCCTCTTCGCCGGGGGCGAATTCCAGTCGGTCAAACTCAAGGATTAGATCACTGAGGGCCTGGACGGTTGGCGATGGCAATGCCTGGAATTCGCCATGGTTGGTCAAGCTGCTCAGGCACGACGCATCGCTCTTGCCAAATTTTGTCAAGGCGTCTAATCTCGACCCATGAGCACGATGAACATATCCCTACCTGACGCACTCAAGTCCTTCGTCGATGAGCAGGTCAATCAAGGCGGCTACGGCACGAGCAGCGAGTACGTGCGCGAACTGATTCGCAAGGATCAGGATCGCCTGCAACTGCGCGGCCTCCTGCTCGCGGGCGCGGCGTCTGCACCGGTAGCCCCGGCCGATCCTGCCTACTTTGAGGGGCTGCGTGATCGGGTGCGCAAGGCGGCCAAGGACGGCGCGCACGGGTGACGGCCAAGCCAGTGGTACCGCGTGAACTGGCCAACCGGGACGTTGATGACGCGATTGCCTACTTCCTCAGCGAAGACGCTGAGCAAGCAGCGCTCGGCTTCATTGATGCCGTCGAGCAAGCCTATGCGCACATCGCTCGCCATCCGGCTACCGGATCGCCGCGCTACGCCCACGAATTGAACCTGCCCGGCCTGCGTTTCTGGCCGCTGGCACGCTGTCCCTACCTTGTGTTCTACATCGAGCGCCCGCAACACATCGATGTCTGGCGCGTGCTGCACGGCCAGCGCGACATCCCGGCGTGGATGCAGGAACCCGAGAACATCTGAGTCGCACGCAGGCAAGAGGGCTCCACTTTACCGTCCCGGAATTCTGACTCCTGGGGGCTTCGCTCACACCGCCGCCCATTCCGCCGAGAGCAGAGCGGCCTGCTCCAGCACGGTTGACGTTGCCTTCTCCTGCTTGTCCGGCGGATAGCCGTAGCGCCTGAGAATCCGCTTCACCAGCACGCGCAATTGCGCGCGGACGTTCTCGCGCAGCGTCCAGTCGATGGTCACATTGGCGCGCACGGTCTTCACCAGCTCCTGCGCGATCGTGCGCAGCGTTTCGTCGCCGAGCACCTTCACGGCGCTGTCGTTGGTTTCCAGCGCGTCGTAGAACGCCATTTCGTCCTCGGAGAGCCGCAGCGCCCTGCCGCGTGCGTGCGCCTCGCGCATCTCCATGGCCAGCCCGATCAGTTCCTCGATGACCTGCGCCGCTTCGATCGCCCGATTCTGGTAGCGGCGGATCGTCTGCTCCAGCATCTCGGCGAACGAGCGCGCCTGGACGACGTTCTTGCGCCGCCGCGTGGCCAGTTCGCCCTGCAGCAACTTCGCCAGCAATTCGACCGCCAGGTTGCGCTGCGGCATCCCGCGCACCTCAGCGAGGAACTCCTCGGAGAGGATCGAGATGTCGGGCTTGGTGAGCCCTGCCGCGGCGAAGATGTCGATCACGCCCTCCGGCGCCACCGCGCGCGAGATGATCTGCCGCACCGCGTGCTCGATGTCCTCCTCGGGCCGTGCGTCGCCAGGTGCGCGCTTGGCGAGGACGGCCCGTACCGCCTGGAAGAACGCCACGTCGTCGCGGATGCGCAGCGCCTCGGTGTGCGGCACCGCCAGCGCGAAGGCCTGCAACAGCTCACGCACCGCGCCGACGCACCGTTCCTTGCCGTTCTCCTGCGCCAGGATGTGCTCCTGCGCGAGCGGCAGCAGGCCCAGCCGCTGCTGCGGCGTGCCGGTCGTCCAGTGAGACCAGTCGAAACCGTGGAAGAGGCTGCAGCAGACCTCGTACTTCTCCAGCATCACGGCGACCGCTTCGTCCTGGTCCAGCGCCGTGCGCCCGGTGCCACCGCTCTCGGTGTACGTCGCCAGCGCCTCCTTCAGCTCCTGCGCGAGGCCCAGGTAGTCCACCACCAGCCCGCCGGGCTTGTCCCTGAACACGCGGTTGACACGTGTGATCGCCTGCATCAGACCGTGCCCACGCATTGGCTTGTCGATGTACATGGTATGCAGGCTCGGCGCGTCGAAGCCGGTGAGCCACATGTCGCGCACGAGGACGAGCTTGAACGGGTCCTTCGGGTCGCGGAAGCGATTGGCCAGCGCCTCGCGCCGCGGCTTGCTGCGGATGTGCGGCTGCCAGTTCGCCGGGTCGGAGGCCGACCCGGTCATCACCACCTTGAGCGCGCCGCGGTCGTCGTCGGTGCCGTCCCACCCTGGCCGCAGCTTGACGATCTCGCGATACAGCTCGACGCAGATGCGTCGGCTCATGCAGACGATCATCGCCTTGCCCTCCAGCACCTCGAGCCGTTTCTCGAAATGTTCGACGATGTCTCTGGCCAACAGCTCCAGCCGCCTCTCGGCGCCGACCACGGCCTCGAGTTGCGCCCACTTGGTCTTGAGCCTTTCCTTGCGCTCGACCTCCTCGCCTTCGGTCGCCTCCTCGAAGCCAGGGTCGATCTTCGGCCGCTCGGCCTCGTCGAGCGCCAGCCTGGCCAGACGGCTCTCGTAGTAGATCGGCACCGTGGCGCCGTCCTGCACGGCGCGCTGGATGTCGTAGACGCTGATGTAGTCGCCGAACACCGCGCGCGTGTTGGCGTCGGTCAGCTCGATCGGCGTGCCGGTGAAGCCGATGAATGAGGCGTGCGGCAGCGCGTCGCGCATGTGGCGCGCGTAGCCGTCGATGAAGTCATACTGGCTGCGATGCGCCTCGTCGGCGATCACGACGATGTTCCGCCGGTCGGAGAGCATCGGGTGGCGGTCGCCCTTCTCTTCCGGGAAGAACTTGTGGATGGTGGTGAACACCACCCCGCCCTCTGCCACGCTCAACAGCTCGCGCAGGTGCGCCCGACTCTCGGCCTGCATCGGCGGCTGGCGCAGCAGGTCGCGGCAGCGCGAGAAGGTGCCGAAGAGCTGGTCGTCGAGGTCGTTGCGGTCGGTGAGCACGACCAGCGTCGGGTTCTCCATCGCCGGCTCGCGGATGATTCGTCCGGCGTAGAACGCCATCGTCAGGCTTTTGCCCGAGCCCTGCGTGTGCCACACCACGCCCACGCGCCGGTCGCCGGGCTGGCCGCCCGGCTTTCCACCTGCCTCGTAGCGGCCCTGCCCCGCCTGCAACTGCTGCGCTGCGCGCTGCAACTGCGCGGCGCGCAGCGTCTCGCCGACCGCGACCTGCACCGCGTGGAACTGGTGGTAGCCGGCCATCTTCTTGACGATGCGACCACCGTCGTCCTCAAAGACGATGAAGTCGCGCAGCAGATCGAGAAAGCGCCGCGGCGCACACAGGCCCGCGATCACCACCTGCAACTCGGGCAGGTGCGCATCGGCCAGGGTCTCGCCCGTGATCGTGCGCCAGGGCTTGAACCACTCGCGCCCGGCACCGAGCGTGCCCACCCGCGCCTCCACGCCGTCGGAGACCGCGAGCAGCGCGTTCGGCGCGAACAGCGTCGGCACCCCGGCCTCGTAGGTCTGGAGCTGCTGGAAGGCGCTCCAGATCGTGGCGTTCTCGGCGGCGGGATTCTTCAGTTCCAACACGGCGAGCGGCAGGCCGTTGACGAACAGCAGCACATCCGGCCGCCGCGAGTGCTTGTTCTCGACGACGCTGAACTGGTTCACCGCCAGCCAGTCGTTGCCTGCCGGGTCGTCGAAGTCGATCACCCGTGTCTGCGCGCCACGAATGCTGCCGCCGGCGTCGCGGTACTCGACCGTCACGCCATCGACCAGCAGGCGGTGCAGCGCGCGGTTGCGCACGACGGGGTCGACGCCTTCAGGCCGCGTCAGCTTGCGGAAGGCATCGTCCAGCGCCTCGGCCGGCAGTGCCGGGTTGAGCCGCGCGAGCGCATCGTGCAGGCGCAGCCCAAGGACGACCTGCCCGTAGTCGTCGCGCTCGGCAGCGGGTTCGCCGGGGGCGATCCCGGCGCCACTGCGAACTCGCCAGCCGACGTTTTCAAGCCACGCTAGCTCGGCCTGCTCGACGACGGATTCGGTGAATCCGCTCACGTGACCGGCTCCGCAAGCATGTTCATCACCAGCCGGATCATCACCTCCTTGTCCGTCGGTGCCGATTAGGCCACCAGCAGCGCCAGCGCGGCCAGCCCGACATCGTTGATCACGGCCTCGCCGTTGCGGATCAGCCGCCCGTTGCGGTGCAGGAACTCGACGAACAGGAACGAGCCGATGCGCTTGTTGCCATCCGAGAAGGGGCGATTCTTGATGACGAAGTACAGCAGGTGCGCGGCCTTGGTTTCGACCGTCGGATAGGCCGGTTCGCCGAACACGCTCTGGTCGAGGTTGCCGAGCAAGGCGGCCAGCCCGTCCTCGCGCTCACGTCCGAAGAGTTCGGTCGCCTCGCCGCGCGCGAGCAGATCCCGCTTGAGACGCACGATGGCGGCACGCGCTTCGAGCGCCGGTGGCAACAGGCCGCCGACGATGCCCTGCGGCTCGACCAGCAATCCCTCGTCGTAGCGCTGCAGGAGCAGGAAGGTCTGTGTGTAGCGGGCGATGACATCGACCAGCCCGCGTCCCTGATCGGTACTCAGCGCTTCGCCGGCGGCGGCCTTGCGCACCAAAGCGAGTGCGGCTTCCAGTTCGCGCGCGTTGTGCTCGAAGCGCTGGCGGTTGAGGGTATAGCCCTGCACCAGGTGGTCGCGCAGCGTGCGCGTGGCCCAGAGCCGGAACTGCGTGCCACGCAGGGACTTGACGCGGTACCCCACAGAGATGACCACATCGAGGTTGAAGTGATCCACCTCGCGGGAGACGGTGCGCGCGCCCTCGGTTCGAACCTGTGCAAATTTTGCACAGGTTGCCGCCGGGTCGAGTTCGCCCTCCTGGAACGTATTGCGGATGTGCTTGGTCACGACAGAGCGCTCCCGCCCAAACAGATCGGCCATCTGCTGCTGGGTCAGCCAGACAGTATCGCGGTCCAGCTTCACCTCCACGCGCACGCCGCCGTCGGGCGCCTCGTAGAGGAGGACTTCGCCGCTGGGTGCCTCCGCCATTACAGGGTCCTCCCGGTAAGCCTCGCAGCGGCGGTGCACCGCACATCGCCGCAGGCGAGCGGCAACAACGACTCGCGCGACCGCCGGGCCAGAGCCACCTGGCCATAGGCGTCGCTCCTGGCCGCTGGCTTGCCAGGAGCGATCCCGGTGCCGTTACGGATCCGCCAGCCGGTGCTCTCGATCCAGGCGAGAACGGGCTGCTCAACGACGGATTCGGTGAAGCCGGAACTCATGTCACCAGTTCCCCTCGGCCCAGTACGAAGCGGGCGCGCTCGCGGCGCAGCATCTGATAGGGTGTCATGAATCAAATGCCCAAGCCGATGCAGAGGTTGGGGATCTTGATGCGCTTGACTGAGTCGGCGGGCACTTCGTGCGTCACCACGACGTGCCCGTCCGCAAGGGCGTGAGCAATCAGATAGAAGTCGGCAAGCTGCAGGAAGGTGCTGATGGCAGCCGGTTCGTCCTGTTGCTGCGTAACCCAAGTGCTGACAGCGCCGAACTGTGCTGCGACCGAGACGCCAGTTCTCAGAAACAGACCATGGCCACGTTCGCGTACCCAATCGTTCAGCTCGTCAGCGCCCGCGGCGATTTCATCCGCCACTTTATCGATGCTGAACACGCGACCGCCCGCGCCGTTGTCGATCAGCCAGTCCCAGAAGGCAGGGCAGAAGTCCAGCCCATAATGCAGGTTCTTGGCCTGGATGAAGACTTTGGCATCGAGCAGGTAGGTCACAACATCACCCCCAGCTCCCGCGCCGCGTGGTAGAACGCGGCCGTCTTCCGTACGCCCAGCATGCGGAAGGCGTCTTGAAATAGCGTCTGTCCTTCCAGCGTGCTGGAGAGCACCGCTCGCGCGAAGCGCCTGCCGGTTCGCGCGCCCAGAGTGCGGTAAAAGTCACCGCCGCCGGTACCGCCTCGGTCGAGCGCGCGTATGCGGGCCAGCTCGTCCCGATAGCTTTGCCAGAGGGTGTGCTGGTCGATGAAACGCGCATCGAACAGTCGACGGACCGCCACCAAAGTGCTGACTTTGAAAAGGCGCGCGAGACGCTGGATCTCTTCCGCTATCGTGACGTCGGCCTGATGCTCGCGCCGCAATGCGGCCAAGGGCACCAGGAATTCCGCTGCCACCGCATTGCACCAACGTTCCACACGCTGCTTCGGAAGTTGTCCGGCTACCGGATTGGAAATGCCGCTCTCGCCCAACCACAGGTGTGCCAGTTCATGGGCGAGGGTGAACATCTGCGCGGCCTTGCTGTCTGCCGCATTGATGAACACGAGGGGCGCCAGATCATCTGCCAGCGCGAAGCCGAGAAACTCCTCGACATCCAGCCTGCGGTGGCTGTTGCTGCCGAGAATGGAGCTGGCCATCACCAACACTCCGGCATCCTCGGCCTTGGCGGCGAGCTGGCGCAGCGCATCGGTCCATGTAGGTACCCGCTGCCGGTCCTCGACAGAAAGCGCGAGCGCCTGCCGCATCGCCTCGGCTACGCGCTCCGGGGAGTCCTGTATTCGCACACTATCGACAAAACCCAGAGGCGTCAGCGCGTGCACGCGGGCATAGTCGCGGAACCAGTCCTGCCGCTGCTGGCACAGGTAAATCGTGTCCAGCAGATTCGGGCTGGGGCGGGCGACGACACGATCGGCCAATGTACGGAAATCGGGGATCGGCAGCGCCTCTTGCGGCGGCGCCGGCAGGAACAGATAGCCGATCGGGACGTGAACCGTGCGCGCGAACTCCTCCAGTTGCCGCAGGGTCGGCAGCAAGGTATCGTCCTCCCACTCGCCGAGCTTCGGGAAACGCCCTGCCAGCTCGAGCGCATCCATCCCGGCGCGCTCACGCGCCCAGGTCAACAACTCTCGGTTGACAGGGATGCGGTTCATGCTTTCTCGCCCACCATCATGTCCCTCTGCCTTCGTCCTGAACTTTCTGCTGCCAAGCGAGGATCACGCTGTTGCCCTTCGCAACCTCGGCGATGGTCGTCGCGAGCGCTTTGGCGCGCCGCGTCTCGCTTACCGCCACCCGCATCACGTGGAACTGATGGTAGCCGACCATCTTGGACATCAGTTCGCCGCACCCAGAGATTCGATGAACTCCGCGATCACCTGAAGCTGCTGGTCGTCCGCGCCGCTCAGGACAATCGGATCGAAGGCCGGGTTCGCGGGTTTCAGAGTGATCCTGGTGTGGCGCCACGAATCTCCGTCGGTCGCCTTCTCGCTTTCGTAGCGCTTGACGGTGTAGCGCTGGCTCGTCTCGGGATCGGTGATGTCCCGGAGTTGGACGAGAACGGTCCTTCCCTGCCGCGTACCCTCGACCGGCGAGCGGAACAGGCAGTACGCACCGTCAGGGATTGCTGGCTCCATGGACTTGCCAACGACCTGAGCAACGAACATGCCGGGGCGCAGGCGATGCCGGGTCGCGAAAGCCACCCACCCGAGCACCTCATCAGGGACAGCTTGCGGATCGCCGAAAGCACCTGCGGCGGCCTTGAGCGGAACGAGCGGCACGCAGGTCACGTAGCGTTCATCCACTGTAGGCTCGATGACACGAAGCCGCGGCGGCAGTGACCGAGGCGCCATCTCTCGGCCAGCGGCTACCGTATCGCTCCGCAGCCGCCGGTACGCCTCGGACGCCATCCACGCAGTCACGATTTTCTGGAATGGCACATCGTTCATGTAGCGCACGAAGATCTCTTCGTTCTGATCCATGCGCTCGACGAACAGGGTCTCCAACAGGTTCTTGAACACCAGCTCGAACTTGTCGCCCGGATTGACAGCGGCAGCCTGCCGCAAGCCGTCGTCGGCCATCGCCGCCTCGACGATCTGGTCAAAGAAAAGCTGATCCGCCTGGTTGAAGTCGGTCCCGAAGCGCTCGTTCACGACATCAATGAGCTGCGACAGCGGCACCGGTTGAGGCCGCACCAGACCACTGCCAACCTCCGTCGGTCCGTCGAGGCGCCGGGCTTCACCGTCCTTCAGCGAAATCGAACCCTCGCTGATCTTCTGCAGGCGGTAGTAGTCGAGCCGAACTTCGTCGTCGAATTGATAGGCCGGGCCGCTCTTCCGCCTGGGAAGCTTGGCCGCAAGGTGGCGCAGAAACACGTACAAGCGTTCGAGGTCGGAGTCCTGATACGGGATGATCTGGCTCAGGAAGCCATAAAGATTCAGAAAGGCCTGCACCTTGCCGCGCCAGAGTTCCGCCTCTTCCTCGTTGTCCTTCTGGCGCACCTTGAAGCGCGAGACCGCCGGGTCGAGCGCCGCGTTCATCGTCTGGTGGTCCATTGCGCTCTGGCGCTGCTTGGGCTTGAAGTACACGGCGCAGAACCGCTCGATCTCCTCGTCCAGGTAGATCCCGGAGGCGTCGAGCTCACCCTTGATCGCATACATGCGCGCGGGGTCGACCTGCTCGCCCATCTCCGCACCTTCGTAATAGACCTTGAACGCCTCGCGGATTTCCTCGCGGTCGTTCACGAAGTCGAGGACGAAGGTATCTTCCTTGAGCGGATGCCTCCGGTTCAAGCGCGACAGCGTCTGCACGGCCTGGATGCCCGCAAGCCGTTTGTCCACAAACATGGTGTGCAAGAGCGGCTGGTCGAACCCGGTCTGGTACTTCTCCGCGACGAGCAGGACGAGGTACTCCTGCGACGCGAACTTCTCGGGCAGCTCTTTCTCGGAGATGCCGTGGTTCATGCCCACCTCGGTGTAGTTGACGCCGGCGAGCTTGTCGTCCTGCACCGTGCCCGAGAACGCCACCAGCGACTTGATGGCGTAGCCCTTCTCCCGGATGTACCGATCGAAGCTCTGCTTGTAGCGCACCGCTTCAAGGCGTGAGCCCGTGACCACCATCGCCTTGGCCCGACCACCGATCTTGTGGCGGGTGACGGCCTGGAAGTGCTCGACCATCACCGCGGTCTTCTGTGCGATGTTGTGCGGGTGCAGCTTCATGAAACGCGCGAGCGCTCGCGCGGCCTTCTTGCGCTCGACGTTGGGATCGTCCTCGCAGGCCTTGAGCAGCTTGAAATAGGTCGCGTAGCTCGTGTAATGCTTCAGCACGTCGAGGATGAACTCCTCTTCGATCGCCTGCCGCATCGTGTAGCGGTGCGCGGCCTGCCCATCGCGGCCAAAAACGGCGAGCGTCTTGTGCTTGGGAGTGGCGGTGAAAGCGAAGAAGCTCAGGTTCGACTGCCGGCCGCGCTTGGCCATGCTGCGAAACAGATCCGCCATGCCGTCGCGTCCTTCCTCCACCGCACACTTCTTCGCTTCGTCCCGCAATCCCTCGCCACCGAGCACTTCCTTGAGGTCAGTTGCCGTCTCGCCGCCCTGCGAGCT
>DDUX01000101.1:28675-34820 GCA_002345025.1 Candidatus Accumulibacter iunctus | reverse complement strand
CTCCTCGGCCAGCTTGAGCAACTGCCGCGAGACGAAGGGGAACTTCTGCAGCGTCGTAATGATCACGGGTACGGCATTTTCGAGTGCCTCGGCGAGCTGCCGCGAGCTCTCGTCGATGCGCTGCACGACGCCACGCTTGTGCTCGAACTGGTAGATCGTGTCCTGAAGCTGCTGGTCGAGCACCACGCGGTCGGTCACCACGATGACGCTATCGAACACGCGCTGGTTGGCCGCGTCGTGCAGCGATGCGAGCCGATGCGTCAGCCAGCCGATGGTGTTGCTCTTGCCGCTGCCGGCCGAGTGTTCGACGAGGTAGTTGTGCCCCACGCCGTCGGTGCGCGCTGACTCGACCAGCATCCGCACCGCCTGAAGCTGGTGGTAGCGTGGGAAGATCATCGACTCGGCTTTGACCTTGCGCCCCTGGTCGTCGCGCTTCTCGTCGATCTGCAGGTGGATGAAGCGCGCCAGCAGGTCGAGCAGGCTGTCCCGCTGCAGCACCTCTTCCCACAGGTAGGCCGTGCGATAGGTCCGCCCGGCCGGATCGGGCGGGTTGCCGGCGCCGCCGTCGCAACCCTTGTTGAAGGGGAGGAAGTGCGTCGCCGTACCCGCCAGGCGGGTAGTCATCAGCACGGACTCGGTATCCGCCGCGAAATGCACCAGCGTGCGGCGCTTGAACTCGAAAATCGGCTCGCGCGGGTCGCGGTCCTGCTTGTACTGCCGGCGTGCATCCTCGACCCGCTGGCCGGTGAGCGGATTTTTCAGCTCCACCGTGGCCACGGGAATGCCGTTCAGGCTCAAGGTCACATCGAGTGACTTCTCCGAGCGCGGAGAAAAGTGGAGCTGCCGGGTCAAGCCCAGGCGATTCGCGGCGTAGCGTGCTTCCAGCTCCGGATTCAGCTCGTGCGCGGCCTTGAAGTACGCCGCATGCAGCGTCCGGCCGTAGCACTTGAAGCCGTGGCGCAGCGTCGCCAGCGAACCGTTCTGGTCCATCCATTTGCACAGGTCGCCGAGGATCTGCTCGCCGGTCTTTTCTCCGTGCAGCGCTTCCAGCTTCGCCCACTCCTTGGGCTGTGTCTCGCGGATGAAGGCGAGCACTGTCTCCGGGAAAAGGGCGCGCTCGCGTTCGAAGCCATCGCGGGCAACGGGGACGTAGCCGTTCTGGAGGAGGTGCGCTTCGATGACGGACTCGAAGGCCGTCTCGGAGTGGAGCGGCGTACTCGTCACGACTCCTCCTTCCTCTTGCGGAGGCGCTTCGACTCGATGCGCTTCACCTCGGCCTCGAAGTCGCTCTCGAACTCGCGGTCCTGGCGCACGCGGAACCTGTCGTACTGCTCTTCGGCGAGGCGCTTGGCCACCTCGGCGGAGACCTTGCCCGCGTTCGCGAGGATCTCGTACTCGTTGAATTGCAGGAAGGCGTCGAGTCTCGCGACCCAATCGGCCATCTTCATCGGGATCTGCCGCGCGGCCTGGTTCTCCGCGTAGTCAAGGTACATCGACACGATGCGCTCGAGTTCCTTGATCTCGTGCTCGATCAGATAGTTCTTCGCGACGCTGACATCGCCCTTCAGGATCTTGCCCTTGGGGGCGCTCTTCCACGTGGTGAGCCCCATTGAGGGCTTCTCGGCGTCGGATCGCTCGGCGATCAGCTCAGCGGCGGTCTTGCCCGTGACCGCCCAGTGCAGCTTGTTCTGCACCGTCTTGAAGAACGTCTGCGTCGTCTCGGCGTGCTTGTCGTAGTCGATGCTGCACTGCTCATAAATGTCGGTGATCTTGAGGTAAAAGCGCCGCTCGCTGGCGCGGATCTCACGGATTCGCTCGAGCAGCTCGTCGAAGTAGTCCTTGCCGAAGCGCTTGTTCAGCTTCAGCCGCTCGTCGTCGAGGACGAACCCCTTGACGATGAACTCGCGCAGGGTCTGGGTCGCCCAGATGCGGAACTGCGTGGCCTGCGCGCTGCTGACCCGGTAGCCGACCGAGATGATCGCGTCGAGGTTGTAGAACTCGATCTCGCGCCTGACCTCGCGATTTCCCTCGCGTTGAACTCTTAGAAGTTTTCGAAGAGTTGGATCCCGGGCCAGTTCACCCGACGCGTAAATCTCCTTCAGATGGTAGCTGATGGTCGGAATCTCGACACCGAACAGCTCGGCGATGCGCTTCTGTTCGAGCCAGAAGGTCTCCGATTCGTAGAGCACCTCGACCCGCACGGCATCGCTTGCCGTGCGGTAGAGAATCAGTTCGCCTTCCTGCGGAAGCCGGTCGGTCACAGTTGCCCTCCGGGACCAGCGTCGAGGTTCCATCGGGCATCGAAGCTGTTCGCGCAGGTCCCCACGAACGCCGCACGAAGCGGGCCCGCGCAGCACTTGAAGCCCTGACGGAGGGTCGCGAGCGAAGCGTTCTGGCCCATCCACTTGCACAGATCGCCGAGGATCTGCTCGCCGGTCTTGTCCCCGTGCAGAGCCTCCAGCTTCTGCAAGCGAGATTCGCCACACGTCGTCTGGAGAATGGCGGCGAGCACCAACTCGGAGAAAATGGCGCGCTCGTGGCGAAAGCACCCGCGGTCGACGGATGCATACCGGTTCTGGAGGAGACGCGCTTCGATGACGGTCTCGAAGGCGCCTTCGGTGTGAGTCTCGGCAAACATGGTCACCCAAACCCTCAGGCTGGCTCATGTTCCATCAGGTAGAGGGTCCGCTGTTCCCGCCCGCTACCCTGTGTCTCCTCGATCTCTTCCAGGCAACTGAATCGGTAGTTGCTCTCCAGCTTCAGACCGGCGAGGCTGGGACCTCCTTCCCGAGTCTTTCCGGAGAAGTCGCCGTCTTCCGTGGCGACGCGCCAAGAGCCGCTGTCCACGTCCGCTTTTCTCAATACTCCGACGAGCACCACGGCTTCCGAACCCAGATTGGATACACCGCAGAGGAGGTCGACCAGAGGCCCCACTTGCGCCTCAGCGACCGCGTGAGCCCGAGGTTCACTGAACTCCGGCTCCGCCCAGGAGTAGCGGAACCCCGTCCTGTTCTGGACCAGGAACTGCAGAAGTCGAAGATAGGCGCCCGCAAGGTGGCCGCGATGGGCCTTGACCGTATCGAGTGTCCGGTGGGGATCGGCCACGGCCGCGAAGAGGCGGTCAACCCGGTCCATTGCGCGGGACAGCTCGCTCTTGCCGAAGAGGTCCGGCACCCGCGAAGCCTCCAACACGACGCGGAACGATCCAGGCGCTGCGGCCACGACCACATCCAAGAGATGCGCGTCCGTCTGCTCCACGTTGCGCCGGCTGGCAGGCGCCAGCTCCCGGAGGGCTGCTCGATAGGCGTGCTTGACCATCGTCTGCACGTGCGTGAGGAGACCAGCAAGCGTTCCGGCATGAATGCGGTGTCCCCGGGCAGCTTCCGGCGGCTCCACTGCGATGTCGAGCACAAGATTATGGCGTGCCCTCGCTTCGCTGAGGATCTCAGCTGTCGCCGGTTGATCGTGGAGCAAGAAACCGGGCTCGGGCAGAGCGTCGAAGTCGGCCAGGGGCGAGGCCTGAGGAACGAGCGGCAGGGGATCGCCGAGGCCTCCGCTCGGCGTCGCCAGGTACCAAGCATCCTCCGGCCTTGCGAGAAGCAGGTCGCGGAGGTCCAGCGTGGCGAGGCGAAATTGTCGTAGCCGCTCGGGCTCGACGCCCGCCACGAGGTAGCGGTCTCGCCCGTCTTCCGGGTCCACCATAACGGCGATGTAATGGCCCCCAATGGCATCGCGTGCCTCGAACACCTGGGGGCCGTCGTAGTAATACAGCGTGGCGGTGTGGCGAATCGTCTTCACGGGCCCTCCACGCAGCATCGGGCGAGGATGTCGAAGTCGGCAGATGGCCACCACGTATGGTGAGACTGGGGCCCCGTGTGCAAAATCTGCCCAGCGCCGCGGTCGAGGCCGACTCGACACACGCAGGTGCCGCGGAAGCGCGGCAGTTTGCGCACCTTGTCACAGCCCGATCGGTCAGCGAACACGGAGAGGCCCCGGGCCTGGCATTCGGAAACGTTGAAAGTCGCTTCCGGTCTCTGGTCACGCTGAGAGCGGAAATCGTCCCACGTCGGCGGGTTGGAGCGGATCACGCGGACGACATCTCTCGCCGACGAAATCTGCTCCGACTCGGCGGGCGGACAGCCCTCGGGAAGCGATTCACGGAAGTTCATGTTGTGCTCCATGTTTTCACGACAAGCACTGAATTCTGCCCGTCACCGTCGCCGAGATCAACGCGGCCCGGCGCTCCTTGAGCAGAGCGATGGTGCGCTCGGTCGCGGCACGCAGCTCGTCCAGCTTGGCGGTCTCTTTCGCTATATGGGCAACGATGTCGCGCTGGTCGTCCGCGGACGGCAACGGCAACTCAATGTCGCGGAAGCCCTCCCAGTAGAGCCGCAGGCGATCCCACACGATGCCGTGCGATCGCCTTGCGCACTCCGCGCTGAACGTGCTGGTCCGAAACAGCAGCCCCGCGTACTCAGGCGTCAGGGAGCCGCTGGGCGCAGCCACCACATAGTCTGGACTGACAAGGCCATCTTGGGGCGCGACACCAACCGCACCTTGCCACATACGCATCTTGTTGAATGCGACATCGCCTTGCCGGGCGACTTTGTAGGTGTTGAAGTCTGCTGCAGTGCTCTCGATCCTTTCATCGGAAAACTCACGCAAGACGACGCCCGCGTTGATCGAAACCTCCAGGAGCGGCAGATGCGCTTCGCCGCGATCATCCCGCTCGCGAAATAGCCAGGCAGCGCGCCGAGTCTCCCAATGCGCAGGAATCTCGCCGAGCCACGGGATGCCGGAGTCGCTGAGGGGAGCGTGGGGGTCGAGGCCGCGGGTGACGGCGCGGGTGATGAGCGCCCGGCGCTTCTCGGCCAACAGCCCGAGCACCCGCTCCTTCGCCGCCACCAGCGAATCCAGCCGCGCCGTCTCGTGATCGAGGTAGTCAGCGATGGCACGTTGCTGTCGGAGCGGGGGCGTCGGGAGCAGGATGCTACCCATCTTGTCCTGCGTAAGCTTGTCGCGCGTGCTCCCCTCGATCCATGAGCCATAGTCAGTCGCATTCAGTGCATGGACGACGAAGCGAGCATCGAACCGCGGCGCGACTCTCAACACGTGGATGTGATTGTTCACCCAGACCCGCTCGCTAACAAAGAATGCAACGGGCTTAGTCTTGTCGAAAAATGGGGCGCCATCCTCTCCTAGAAGGACCAGAGGTTCGTCGAAGAGATACTCGTCCACACTGTCGACAATCCCATTGGCTCCCCAGTAAGGATAGTCACCCTGACGACTTGAGCGCTCGCCCACATTGAGGGGAACTCGCTTGCCATCAAGGCACGTCGTCGCATAACGCACTGGCGTTGTGATCCAGCCCGCCGGCAGCCGCGGCAAGAGGCGGTCAGATTCCGCGCTCACTCCGTCACTTCCCGTAGCAACCGCATGATCTCTTCTTCTGCCTGCTTCAGCTCCGCGTCGATCACTTCCAACGGCCGTGGCGGCGTGTACTTGTAGAAGTGGCGGTTGAAGTTGATCTCGTAGCCGACCTTGTCCTTGGCTCGGTCCATCCAGGCGTCGGGCACGTGCGGGCGCACCTCGCGCTCGAAGTAGGCATCGATGTCGTCCTTGAGCGGCACGTTCTCGAAATCGCGCAGGTCAGCGTCTGCCTCATAGCCTTCGTCGCGCCCGCCCTTGGCAACCGGTTCAGCCTCGGTGTCCTTCTGCGTGAAGACGCTGCGGAAGAGCTTCTGCTCGGTCGCCTTCCAGCGCCTTGCGCGTGTCAGATCCTCGATGCGGCTCCACACCGCATTCCAGTCGCGCTCCGGCTCGCGGCCCAGCGCCTTGTCGAAGGCCTGCACGTCGTCGAGCAGGTGCGGGCAGGCGTCGAGGAAGCGAGCCTTGTCGTCCAGGGTCATCTGGTAGCGCAGGCGCAGCGGCCGCTCGACGGTCACGCGGGTGTAGCCGAAGTCGGCGTTGTCGAAGGTCCTGGAGGTCTCGCCGTCGGCGTGCCGGTCGTAGAGCCTGACGATTTCGGCGATCTGGCTATTGGTGATGTGCCGGCGCTTGTCGCCGAGGCTGCGCTTGTTGTCCTCGCTGCCGCCCGCGGTCCACACGCTGCGCGCATCGAGGAGCTGGATCTTGCCCTTGCGCC
>DDUX01000101.1:0-28530 GCA_002345025.1 Candidatus Accumulibacter iunctus | reverse complement strand
TCTCGCCCGAGCCTGCGCCGCCGGTGAACAGCGGCGAGCCGCTGAAGACGACTGGCCAGGCGTGAGCCGTGCTTGTGCTGCGCCGGGCGCACGGGCTCGAACTTGTCGACCATGTGTTGCAGGAAAAGCAGCGAGCCGTCGTTCACGCGCGGCAGCCCGGCGCCGAAGCGGCCGTCGAAGCCGCGCTTGTCGCGCTCCTGCTGGATCTCCTTCTGCTGCTTCTTCCAGTCCACACCGAAGGGCGGATTGGTGAGGAAGTAGTCGAAGGTCTCGGCCGCGAACTGATCCTCGGTGAAGCTGTCGCCGTAGCGCACGTTGTTGCCGGCGCCGTTGTGGTCCACCTGCTTCATCAGCATGTCGGACGCCGCAGTGGCGAAGGCGCGCTTGTTATAGTCCTGCCCGTAGACGTAGAGCCTGGCGGCGCCGTGGTGCTCGCGCAGGTAGTTCTGTGCTTCCGCCAGCATGCCGCCGGTGCCGCAGGCCGGGTCGAGCAACTTGCGCACCGTACCGGGCGTGGCAAGCAACTGGTCGTCGTCGATGAACAGGATGCTCACCATCAAGCGGATGACCTCGCGCGGCGTGAAGTGGTCGCCAGCGGTCTCGTTGGCCAGTTCGTTGAAGCGGCGGATGAGGTTCTCGAAGATGAGCCCCATCTGCTCGTTCGGCACCGTGTTCGGGTGCAGGTCTACGTCGCAGAACTTGGAGACGACGAGGTAGAGGATGTTCGCCTCGCGCATGCGCTCGATCTCCGCTTCGAACTCGAAGAAATCGAAGATGTCGCGGACGTTCTTCGAGAAGCCCTTGATGTAGCTGACGAGGTGCTTCTCGATGTTGTCGGGGTCACCCTTCAGCCTCTCGAAGTCGAGCGCCGAGTGATTGTGGAAGCGCTGGCCGGCGGCATTGTTCAGATGGGTATCGAGGGCGTCACCTTCCAGTCTGCCCCCCTTGCGCCTCTCGAACTCGGCCAGAACCTTGGCTTTCGTCGGCACCAGCACGCAGTCGAAGCGGCGGAGCACGGTCATTGGGAGCATGACGCGTTCGTACTGCGGCGGTCGGTAGGGCCCGCGCAGCAGGTCGGCGATCTGCCAGATCAGATTCGAGAAGTAGCTATGGTCAGGCATGGCTCAGGTCACTCCCACCGCGCATTGTTGTTCCGCTGAACGCCCCTTCGGCAGTGACGATGTCTCCCATGGGCAGCATTCTGCCTCACGATGGCTACGGATCTCGCCCTCGCCCGAACGGTTGGACGACATCAAACCATTGGCGAGCACGAAGCCGGCGACGCCCACGGGCGCCAGGCGGTGCACGATGTGTTGCACCCAGTCAAGAGGAAGACCCCCGACGCAAAATGGCGGGCTGTCGCACGCAAGACTTCGCGAGGAGACCCTGCCCGCCTGCACACTTGGCAAGAACATTCCAGACAAGAGCACTTGCTGCGCCACCGACCCGTCCAACAGACTTTCCGGCAATGGCGTGAGTGCCATTCCGGCTTTGGCAACGCCGGTGGCTATTTCATCAGCCTGACGATCGCCGCCGCAAAACACTGTAGCATGCGGGCGGGGCAGACCTGCAGCCTTTGCCGGCACCATCGACAGACCGCTGATGGTCATGGCCATCCCGTGGCGCCCCCGGCCCCGCAAGCCCTACTGATCGGCGTGACGCGCAGCGTCGGTGCCTGGCGCAGCGCGAGACTTATTCACACGCGCGCCACGGGTCGAATAGCGCAACTCGCGTCTTCGCATAGTCGCCGGTGTCCCGCGTGACCACCGTCAGGCCATGATGCAGCCCCGTTGCGGCAATGATGAGGTCGGGCTGCGAAAACCTATGGCCAGTCTTGCGGCCCTCTTCGACCAGAAGCCGCCACGTAAACATGACGTCTTCAGTGACGGGAAGAATTCGCTCGTCGAACATGGGCCGCAGCTTGTGAGTCAACCACCCGTTCAGTTCGGCGCGGCGGTTGGCGTCGGCCACCAGTTCAATGCCGAAGCGGATTTCGGCCAGAGTGACGGTGCTGACAAACAGGAGATCGAGCGCTTGCCCCGCGACGAAGGCCGCCACGTGCGGTGCGGGCCGGGGACGTCGCAGTTCGGACAGGACATTCGTATCGAGCAGCCAACCCGTCACAGGCTCACGTCCCGCACTGGCATCGGTACGCGCACCGGTTCGATGTCGATGTCGCGGTGCGGCGAGGCTTGCAACGCGTCGATCAATGCCTGGCCGGTGCGAATGCCCTTGAGACGGCGAAACTCCTCGGCGGCGATGACGACGACCTCATCGCGGCCATGCACGGTGACATGCTGCGGCCCCTCGCTGCGGACCAAACGCACCAACTCGCTGAAACGAGCTTTGGCGTCCTGAAGCGCCCAGTGACCAGGGCGCACATGCGTCGGCTTTGGCGGAGAGGATGGCGGCTTTGATAAACTGGTCATATTGGTCAGATTAGCATAGATGCCAGCCCCCTTCCAGCATGAATGTACCTCCTCGTTACGTCAGTCAAGGTTGTTTCCACAATGAGTGGCACGACGCGGCGGTAAAGGCTGACCTTGATCGCCACCAGTTCCTCGACGTCGCCGCTCGCCGTCGCCAGTTGCTCCATGACGCGCGCGATGCGGGCGCGGCTGACATCGTAGTGGTCCTTGCGGTCGCTCGGCTTGACCTTGCCCCATTCCGTCCGCCAGTTCCCGGTAGCGGCGCAGGCCTGCCTTGCCGAGAACGTCACGATAGGCCTTGGCGGCGATCGTCGGCGAAGCGCTGCAGCGCTGGTCGCTGATCGACGTCCTGGTGATCCATCGCGTCGGCCGTCTGCTGCCCAGCGAGCACATCGTTCTCGTGGCCGTTGCCGCCGCGCACCGCGCGGCAGCCTTGGCCGCCTGCGAGTTCATCATGGACTATCTGAAGACGCGCGCGCCGTTCTGGAAGCGCGAGCTGACCCCCGCTGGCGCGCGCTGGGTGGACGCCCGCGAGGACGACGATCGCGCGGCCGAACGCTGGCAGCGACGACCGGAGCCGTGGCTGCGTCGCCGCCGCTCGCCCGGCGACGCATTGAACTGCGTCGGTTTGTCCCCATATCCTGAGCATTGACCGACTTCCAGCAAGGAGTGCAGCATGCGTTTGGACAAACTGACGACGAAGTTCCAGCAGGCGCTGGCGGATGCCCAGAGCCTGGCGATAGGCCACGACAACCAGATCATCGAGCCGCAGCACCTGCTGCTCGCGCTGCTGCAGCAGGACGACGGTTCGACCTCGTCGCTGCTGGCGCGTGCCGGTGTCAATGTGCAGGCGCTGAAGGCGGCGCTGCTGCAGGCGATCAACCGGCTGCCGAAGGTGCAGGGGCACGGCGGCGAGGTGCAGGTTGGCCGTGATCTGGCGAACCTGCTCAACCTCACCGACAAAGAGGCACAGAAGCGGGGCGATCAGTTCATCGCCTCGGAGCTGTTCCTGCTCGCCCTTGCCGACGACAAGGGCGACTGTGGCCGGCTGGCGAAGCAGCACGGACTGGTCAAGGCGTCGCTCGAACAGGCGGTGGCGTCGGTGCGTGGCGGACAGGCGGTCGACAGCCAGGAATCCGAGGGGCAGCGGCAGTCGCTCGCCAAGTACTGCATCGACCTGACCGAGCGTGCCCGACTCGGCAAGCTCGACCCGGTGATCGGTCGCGACGACGAGATCCGGCGCGCGATCCAGATTCTGCAGCGGCGGACGAAGAACAACCCGGTGCTGATCGGCGAGCCGGGTGTCGGCAAGACGGCGATCGTCGAGGGGCTGGCGCAGCGGATCGTCAATGGCGAGGTGCCGGAAACGCTCAAGGGCAAGAAGGTGCTCAGCCTCGATATGGCGGCGCTGCTCGCCGGCGCCAAGTACCGCGGCGAGTTCGAGGAGCGGCTGAAGGCAGTGCTCAAGGAGATCGCGCAGGAAGAAGGGCGGATCATCGTCTTCATCGACGAACTGCACACGATGGTCGGCGCCGGCAAGGCAGAAGGCGCGATCGACGCCGGCAACATGCTGAAACCGGCGCTGGCGCGTGGCGACCTGCACTGCGTCGGTGCGACGACGCTCGACGAGTATCGCAAGTACATCGAAAAGGATGCCGCGCTCGAGCGCCGCTTCCAAAAGGTGTTGATCGACGAACCGACGGTCGAGTCGACGATCGCGATCCTGCGCGGCCTGCGCGAGAAGTATGAGTTGCACCACGGCGTCGATATCACCGATCCGGCGATCGTCGCCGCTGCCGAGCTGTCGCATCGCTACATCACCGACCGTTTCCTGCCCGACAAGGCGATCGACCTGATCGACGAGGCGGCGGCGCGCATCAAGATGGAGATCGACTCCAAGCCCGAGGTCATGGACAAGCTCGACCGGCGGATGATCCAGCTCAAGATCGAGCGCGAAGCCGTGCGCAAGGAGCGTGACGAAGCGTCGAAGAAACGGATGCACCTGATCGAGGAGGAGTTGCTCAAGCTCGAACGCGAATACAACGACCTCGACGAGATCTGGAAGGCGGAGAAGTCGCAGGTGCAGGGGAGCGCGCAGATCAAGGAGGAGATTGACAAGCTGAAGATCGAGCTGGCCCGGTGGCAGCGCGAGGGCAAGCTGGACAAGGTTGCGGAAATCCAGTACGGCAAGCTGCCGCAACTCGAGGCGCGCTTCGCGGCGGCCGAGAAGCCGACCGATGGCGGCCAGAAGCGCCTGTTGCGGACCGAGGTCGGCAGCGAGGAGATTGCCGAGGTGGTGTCGCGGGCGACCGGCATTCCGGTGTCGAAGATGATGCAGGGTGAACGCGAGAAGCTGCTGCAGATGGAGGATCGCCTGCATCAGCGCGTCGTCGGCCAGGATGAGGCGGTGCGCCTGGTGGCCAACGCCATCCGCCGTTCGCGCGCCGGCCTCGCCGATCCCAACCGGCCCTACGGCTCGTTCCTCTTCCTTGGCCCGACCGGTGTCGGCAAGACCGAGCTGTGCAAGGCGCTGGCCGGCTTCCTCTTCGATTCCGACGAGCACCTGATCCGCGTCGACATGAGCGAGTTCATGGAGAAGCATTCGGTATCGCGCCTGATCGGCGCGCCGCCGGGCTATGTCGGCTACGAGGAAGGCGGCTACCTGACCGAGGCCGTACGCCGCAAGCCGTATTCGGTGATCCTGCTCGACGAGGTCGAGAAGGCCCATGCCGACGTCTTCAACGTCCTGTTGCAGGTGCTCGACGACGGCCGGATGACCGACGGCCATGGCCGCACGGTCGATTTCAAGAACACGGTGGTGGTGATGACCTCCAACCTCGGCAGCCAGATGATCCAGCAGATGGCGGGTGACGACTACCAACTGATCAAGCTGGCGGTGATGGGCGAGGTGAAGAGCTATTTCCGGCCGGAGTTCATCAACCGCATCGACGAAGTGGTCGTCTTCCACGCGCTCGACGAACAACACATCCGCTCGATCGCGAAGATCCAACTCGGCTATCTCGAACGGCGGCTGGCGCAGATGGAGTTGCGGCTCGAGGTTGCCGACAGCGCACTGGCGGAGATCGCCACCGCCGGTTTCGACGCGGTCTACGGCGCGCGACCGCTGAAGCGCGCGATCCAGTCGCAGCTCGAGGATCCCCTGGCGACAGCGATTCTCGAAGGGCGTTTCGCTGCCGGCGACAGCATCCGCGTCGCCTGCCAAGGCGGCATCATGCACTTCGACAAGGCATAGAGGAGTTCACATCGATGATCAGCATCGTCTACAACAGCCGGCAGTACGCGATCGTCGCCTACCCGGGGTACGAGGCTCTCGAACTGGTCGACAAGGCCGGCAGCCGCAGCCTGTTCGTGCAGGGAGCGGTGGCCGGCGAGTTGCGCCGGGCAATTGAGAGCCTCCCCGACGAGCAGCGCTGCGCGGAGTCGGTCGACGCGCTGCTCGATGAATACTGTGCTGGCGCGGCGCGGCCGATCGTGCTGCACTGAGACGTCGGCGTGTCGCCGGGCCGACACCGGCGCCGCCCGGCGGGCGTATAATCGGCGGCAGTTTCCCGCACTGGCGGGCGTTCTTACCGGGAGTAGGCGAGATGGCGCTGTACGAATCCGACCATACCAAGTTCATGCGCGAGATGATGGCGCAGCACCCCGAGTGGGCCGAGGATCAGCGGCGGGGCAGGGCGATCTGGTGGGACAGGAAGGTCGACCTGGACGAACTCAACGCGCAACGGCTGGCCAGCGAGCCGCACCACCCGTATCCCTACGACGTCAATTTCGAACAGCGCTAGTTCGGAAAGCTCACCGGCTTTCTGATGGGTGCGGCGAACCGGTTCCGGCGAGCTGGAAGCACCAGCGGCGCCAGCAGGCCCGCGCCGGCACCCGGCGGCCGAAGCAACAGCGCGTTCAGGCCGAGGTGCGCGGCCAACCCGAGCGCCACCAGCACCACCCATGGCGGCAGCGCGAGCTGGTCGCGCAACGGGGTGTTTGAGGGCATCGAGCATCTGCGTCCTCTCAAGAAGGCGCCTTGAGTCCTCGGTTCGAGAGGCACCTTGCCGCTGGCCACGGCCTGGACGTAGCCGCCGCTCTGCCCGACTGCGCGGCACGGGCTGCGGCCGGCGACGGGCCGGGGCGGGGTCGAAGAACGCGGCATGGCGGAGCTGGACGGCTTGCCTGCGCTGGCCGCCTGGCCCGCTCCCCGACCCCTGAAATCGTTGCTCGAATGGCTCGCTAGTTGTTCAGCGGCTTGATGACGCGCTTCACCGCCGGATCATCGGGGTGCGGGTGGATGGTGAAGCCGAGCCGGGTCATCAGGGTAAACATCTTGGTGTTCATCGACAGCACATCGCCAACGATGCTGCGGTAGCCCTTGACGCGCGCGCAGTCGATGAGGGCGCTCATCAGCTTGCGCCCGACGCCGTGCCGCTGCCAGTCGTCCGCCACTGCCAGCGCGAATTCGACCGATTCACCGTCCGGGTTGGTGACATAACGCGAGACACCGATCTGCACCTCCTTGCCTTCGGCATCGGGTAGCGTCGCCACCAGCGCCATTTCGCGGTCGTAGTCGATCTGCGTGAAGCGCACCAGCATCGTCTGCGTCAGCTCGCGGATGGTGTCCTTGAAGCGGTAGTACTTGCTCTCTTCGGACATGCTGATGACGAACTGCTGTTCGCGCTCGGCATCCTCGGGGCGGATCGGCCGGATGGTCACCGTGCGGCCGTCCGGCAGTTCCCACTCCTGGATCAGGTGCACCGGGTAGGGGTGGATCGCCATGTGCGCATAGCGGTCACCCGACGGCGCCGCGTAATCGATGACGATGCGGGCGTCGGCGGCGATGCCGCCTGTTTCGTCAACGATCAGCGGATTCAGGTCGAGTTCCTGCAGCCACGGCAGTTCGCAGATCATCTGCGAGACGTGCAGGAGGATCTCCTCGAGCGCTTCGTGGTTGACTGCCGGCATGTTGCGAAACTCGCCGAGCAGCTTCGACGCTCGCGTCGACTGGATCAGGTCGCGCGCCAGGAAGCGGTTGAGCGGCGGCAGCGCCACCGCGCGATCGCTGAACACCTCGACTTCGGTGCCGCCTGCGCCAAAGGTGATGATCGGCCCGAAGATCGGGTCGCGCGAGACGCCGATCATCAGCTCGCGGCCGTTCGGTCGCGCCAGGAAAGGCTCGATCGACAGGCCGTTGATGCGCGCCGTCGGGTGCCGCTTCTTCACCGTCTCGATGATGTCGTGATAGGCGTTGCGGGCTGCGGGTGCGTTGGTGATGTTCAGGCGCACGCCACCGACCTCGCTCTTGTGGAGAATGTCCGGCGAATCGATCTTCATCGCGATCGGGAAACCGATCTGCTCGGCGAGCAGCAGGGCCTCGGTCGGCGTGTGCGCGACCATCGTCTGCGCCACCGGAATCCGGAAGGCGCGCAGGATCGCCTTCGATTCCATCTCCGAGAGCAGCTTGCGGCGCTCGTGCAGTACCGCCTCGATCAGCATCTTCGCGCCTTCGGTCTCCGGGCGCGAGTGCTTCGACGAAGGAGCCGGCGTTTGCAGCAGCAGCTTCTGGTTCCAGTAGTAGGTCGAGATGTGGTAGTAGAGCTCGATCGCCGTTTCCGGCATGCGGAATGACGGAATTCCGGCTTCCTCTAGGAGGCTGCGTGCTTCGTGCACCTGTTCTTCGCCCATCCAGCAGGTGAGGATCGGCTTGGCGGTCTGCAGATCGACCTCGATCACCGCCTTGGCGACTTCCATCGGCTGTGTCATCGCCTGCGGCGAGAGCATGACCAGGACACCGTCGACGGCGTCGTCCTCGGCCACTGCCTGGGTGGCGTCGTGGTAGCGCTTCGGCGTCGCGTCGCCCTCGATGTCCACCGGGTTGCTTTGCGACCAGGTGGGCGGCATGGCCGCGTTGAGCTTCTGCATCGTGCTCGCCGAGAGCTCCGCCAGCGGAATTTCCAGATCGCCGGCGCGGTCGGCAGCCATGGCGCCGGGTCCACCGCCGTTGGTGATGATCGCCAGGCGCTTGCCCTGCGGGCGAAACTTCGAGGCGAGAGCCTTGGCGGCGTAGAACAGCTGGCCGATGTTCTTGACGCGGACGACGCCGGCGCGCCGGACGGCGGCCTCGAAGACGATGTCGGAGCCGGCAGCCATTCCCGAGTGCGTTTCGACGGCCGCCAGCCCGCCAGCGTGGCGACCGGCCTTGAGCAGGACGATCGGCTTGATGCGCGCCGCCGAGCGCAGGGCACTCATGAAGCGCCGGGCATCGCGGATACCTTCGACGTAGAGCAGGATGTAGTGGGTGCGGTTGTCGTAGATCAGGTAATCGAGGATCTCGCCGAAATCGACGTCCGCGGTGCCACCGAGCGAGATGACGCTGGAGAAGCCGATGCGGTTGCTCGTTGCCCAGTCGAGGACGGCTGAACAGATTGCTCCCGACTGCGAAACCAGTGCCAAGTGACCGACGTTGGCGTGCACGCGTGCGAAGGTGGCGTTGAGGCCGAGACTCGGACGAATGATCCCGAGGCAGTTCGGGCCGAGCAGGCGAACACCGTAGCTGCGCGCGATTTCCATCATCTTGCGCTCGAGCGCGGCACCCGAGTGGCCCGCCTCGGCAAAGCCGGAGGTGATGACGATCGCGTTCTTGACGCCGCTGCGGCCGCACTGCTCGATGACCCCTGGTACCGTTTGCGGGCGGGTGACGATGACCGCCATCTCGACGCGGGCGCTGATCTCCTCGATCGACTTGTACGCCGGCACGCCGAGGATCTTGTCGTGAGCCGGGTTGATCGGGTAGAGCCGTCCCTTGTAACCCGATTCGAGGACGTTCTTGAAAAGCACGTTGCCGACCGAGTTCTCCCGGTCGGAAGCGCCGATGACGGCGACGGATTTCGGTTCAAACAGCGTCGTGAGGTAGTGATGTTCTAGCATGATGGCCAATCACCTCCGGCGTGAGAGGTGTCGCTGTGGTTGATGTTGCACTGCATCAATTTACCACAACCGGCTGCCGAAGTCTCTAGGGAGCTGCCTCCAATCGATCGGCGCTGCGACTTACGGCACACTTGGGGCCAGTTCCCGTCACCCGGCAGGCGCGCACGGGATGCGGCCATCGCGACGCCGGCGCAGGGCCCTGCGCCGGCAGCCTCGATGCGCCGCCTCATGCGACGACCAGACTGTCGATCTGCAGCTCGGAATGTAGCGTGCGGTACATCGGGCACTTGTTGGCGATCGCCAGCAGCGCGCCGCGCTGATCGGCACTCAGGTCGCCTTCGAGCCGGATGCGGCGAACGATGTGCTCGCGCGTGCCGCCGCCGGCGACCGCGACGCGGTCGTGCTGCAGTTCGACACTCACCCGCGTCAGCGGCATCCGCTTGCGCTCGGCGTACATGCGCAGGGTGATCGAGGTGCAGGCGCCGAGGCTGGCGAGCAGGAGGTCGAATGGTGCCGGACCGGCGTCTTCGCCACCGAGGGAGGCAGGCTCGTCGGCGAGCAACAGGTGCTTGCCGATGCGGATCGTCTGCTGGTAAGGTCCGCGTCCGTTTTCGCTGACGAGGACCTGATCATGCTGCATGTCTTCTGCCATCTGCCTTCTCCGACGCGATTGGTCGGATGATAATCGAAAGGAAAGCGGTGCTGAGATTTTCTCCTGCAGAATCTGTGCCATCGGCCTGGGTACGGCGATTCGCGCCGCTGCTGCCGACGGCCGGCGAGGTCCTCGATGTTGCCTGTGGCAGCGGCCGGCATGCGCGCCTGCTGGCCGCGCTCGGGCAGCGGGTGGAAGCGGTCGATCGCGACGCACGGGCGCTGGCCGCGCTGCATGGCGTCGCTGGTGTATCGCTTCGCCAGGCGGATCTCGAGACCGCTGGCTGGCCCTATGGTGGCCGCTTGTTCGCCGGCATCGTCGTCACCAACTACCTCTTCCGCCCCGGCGTCGAGGATCTGCTGGCGTCGCTGGCCGACCCGGGAGTGCTGATCTACGAGACTTTCATGGTCGGCAACGAGCGCTTTGGCCGCCCTGCGAGTCCGCAGTATCTCCTGCAATCGCAGGAGATGCTCGGCTGGGTGAGACGGCCGGGCTGGCAGGTGGTGGCGTTCGAGGAGGGGCTGACCGAGAGTCCGCGGCTGGCGATGGTGCAGCGCCTCTGTGCGGTGCGCGGCGACCTCGTCGCCCGGCTCTGACGAGCCAATCAGAGGGCGCAGACGTGGCCTGCCAGGGTCTCGATCCCGACTGCGCTCAGATCGTCGGTGGACAGCGTCTTCGGCGTACCGAAGCCGGAATAGTTCTGTTTCTGCGAGCGGCAGTAGAGCGGGTCATAGTGCAGTTGCAGCAGTTCCCGGACCAGTTCGCGCCAGCAGGCATTGCGCGTGTACTCGCCCCAGCGCCGGAGGGTCTCGGCGCTCTGCAGGTTGCGCAGGGCGTGCAGGCGGACCAGCAGCCAGTCCGGGGCGCTCAGGAAGTAATCGTAATCCCGCAGCAGGAAGTCGACGCGCGAGTCGATCGTCGCCTCGATGCTGATGCACTCGCCGGCGCGCATGGTTTCGATCAGTGCTTCCGGGAGTTGCAGCGAGCCGATCCGGCGGCTCTCCGCCTCGACGAACACCCGCCGCTGCGGGTCCAGTGCCGCCAGGGACGTCAGCAGGCGGGATTCGAACATCTTCTGGGATGGCTGCGGGCAGTTCGGCAGGACGCCGAGCACCGAGCCCTTGTGGCAGGCCAGTTCCTCGAGATCCAGGATCTGTTCGCCGTGCGCCCCGATGGCCTGCAGGAGCCGGCTCTTGCCACTGCCGGTGGCGCCGCAGATGACCGTCAGCGACAGCCGTCGCGGCATCTCGGCGAGACTCGCGACGACCAGTCGGCGATAGCTCTTGTAGCCGCCTTCGAGTTGTTGCGCATCCCAGCCGACGCGCCGCAGGATGTGGGTCAGCGAGCCGCTGCGCTGGCCGCCTCGCCAGCAGACGACGAGCGGGCGCCAGTTTCGGTCGCGCTGACAGAAGCGTGTGCGCAGATGGTCGGCGATGTTCTCGGCGACGTAGGCGGCACCGATCCTGCGGGCGGCGAAGGGCGACACCTGTTTGTAGAGCGTGCCGACTTCGCTGCGCTGTTCATCGTCGAGCACCGGGCAATTCACCGATCCGGGAATGTGGTCCTCGGCGAATTCGGCCGGTGAACGCACATCGATGATCTCGTCGAAGGCCGACAGATCGGCGAGCTGTCCGATCGTCGCGATGTCATGTTTCATGCGGCCAGCGCCTCAGGCTTGCGGGGCACTATTTTAGCAGTGGTGCCAGGCCCCGCCAGACATTGTCGAGCAGCAGCGGCTGCGCTTCGGCGGTCGGGTGCAGGTTGTCGGCCTGGAACAGTTGCGCCTGCGTCGCCACGCCATCGAGCAGAAAGTCCACCAGCGCCGTCTTGCGGGCTTTCGCCACCTCGCCGAAGGCGGCGTGGAACTGCGCAGCGTAGGGCCCGTAGTTGGGCGGGATGCGCTGGCCGACGAGGAGCACGCGGGCATTCCTCTTCTGCGCGCTGGCGACGATCGCCGTCAGGTTGTCGCGCAGTTGCACCAGCGGCAGCCCGCGCAGGCCATCGTTGGCGCCGAGGGCGACGATGACCACCTGCGGCGAGTGTCTGTCGAGGGCCTCGTCGATGCGTGCCCGCCCACCACTGGTGGTTTCACCCGAGATGCTGAGGTTGATCACCTTATAATCGAGCTTCTTCTCTTGCAGGCGCCTGCTCAGCAAGGCGGGCCAGGCGGCATCCTGGCGAATGCCGTAGCCCGCCGACAGCGAGTCACCGAAGACGAGGATGTTCCTTGCCGCCTGCGCGGCGCCGCTGCCGAGCAGCATCAGGCTGACGAGCAGGAGGCAGCGGCTGACGAGCAGGAAGCAGCAGTACTTGGGGAAATCGGGCATGGTTCGAGCAACATCGATGGTCGTTGAGGTCAATGAACTCGCCAAACGCGTAGACAACGGTGGCGAGCCGTTGACCATTCTGCACGATATTTCGTTCGTCGTCGCCGCCGCCGAGACGGTGGCGATCGTCGGTGCTTCAGGTTCCGGCAAGTCGACCCTTCTCGGCCTGCTGGCAGGACTCGATCTCGCGAGCAGCGGCTCGGTGCGGCTGGCCGGCGAGGAGCTTGGCGGTCTCGACGAGGATGCGCGGGCGACGCTGCGTGGGCGCCTGCTGGGATTCGTCTTTCAGAGCTTCCAGTTGCTGCCGTCGCTGACTGCACTCGAGAACGTGATGCTGCCGCTCGAACTCGCCGGTACCGCGAACGCCCGCAGTCAGGCCGAGTTCTGGCTGCAGCGCGTCGGCCTGGCGCAACGCCTGCGGCATTATCCGAAGCACCTGTCCGGCGGCGAGCAGCAGCGCGTCGCCCTGGCGCGTGCCTTCGCCCCCGGACCGCAGCTGGTTCTCGCCGATGAGCCGACGGGCAATCTCGATGCGGCGACCGGTCATCAGGTGATCGAGCTGATGTTTGCGCTCAACGCCGAGCGCGGTACGACGCTGATCCTCGTCACGCACGACGAGGAGATCGCGGCACGCTGCTCGCGTCGCCTGCGAATGCATGCCGGCCGGCTGGAAGAGATGCCGTGATTGCGCGGGCGGCGGCGACGCCGCTGCGCACCGCCGCCTCGAGCGTCGCCGGATACTCGGCGCAGGCATGATCACCCGCCAGCCACCAGCCACTGAGCTCGGTGTGCGCGCCCGGACGGGGAAGGCCGGGGCGGCAGGAGAAGGTCGCCCGCTGTTCGCGGATCACCTGCTGCCAGAGAACCGGAGGCAGGCGGCGCCGCAGGGTGACGGCGAGCTGCTCGGCGAGCCGCGCCGCCAGCGTTGCGTTGTCGAGTTCTTCCCAGGGTCCGTGCGCGCTGAGGACGAACGCCAGGAGGCCGGCGGTGCCACAGAGGGCGCCGCGATCGAAGACCCACTGGCCGACGTCCGTCGGCGAGCGGCTGGCAAGGCCGAGCATCGGCAGCGGCAGCGAGATCTGCGGCGGAAAGCCGAGATAGACGGTGGCGATCGGTTCGAAGCGGTAGCCGGCGAGGGTCTGCGCCAACGCCGACGTCGCCGGATGGCCGGCGAGCAGCGCTGGCGCATGCTGCGCGCCGACGGCGAGGACGGCGCAGTCGAAGGCTTCCCCGAGAACTCTCGGTCCGGCTTCGATGCGGCGAATCCGGCAGCCGTGGCGAATTTCGCCGCCGTGCCTGCGGATGAAGGCGGCTGCGGCTGTCGGCAGCAGCCGATCGAGATCGGTCGCCGGCAGCAGCAGGTCGGTTGCCGCGCGTCCGCTGCCGAGGCTGTCGCGCAGCGTGTTGGCGAAGATCTGGGCCGAGGCGTTCGCCGGCGGCGTGTTCAGCGCGGCGAGGCAGAGTGCTTCCCAGAGATGGCTGCGCAGCAGTCCGCCTTGACCGTGGCGATCAAGGAGTTCGGCGACGCTGTCGCTTTCCCGCACTCGATAGCCGTCGCGTTGCAGGGCGCGGAGAAAACGCGCCGCCGCGAGCTTCTCGGCGATTGCCGGGCCGGCCGCCGCGAGCAGCCCGACGGCGAGATGCACGGGTGGCGGCAGCCGTGGCAGCCGCAGCCGGAAGGGCCGCGGCAGGCTGCCGGGAAAGTACAGTTCGAGCGGCAATCGCCGCAGCAGCCGGTCGGGATCGGCGCCGACCGTGCGCATGAGGCGCAGCGTCTCGCGGTAGGCGCCGAGCAGTATGTGCTGCCCGTTGTCGAGGCAATGTCCCCGCAGCTCGACGCTGCGTGCGCGACCGCCGAGTTGTCTGGCGGCCTCGAAGACGGTGACCCGGAAGCCCGCCTGCGCCAGTTCGACTGCTGCCGTCAGTCCTGCCCAGCCGCCACCGACGACGGCGGCCTTCATCCCCGCACCCAGGTTCGCCAGGCGATCCAGAGCTTGCGCAGCGGCGTCAGCGAAGTTCGCTGGCGCAGCACCTGGCAGCCGTCGCGCTTGATCTCGTCGAGCAGCGTGCGATAGATGGCCGCCATCACCAGACCGGGACGTTGCTGCCGGCGGTCCGCCGCCGGCAGTTGCGCGATTGCCTGCGCGTAGTAGCTCTCGGCGCGCTCGATCTGGAAATCCATCAGCCGGCGGAAGTTCTCTGAATGGCGGGCGTTGAGGATGTCGGCAGCGGGCACCTCGAAGCGTTGCAGTTCGTCGATCGGCAGATAGATGCGGCCACGGCGGGCATCCTCGCCGACATCGCGGATGATGTTGGTGAGTTGGAACGCGAGCCCGAGATCGTGCGCGTACTTGCGCGTCCGGCGATCCTGGTAGCCGAAGATCTCCGCCGCGAGCAGGCCGACGACGCCGGCGACGCGGTGACAGTAGAGCGACAGCGCGCGAAAGTCGAGATAGCGTGACTGCTGCAGGTCCATCTCCATGCCGTCGATGATCTCCTGCAGCTGTTCCTGCGGCAGGTTGTACTCGGCACTCGCCGCCTGCAGCGCCTGTGACACCGGATGCTGCGCCTGGCCGGTCGCCACCCGCGTCAGTTCCTGGCGCCACCAGGCGAGTTTGGTCGCCGCGAGCTGCGGGTCCTGGCACTCGTCAACGACGTCATCGACCTCGCGGCAGAAGGCGTAGAGGGCGGTGATCGCGCGCCGCTGCGCGGCCGGCAGGAAGAGGAAACTGTAGTAGAAGCTCGAACCGCTGCGGGCGGCCTTCTGTTGGCAGTATTCGTCGGGAGTCATCGGCAGTCTCAGGGTTGCCACCAGGCGCTCATTCTCCCATGACTTGCTGTCGCGGCGGGTGCCGTGATGCCGCCACGGCCGCGCGCGACCACCGGCACGCCGCGCCAGGCGGTCGGTCCGGCCGGTGCCAGGAGCGGCCCACGGCGCCGTGGAAAGGCGCTAGACTCTGTCTGGTCGCCCGGATCGCTCGCCGCCGGCAGCTCTGTGGCGAGTCCGACGACACTTCTCGCGGCAGGTCACGACGATGCGCGTGCTTCTGGTTGAAGATGACCCGATGATCGGCAGGAGCGTCCAGCAGGGGCTGCGGCAGGATGGCTGCGCGGTCGACTGGGTGCGTGATGCGCGCGCCGGCGAACTGGCCCTGGCGACGGCGCCGTACGAGTTGCTGCTGCTTGACCTTGGTCTGCCGGGGGCATCCGGTCTCGACCTGCTGGCCAGTTTGCGGCGCGCCGCCAACGCGATCCCGGTGCTGGTCATCACCGCCCGCGATTCGGTTGCCGACCGCATCAGGGGGCTCGACACCGGCGCCGACGACTATCTGGTCAAACCTTTCGATCTCGACGAACTGTCGGCGCGAATCCGCGCCGTGCTGCGTCGGCATGCCGGGCGAGCCGCGCCACTGCTCGTCGTCGGCGATCTGCAGCTCAATCCGGCGACCCACGAGCTGACGCAGAACGGTCAGCCGGTGCTGCTCTCGGCACGCGAGTTTGCGCTGCTGCAGGCGCTGCTCGAACGGCCGGGGACCCCGCTGTCACGCGCCGACCTCGAGGAACGTCTCTACGGCTGGGGCGAGGAGATCGGCAGCAATGCCGTCGAGGTGCATATCCACTCGTTGCGTCGCAAGCTGGGCGCCGAACGGATCCGGAACATCCGCGGCGTCGGCTATCTGGTGCCGCCTGCGCCATGAGATCGATCCGTCGCCAGTTGCTGCTGGCACTTCTGGCGGTGATCACCCTGGCCACCCTGGCGGGTGCGCTGGCGACGTACCGGACGGCGCGCGACGAAGCCGGCGCTTTGCTCGATTACCAGTTGCGGCAACTGGCGCTGTCGTTTCGCGATCCGGCGCGGTACGGCACGATGCGGCGTGAGCCTGGTAGCGACGAGGATGTGGAGGAGTTTTCGGTGCAGATCTGGGCGGCCGACGGCACCCGCATCTACCTGTCGCATCCGCGGCACGAGTTGCCGCATCAGGTGTCCCTGGGTTACGCGACGGTCGATACCGGCCTCGGCAAGTGGCGGGTTTTCGGTCTGCAGCAGGCCGGGCAGGTGATCCAGGTAGCGCAGCCGATGCAGTTGCGCGACCAACTGGCGCTGGCGGCGGCGCTGCGCATCGTCGCGCCGTTCCTGCTGTTGCTGCCGGTACTCGGGGTGCTGATCTGGGTGGTCATCGGTCGCGGACTGCGGCCGCTGGACGACGTGGCGCAGGCCGTTGGCACGCGTACTGCAGTTGCGCTCGACCCGTTGCCGGTCCGGCACGTGCCGGCTGAGGTGCTGCCACTGGTCGTGGCGCTGAACGACCTCCTGATGCGGTTGCAGCGAGCGCTCGAGCAGCAGCGCGAGTTCGTTGCCGACGCGGCCCACGAACTGCGGACGCCACTCGCAGCGCTGACGTTGCAGGTACAGCTGGCCGAGCGCGCCGCCGATGCCGAGGCACGCGCCGAAGCCTTCGCCGAAGTCAGGGGCGGCCTGCAGCGGGCCACTCACTCGGTGCAGCAGCTGCTGACGCTGGCACGACTCGAGCCCGGCGCCAGCGAGCCGGTGCTGCAGCCGGTCGACCTGCGGCAGCTCGCGGCGCAGGTGATTGCCGATCATTTGCCGCTGGCCGAGGCGCGCGAGATCGATCTCGGTGCGCCGCCGCAGCAACAGCCCTGCATCGTCAGCGGTGAAGCCGATGCCCTGCGCATCCTGCTTGCCAACCTGGTCAGCAATGCACTGCGCTGCACGCCGCGCGGCGGACGCGTGGACGTCGTCAGCGGCAGCGCCGACGCGGTGTCGTTCGTCGAAGTCTGCGATTCGGGAGAAGGAATCCCGCCCGCCGAACGCGAGCGGGTTTTCGATCGCTTCTACCGTCGCGCGCGGGCCGGCGAGATGGGCAGCGGCCTCGGGCTGGCGATCGTCAGGGCCATCGCCGAGCGTCATCACGCGCGCGTTCTGCTCGCTGAGGCAGGGCTCGGCGGCCTGCGGGCGCGCGTCGAGTTTCCGCGCCTGCCGCCACCTTGAGTCAGGTTTGGGTCGACCTCTTCCTCTCGACAAGGCGGGCAAGCTCGTTGCGCTGCTGATCGAGCGCGACAATGCGCGCATCTTCGTGTCAGTCGATATTGGCTGATGCTTGCGTGAGGGCTTTGCCATTCTTGTGCTAAAGTCGATTCTGGCGCCATGGCATGCTGCAGCGCGAGTCGGGCAGCATGGCGCCAGGGGAAAAGACTCAACAATACCGGGGGGGCCCGGTCTTCGCCAGCACGAGGTTGTCGATGGCCACAGAAACGGAAATCAAGCTGTCGCTGTCGGCGACTGCCGCCCGACAACTGGCGGAGTTGCCGCTGCTGGCGGCAACCGAGCGCAGCACGAAGCTGCTCGTCAACACCTACTATGACACGCCAGACCACCGCCTGCGGCGCGAGCGGATGGTCGTCCGCTACCGGCAGCAGGGTCGCCAGTGGCTGCTGGGGGTCAAGACGGCACCGCCGATCGCTGCCGGGCTGGCGCAGCGGGCTGAATGGGAGGCACCCGGCCGGCCGGGCGAGTTCGACTTCGGGCATGTGGACAATATCGCTGTCCGCGAACTCCTCGAATCGCTGCGCGCGGAACTGCTGCCGGTGTTCACCACCCGTTTCCGGCGTGACGTGCATGTCCTCGTGCCACGCCGCGGTGTGTCCATCGAAGTCGCTCTCGACTGCGGCCGCATCGAAGCTGGCGGGATGCGTCGGAGCATCCGCGAGGTCGAACTGGAACTGCTGTCGGGGACGCTGAATGATCTCTTCGCCGTTGCGATGGATCTCCAGGCCAGCGTACCGATGCATCCCGAGGCGAGCAGCAAGTCGGAACGTGCGTACCGCCTGCTCGATGCCTCGCCCCTGCTGGCCGTCAAGGCGCAGCCGGTCGCCGTCGAGCCCGAGATGCCGACGATCGCTGCCTTTCGCCTGATCGCACTGGCGTGCATCAGCCACCTGCAGAGCAACGAGCAGGGCGTTTGTCGCAGCGATGAGCCGGAGTTCGTACACCAGGCACGGGTGGCGATGCGTCGCCTCCGATCGGCGATCCGTCTCTGGGAGCCCTTGCTGCCCGAGCCCTTTGTCGCCCGCTTCGATCCGCTGTGGCAGGCGTTGGCAGCGGAGCTCGGCGACAACCGGAACTGGGACGTCTTTCGCATCGAGACCCTGCCCTTGCTGGCCGAGGCCTTTGCCGGCCAGCTCGACTGCGAGCGCCTCGCGCGTCGTGTGCTTCTTCGCTGCGCCAGCAGCCGCCGGGCGAGCCGCAGAGCCCTGCGGTCGGAAGACTACTCGCGCCTGTTGCTCGACTTCACCGCCGCGCTCGTCGCCCTGCCCGATCGGCCGGCGGGACGGCTGGCCGATTTCGTTCCACGCTGCCTGAGCAAGCGTGCGCGGCGCGTCAATGAGCGCGCTGCCGTGCCGCTACAAGCCGACGTTGCCGCCCGTCATCGCCTGCGCGTCGCGTTCAAGCAGCTTCGCTACGGGCTCGAGTTCTTTTCGCCACTGCTCGCTGGTCCGCTGCTGACCGATTACCATCAGTCGGCCACCGCGCTGCAGGAGATGCTTGGCAGGCTCAACGACCTCGCGGTGGCGACAGAACTGGTGGCTGCTGCTTTGCCCGCAGGCAGTGGTGCCGCTGCTCAGGCGTGGCTGGCGGCACAGACCGAATCGCTCTTGCCGGAGTTCATGCGGCTGCTCGACGATTTTCAGCACCGATCGCCGCCGTGGCAATCGCCGGCGCGGCCCGCTGGCGATGGTTCGCGAGAGCTCGCTCACAGCTTGTAGATCCAGCTGGCGATGACGAAGTAGTTGAGAACGCCAAGGATGTCGATGGCGGTGGTGACGAACGGGCCAGTCGCCACCGCCGGATCGACCTTCAGGCGCTGAAACATCATCGGCAGCAGCACCGCCAGCAACGCGGCGCCGGTCATGTTGCCGAGGATCGTCAGGCCGACCACCTGCCCAAGTTGCAGGCTGTGGTGCATGAAATACCCATAGATGCCAAGGATGACGCCGTAGAAGCCACCGAGCGCGAGGCCGACACGCAGTTCCTTGAGGACCAGCGGCAGCGTGTCCTTGACGTCGATCGCGCCGGTAGCCAGGCCACGCACGGCGACGGTTGCCGACTGCACCCCGACGTTGCCCGCCATGCCCATGACGACCGGCAGGAAGGCGCTGAGGACCAGCACCTGGCCAAGGATCTCTTCGTAGCGTCCGATCACCGCGGTCGCCGCCAGGCCGCCGATGAAGGCCGCCAGCAACCAGGGCAGGCGGATGGTCGCGATCTTCAGCGCCGAATGGGTGAGCGTCTCCGACTCGCTGGTACCTGCCATCTTCAGCATGTCGCGCGTCGTTTCTTCCTCGATGACATCGATCACGTCATCGACGGTGACCATGCCGACGAGGACGTTCTCTTCGCCGACCACCGGAATCGCGAGGAGTCGATATTTATCGACGAGCATGGCGACGGTGGTCTGGTCGGCATCCGTGGTCACCTTCATGACCCGCCGGTTCATGATCTTGTACAGCGGGGTGCCGGCGCGCGTGAGCAGCAACTGTCGCAGCGAGACGACACCCACCAGTCGGCCCGTCTCGTCGGTGAGGTAGAGATAGAACACCATCTCGACGTCCTCGCGGCTGCGGATGTTCTCGATCGCCTCCTCGACGGTCAGACTGTGCGGCAGCGAGAAGAAGTCGGTGGTCATGATGCCGCCGGCGCTGTTCGGATCGTACTGCAGGAGGCTCTCGACCTCGTCCTTGCTGTCGCGGCCGAGCAGGGCCATCAGTTGCCCACGCTGGTCCTCGGGGAGGTCGCCGATGAGGTCGGCGAGGTCGTCCGGCGGCAGATGCTCGAGCACGCCGGCGAGCTTGTCGATCGACGACTCGGTCAGCAACTGGGTCCGCCGGTCGGCTGGCAACTGGTTGAAAACCTCGGCTGCCATGGCGGTGTCGGCAATGGCATGAAAAATGTCGACTACATGCGCAGGGGGTAGGTCGTCGAGGATCGCCGCCATGTCCGCCGGGTGGATGCGGGAGATCATCTTCTGTAACGGCGCCTTGGCGTCGCGCAGGTACAGCCGGTCGATGGTTTCCACCAGACGCTTCTTGCGGACGTCGTAGGCGGCGGACCCGACCGGCTTGGTTTCAACGTTGATCTGCATGACAAATTCTCCTCGGGGCTGGTGGTCGGTTCGGTCGTCGGCCGGCAAGTTGACTCGTTAGGACGGTGGCGGTCCATCGCTGATGTGCCGGTACGGCTGCGGCCGCGGCATTGCCAGGCGGCGTTCGGGGCCGTGGCGGTCGACGGGCCGTCTGCCGATTGCGCCAAGAACGGGTTTGTGAGTCGCTTGCCTTGGCGTGGAGTTTTGATGCATGCTTTGCTTGGTTTGAAGACTTCGTCATTGCCCGTCAGCGCGCGCGGGAGACATGCAGGCGCTGTGCGACGCCCTGACGCGGCGCGACAGAGCGGAGCCGCTGGTCGGAGCACACTCTTTCGGAGCCATGCACATGAATGCTGCTTTTTTCTCGAGATACCTGAACGCCGGTCTGCCATTGCTCGCGACGCTGCGCGAATATCGCCTGGCCTGGCTGAGCAAGGATTCGATCGCCGGCATTTCGGCGTGCATCGTTTCGATTCCCTCGGTGATCGCCTACGCCGAGCTCGTTCATCTGCCGCCGATCGCCGGCCTCTACGCGGCGCTGGCGGCAGCCATTGGCTATGCGCTGTTCTCCAGTTCCCGCCATGTCATCGCCGGGCCGGATGCGGCGATCGGCCTGCTTGCGGGCTCGGCGATCCTGCCGCTCTCGGGCGGCGATCCGGCGCGCATCGTCGTCCTGGCGGCGATACTCAGCATCCTTTCGGGATTCGTCCTGCTGCTCGCCGCTCGCCTGAAGCTCGGAGTCATCGCCGACCTGCTGTCGAGACCGGTCCTCATCGGCTACCTGAACGGGGCCTCGCTGGTCCTCATCTCAACCCAGCTCGGCAAGATGTTCGGCATCAAGACCGAGGGCGAGGAGTTCTTCCAGATCATCTTCACGGTCATCGAGAAGTTGCCGCAGACGCAGGTTCCGACCTTCATCCTCGGCGTGCTGCTGGTTCTCCTGCTCGTCGGGCTGGCGCGCTGGGCGCCGCGAATTCCCGGAGCGCTGGCCGTATGCGCGGTGGCGATCGTCGCGACCTTTGTTCTCGACCTCGGCAGCTACGGCATTGCGCTGGTCGGTGAAGTGCCTTCCGGCGTGCCAAGCCTGACGATTCCCGCCGTGCGCTGGGCAGATCTCGCGGCGCTGGCACCGGCGGCGGTGGCGATTGCCTTCCTCGCCTTCTCCGACGGCATCCTGCTGGCGCAGACCTTCGCCGAGAAGAACGGCTACGAGGTGAAGCCGAATCGCGAACTCGTCGCCCTCGGCTCGGCGAACATCCTCGCCGGCCTCTGGCAGGGCTTTCCTGTTTCCGCCAGCCAGTCACGCACGTCGATCGTCGATTCGGCCGGTGGCCGGACGCAGGTGGCGCAACTGATTCTGGCGGTTGGGCTGCTGCTCTTCCTGTTCTTCCTCACCGGGCTGATCGCGCTGCTGCCGAAGGTTGCCCTGGGCGCGATCCTGATCGTCACCGCCATCGGCATGCTCGAACTGGCGTCGCTGCGCGGGCTGTACAAGGTCGATCGGGTCGAGTGCGGCATTGCGACGGGGGTGACGGTGGCGATCCTGGTCGCCGGCGTCGTGCCGGGAATCATTCTTGGCCTGCTGCTGTCTCTGATTTCGGTGCTGGTCGAGATCTCGCGGCCGGATGACGCGGTGCTCCGCAGGCGCCTGATCGACGGCAAGTTCCATGACTGCCGCGACGATGAGGAGGGCGTTGAAACCGTCCCTGGTCTGCTCGTCTACCGGCTCTACGCGCCGCTGATGTTTGCCAACGCCCGGCACGTCATGAATCGCATCCGGACGCTGGTCGATGCGGCCGATTCACCGGTGCGCTGGCTGGTCATCGACGCGCAGGCGATCCATGACATGGATGTGACCGCTGCCCAGCGCTTCGCGGAGCTGCATCGCGAACTGGCCGACGAGGGGGTCGACGTCAAGATCGCCGATGCCCCGCGACCCTTCCTCGAAGAGCTGGCCAAGGTCGGCCTGTCGGAGGAGATCGGCAAGATGGACTTCTTTGTTTCGGTCAAGAAAGCGGTCGAGACTTTCGAGCGAGACCAGGCTGTTGCAGTCACGCCCGCGGAGCGGGGCGTGTCCGCCAGGCGGTGAGCGCAAAGCCGCCCGCTACAGGATGGTGATCGTGTCCGCTGCCCGGCGGCATCAGCGGCGGCGGCCCGGCAGCACGTCGTGCAGCAGGGTGGCCGCGTTGCGGATCATCTGCTCGGTGGTTTGCCAGTCGACGCAGGCGTCGGTGACCGAGCAGCCATACCGGAGCTGTGCAAGGTCGTCGGGAATCGGCTGATTGCCGGCGATGATGTTCGACTCGATCATCATCCCGACCAGCGAGCGGTTGCCGAGACGCACCTGGTTGACCACGTCGGCCATCACCAACGGCTGCCATTCGTGCTTCTTGTAACTGTTGGCGTGCGAGCAGTCGATGACGATGTTGGCCGGCAAGCCGGCCTTGTGCAGGGCCTGTTCGGCGATCTGCACGCTCACCGTATCGTAGTTCGGTCGTCCGTCGCCACCGCGCAGGACGAGATGCCCATAGCGGTTGCCGCGCGTGCGCACGATTGCCGTACGCCCCTGGCCGTTGATGCCGAGGAAACTGTGCGGTCGCGACGCCGAGACAATCGCGTTGACGGCAATGCCGACGTCACCGGTGGTGCCATTCTTGAAACCGACCGGGGTTGACAGGCCGGAGGATATCTCGCGGTGTGTCTGCGATTCGGTGGTGCGGGCACCGATGGCCGTCCAGGAGATGAGATCGCCGAGATACTGCGGCGCAATCGGGTCGAGGGCTTCGGTGCCTGCGGGCAGCCCAAGTTCGGCGAGTTCGAGGAGAAAGCGGCGGGCCTTGGTCATTCCCTGGTCGACGTGAAAGGAGTCGTCCATGTCCGGATCGTTGATGTAACCCTTCCAGCCGGTCGTCGTCCGTGGTTTCTCGAAGTAGACGCGCATCACCAGGTAGAGCGTTTCGCTGACTTCCTCAGCGAGTGCGCGCAGCCGTTTGGCGTAGTCAAGGCCGGCCACCGGGTCGTGGATCGAGCACGGGCCGACGACGACAAACAGCCGGCGATCGTCGCCGTCGAGGATTCGGCGCAGGACGTCGCGGCCATGCCTGACGAGTTCAGCGGCGCGTGGCGAGAGTGGCAACCGGGCGAGGATCTCTTCCGGCGTGGGCATCGGGTCGAAGGCACTGACGTTGATGTTGTCGATATCGAGGGTGGTCATGGTTGGCGCTCGGCGGTGAGTTGATGAATGATTTCCCTGACCGCGGCGACACGGTCGGCAAGCGTCAGGCACTCGCGCCTGACGACCAGGCGGTCCTGCCCCGCCAGACGATAGCTGCGGTCCTTCTGGACCAGCGCGATGATCCGCAGCGGGTCGATCGGTGGATTGGCTTCGAACTGCAGGACGATCTGTTCGCCACCGGCGTCGAGCCGGCTGATGCCGATCGGCTTGCACAGCAGGCGCAGCCGGTGACTTTCGAGCAGGGCTCGAGCCTGTGGCGGCAGGTCGCCGAAGCGATCGACCAGTTCCTCCTGCAGTTCGCGCAGTTCGTCGTCACGCGTGCAGTCGGCGAGGCGCTTGTAGAGTGTCAGGCGCTGATGCACATCGGGCGCATAGTCGCTGGGGAGCAGGGCGGGCGTGTGCAGCTTGATCTCGGTGGTGATCGCCAACGGCTGTGACGGGTCCGGATCCTTGCCCTGCTTCAGTGCCGCGACGGCGCGGTTGAGCATCTCGCTGTACATATTGAAGCCGACTTCCTGCATCTCTCCTGACTGGCTGGCACCGAGCACCTCACCGGCACCGCGGATTTCGAGGTCGTGCATCGCCAGGTAGAAGCCGGCGCCGAGCTCGTCCATCATCTGGA
Source organism: Candidatus Accumulibacter iunctus (assembly GCA_002345025.1). Lineage (GTDB taxonomy): Bacteria > Pseudomonadota > Gammaproteobacteria > Burkholderiales > Rhodocyclaceae > Accumulibacter > Accumulibacter iunctus. The sequence goes on along the minus strand of DDUX01000101.1, from coordinate 4,170 downwards.
TCGCCTCGAGGCGTTGCCGGGCCTGCTTGTTGAGTGCTGCTTCGTCGTGCGTCAGGAGGTAGGCGTAAGCCTGGTGGTGCGAGCGTCCGACGCGGCCGCGGAGCTGGTGCAACTGCGCCAGTCCGAACTTCTCGGCGCGGTTGATGATGATCGTGTTGGCGTGCGGATTGTCGATGCCGGTCTCGATGATCGTCGTGCACAGCAGGAGGTTGGCCCTCTGCTGCGTGAACTCGCGCATCACTCGCTCCAGATCGCGCTCCTTCATCTGCCCGTGGCCAACGACGATGCGTGCCTCGGGCAACAGCTTGCCGAGCCGGTCATGCATGTTCTCGATCGTCTCAACCTCGTTGTGCAGGAAGTACACCTGGCCGCCGCGCTTGAACTCGCGCAGCAGCGCTTCGCGGATGATGCCGTCGGAGAAGCGGCTGACGAAAGTCTTGATCGCCAGCCGCTTTTGCGGCGCGGTGGCGATGACCGAGAAGTCGCGCAGGCCTTCGAGCGACATCGCGAGCGTGCGCGGGATCGGCGTGGCCGTCAGCGTGAGGACATCGACCTCGGCGCGCAGCGCCTTCAGCGCTTCCTTCTGCCGGACTCCGAAGCGGTGCTCCTCGTCGATGACCACCAGTCCGAGGCGTTTGAAGTGGACGTCCTTCTGCAACAGGCGGTGCGTGCCAATGACGATGTCGAGCCTGCCGTCGGCCAGTTCGTGCAGCGCCTGCGCTGACTCACGCGCGGTTCTGAAGCGCGACAGTTCGGCGATGCGCACCGGCCAGTCGGCGAAGCGGTCGCTGAAGGTCTGGAAGTGCTGTTCGCAGAGCAGGGTCGTCGGGCAGAGCACGGCCACCTGCCGGCCTCCCGCGACGGCACAGAAGGCGGCGCGCAGGGCCACCTCGGTCTTGCCGAAGCCGACGTCGCCGCAGACCAGACGATCCATAGGTCGCCCCGATCGCATGTCGGCGATCACGGCGGCAATCGCCCCGGCCTGGTCGGGAGTCTCCTCGAAGCCGAAACCATCGGCGAAGGCATCGTAGTCGTGTGCCTTGAAGTCGCAGGCGTGTCCCTGCCGCGCCGCACGCAGGGCGTAGAGGGCAAGCAGTTCGGCGGCCGTATCGCGCGCCTGCAGGGCTGCCCGGCGTTTCGCCTTCTCCCATTGCTGCGAGCCGAGGGTGTGCAGCGGTGCGCTGTCGGGATCGGCTCCCGAGTACCGGGCGATGACGTGCAACTGCGACACCGGAACATAGAGTCGGGCATCGTTGGCGTAATGCAGTTCGAGGAACTCGGTGTCGCCTTCACCGAGATCGAGATGGATCAGTCCCTGATAGCGGCCGATGCCATGCTGTTCATGCACCACCGGTGAGCCGACCTTCAGCTCGGTCAGGTCGCGCAGCCAGTTGTCGATCGAGGTCCGGCGCGCTGCGACGTGGCGGGCGCGACGCGACGGGCTGTCGGCGTAGAGCTCGGCTTCGGTGATGATTGCCAGACCGTCGAGCAGGAAGCCGTCGTGCAGCGGCCCGACGCCCAGCGCGAGCATCGCGTCACCTGTGCGAAACTCGTCGTAGCTGCCACAGGCCCGCGGCTGCAGGCCGTAGTCGGCGAGCAGCGTGGCGAGTGTCTCGCGTCGCCCTGCCGTCTCGGTGAGCAGCAGCGAGCGGCCGGGGAATTCCTCGATGAAGCTTTTCAGGCGGCGCAGGGGATCATCGGCGCGCCGGTCGATCGCCAGTACCGGCAGGTTGCGTGCCGGCCCGTCGCTGCCCGCCGTCAGGCCGAGGCGGGCGTAGGCTCGCGTGGCGACGAAGAACTGTTCCTCGCCGAGGAACAGTTCGGTCGGCGGCAGCAGCGGCCGGCTGCGCTCGCCGGAAAGCATCGTGTAGCGTGACTGCGCTTCGCGCCAGAAGGCGCGGACGGCCTCGGCGACATGGTTGTGCAGGCAGAGCAGCGAACTGGCCGGCAGATAGTCGAAAAAGGTCGCGGTTTCCTCGAAGAACAGTGGCAGCCAGTACTCGATACCGGCGGTGGCGACGCCGTTCGACACGTCGCGGTAGATCGACGAGCGACCCGGATCCCCCTCGAAGGCTTCGCGAAAGCGCTGCCGGAAGCGGCTACGTCCGGCATTGTCGAGGGGAAACTCGCGCGCCGGCAGCAGACGCACCTCGGCAACCGGATACAGTGTGCGCTGGCTATCGACGTCGAAGGTCTTGATGTTCTCGATCTCGTCGTCAAAGAGATCGAGGCGGTAAGGCAACTGCGAGCCCATCGGAAAGAGGTCGATCAGCCCGCCGCGGATCGAGTACTCGCCCGGCGCGACCACCTGTGTCACGTGTGCATAGCCGGCGAGTGTCATCTGCGCGCGGAACTGCTCGCCATCGAATCGCTCGCCCTGTTTGAGGAAGAAGGTGTAGGCGGCAAGGTAGGCGGGCGGCGCGAGACGACAGACGGCGGTGCTCGCCGGCAGCAGGAGAATGTCGCACTCGCCACGCATCACCGCGTAGAGCGTCGCCAGCCGCTCCGAAACGAGGTCGAGATGCGGCGAGAAGCCGTCGTAGGGCAGCGTTTCCCAGTCGGGCAGCAGGCGTACCCGCAGGCTGCCGTCAAACCAGGGAATCTCCTGCAGCAGTCGCTGCGCATCGCTCGCGCTGCCGGTGACGACGGCCATCAGTCCTCGCCCGGTTTTGCCGCGGGCGGTATTCGCCGCGTGCGCGAGCAGCAGCGCGTCGGCCGAGCCGGCGAATGCCGGCCACTGCAGCCGCTCGCCGGCGGTGGGCAAGGGCAATGGGGGAAGCTGCGATGACAAGGAAGGGGGCTCTGGACTCGGGTGGCGAAGGGCATCTGCCCGGCCTGCAAGGCAATGCAGGGTCCGGGCAGCGAAAGGCCGGCATTATAGACGAAGCCCCGGTGCCGCCGGCCAGCGGGGTGCGCTTCGCCTTTCCTTCAGTCGGCGGCGAGTCGGGTGCAGAGTGCCGAGAAGAACTGCGAGGCACCGTTGCGGATCGAGTAGTCGGCTGCCTCGCTGAGCGGAGTCGGGTGCGGATTGACTTCGACCACCGTTGCGCCGGAGTACTTGGCCCAGACCGGCAGGCGTGCCGCGGGCTGGACAGTGAACGAGGTGCCGACACAGAAGAAGACGTCGGCACTGACGCTGCGCGCTTCGGCCGCCGCGAAGACCTCTTCGTCGAGCATTTCGCCGAACATGACCAGGTCAGGCCGCACCGGTGCGCCGCAGTCGGGGCAGGCAAAGGGTTCGCTGGCGGTCTGGTCCCAGCCGGCGACGTAGCCGCAATGTCGATGGCAACGCACGCGGTGGATGGTGCCGTGCACCTCGAGCACGTCGTCGTTGCCGGCGAGTGCGTGGTAGCCGTCGATGTTCTGCGTGATGACCGTGAACTGCTTCGCCACGCAGATTTCTTCCAGCCGGGCGATCGCCAGATGTCCCGGGTTTGGGCGCCGGTCGTCGACCAGCGCCTTCAGTTGCAGCAGCCAGCTCCAGACACGCCGCGGATTGCGCAGGAAGCCCTGGATGCTGGCCACCTCGTCGGGGTCGACGTTGTTCCAGAGACCGGTGGCGCCGTCGCGGAAGGTCGGGATGCCGCTGTCGGCGGACAGGCCGGCACCGGAAAAGACGACGACCCGGCGTGCCGCCTGCAGCATCGATGCGACTGAGTCGAGGCTGGCTGCTTGCATGTTCTCCTCCTGATGCTGAACTCCCGGCGAGCGGCCAGCAGTGCTGGCGTACCTCCGGTGACCCTGATTCGTTGCATAAATACTACACAATTCCAGGGCGATGCTTGAAGAAAATCAAGTTTGTATGCTTAAAATTCCTGACTGCGCAAAAATCGCATCGCGTTTCACGCATTCGGACGTAACAGAGATTAATCGAGGAGGAACATCTTGAAATCGAAAATCATCATTAGCATGCTGGCCTCAATAGGCCTCTTCGCGGCGGCTGGCGCTGTACAGGCGCAGACCGCCGGTGATCGCGTTTACGTGATCGATCAACGCGGTGAAGTGGTACTCAGCGGTACCGGCCTGTGCTGGCGTACGGGCTTCTGGACCCCGGCTGCCGCGGCCAAGGATCCGGCGGGCTGCAAGTGCGACAAGGATCTGCTGCCGAAGGAAGTCTGCGAGCCACCGGCACCGCGGGCTGCCGCCGCTCCGACGGCGAAGCCGACGGGT
>DDUX01000023.1:4570-5120 GCA_002345025.1 Candidatus Accumulibacter iunctus | reverse complement strand
ACGGGACGGCGGTTTCGCGGCGTGGCGGCGCCAGTCGCCGCTCTTCGCTGCTGCCGACGAGATTGACCAGTGCCGGCACGTCGAGGATCAGTGCGACCTCGCCGGTGCCGAGGATGGTCGAGCCGCCGATGCCGCGCAGGTGCCTGAAAAGAACGCCGAGCGGCTTGATCACCGTCTGGAATTCACCGAGCAGCGTATCGACGACCAGGCCCGCCTTCTTGCCGGCGTAGTGGACGATGACCACGTTCTGCCGCGCCGGCACCTCGCCGCCGATTTCGAACAGCTCGCGCAGGCGGACGAAGGGCAGGACCTCGCCGCGCAGGTTGAGATAGTTGCGGCTGGCCGGCGCGTCGGCGAGTTCGATGCATTCGACGACCGATTCGAGCGGCACGACGTAGGAGGCCTTGCCGACGCCGGTCAGGAAGCCGTCTATGATCGCCAGCGTCAGCGGCAGGCGGACGGTGAAGGTCGATCCCTCGCCTTCGACCGTACTCACCTCGACGCTGCCGCGCAGGCTCTGGATGTTGCGGCGGACGACGTCCATGCCGAC
>DDUX01000023.1:749-4231 GCA_002345025.1 Candidatus Accumulibacter iunctus | reverse complement strand
GCCGCGTCGATCAGCCCCTTGGCGATGGCTTTGGCGCGAATCTTGTCTTTCGGCAGTCCGCCGCCGTCGTCGATCACCTCGATGATGATGCTGCCCGAGTCGTGGTAGGCGTTGAGCTGCACGGTGCCGTTCTCGGGTTTGCCGCGCTCGGCGCGCAGCGCAGGGGCTTCGATGCCGTGGTCGATGGCGTTGCGCACGAGATGCATCAGCGGGTCGCCGAGTTTTTCGACCACGGACTTGTCGAGCTCGGTGTCGGCGCCGGTGATCACCAGATCGATGCTCTTGCCCATCTCGCGCGAGGCATCGCGCACCACCCGGTTGAAGCGGTTGAAGGTCTCGCCGATCTGCACCATGCGCAGTTGCAGCGCCGAGTCGCGGATGTCCTCGACGAGGCGGCGCAGGACCGAGGTCGATTCCATCAGCGCGGAATCGCCGCTGCGGCGGGCCAGGAGGCTCGTGCCGGCGCCGGCGATGACGAGCTCGCCGACGAGGTCGATCAACTGGTCGAGCTTGTCGGCGTGCACGCGGATCATGCGCGCTTCGTTGGCCTTCTTCTCGCTGACCACCGCCTGCCGGCTGGCGGCCGCCTCGACGATCTCCTTGTGCACGACCTTCTGGCCGACGAGAATGTCGCCGAGCGGCGTCTGCGGCGTCGGCGTTCCCTCGGCAGCCGTCGGCCGCGATTGCGCGGCGAGGCCGGCGTCGAGTTCGGTCTGCGTCAGCGCACCGGAGCGTACGAGGATCTCGCCGAGGCGCATGTTGTCCTCGGGCAGTTCGTCGATCAGCTTCAGGTATTCGTCGATCTTCGAGTTCGGCGGCAGGATGTGCAGCGTGCAGTCGTCGCGGACGAAGTCGAAGACGTTCTCGATCTGCGCCTTAGAGGCGCGCGTCTGGAAGCGCATCTCGAAACCCAGGTAGCAGCATTCGGGGTCCATCTCGTCGGCCGCCGGCATGGCATCGGCGAGGGTGGTGATGGCGATGATCTCGCCAAGCGAGCTGAGGTAGTGCAGGAAGGACAGCGGGTCAGTGCCGTTGCGGAGCACGCCGGGACCGAAGCGGACCGAGATGTGCCAGGAGTCGGTGACGACGACCCCGCCGCCGGAAGAGGCGAGTTCCGCTGCGTGTTCGACGGGCAGCGCTGCGGCGGCCGCGCTGCCGCCGAGAAACTTCTCGGTCAGCGTCGCCAGCAGTGCGTCGCCGCGTGCCTGGACGGCGGCGTCGGGCTGCGGCAGGCCGGCGGCGAGGACATCGAGCAGCGCGCCGAGGTGGTCGCAGCATTCGAGCATGACCGTCGACAGTTCGCCGCTGACGGCGATCTCACCGTTGCGCAGCTTGTCGAGGACGTTTTCCACCTTGTGCGTGAAGGCTTCGATGAAGTGGCATTCGACGACGCCGGCGCCACCCTTGATGGTGTGCGCGGCGCGGAAGATGGCGCCGAGGTTGTCGGCGTCGTCGGGCGACTGCTCGAGCCTGAGCAGGCCGTCTTCCATGGCGAGCAACTGGTCGCGGCTTTCGGTGACGAAGGTACTGCTCAGTTCATCCATCGGGTTCTCTCCTCGTTCTTGCGGTCGATCGTTGTCGGCGGCGGTTTCAGGCGTTGGCGGAGATGACCAGCGGGTCGCCGAAGACGCCGACGAGATTGCAGAAGTCGAGGACGTGCTGGACGGTCGGGCTGTGGCCGCTGATCGTCAGCCGCTTGCCTTGCTGCAGCACTTCGCGCTTGAGCAGCATCAGCAGTTGCAGGCCGGCGGTGTCCATCTCGGCGACGCCGGAAAGATCGAGCTCGAGGTGCTCTGCTGCCGCCAGGGCGGCGAGCAGTTGTTCCTTCTGCGCTTGCGCCTGGTAGATCGTCATGTCCTCGCCGATGACGAGGCGGTTGGCCGGGGAAGCCTGCATGCTGATGTCCTCCTGGGTGCGCCTGCAGCGCGGTTCAGAACAGTTCGACGTTGCTCGACTTCGCCGGTGCGGCGGGCGTCGTCGCGCCGGCAGCGGCACCGGCGCCGACGGCATGGTGGTGCGCATGGCGCTGCTGGTCCATGACGTAGGCCGAGAAGACTTGCTGCATCTGTTTGGCAAGGGGTTCGATGGCGTCCTCGCGGCGGACGTCGATGCCGCGTTCGATGACTCCGGCCAGCGCCTCGGCGTGCGTGTCGAGGCGCTCGATGCCGCTGATCACCTGTTCGATCTGCTGCCGCGTCACGTCCTGGAACTGCACGCTGGCCAGCGTATCCATGAACATTGCGCCGAGCTTGCCGCTGCTCTGGCTGATTGTTGCGAGCAGCGCGCGCTCGCGTTCGGTGAGGGTCTCGTAGCTGCTGCCGAGCAAAACGAGTTGCTGCGCGAAGCGTTCGAGGCTGTCGCGTTCCTCGGCGATGTGCGAGTGTGCGAGCTGGTTTCGGGACTGGCTCTCGATGATGCGGGCGACGGCGGCGATGCCGTCGTTGATCTTCTTGACCGCGGCTTCGGTTTCGTGCGCAAGCTTGCGTACTTCGTCGGCGACGACCGCGAAACCGCGGCCGGCCTCGCCGGCGCGGGCGGCCTCGATGGCGGCGTTGAGCGCGAGCAGGTTGGTCTGGCCGGCGATATGCTTGATCAGGTCGACGAGGGTCTGCAGTGATTTGGCTTCGCGGACGGCTTCGGCGCTGCGCGCCTGGTCTTGCGCCGTCTCGTCGATGCGCTGGGAAATGAAGGCCTTGAGCTTGCCGATCAAATCCTGGTTGGCGACGAGGGTTTCTTCGGAAGCGTGCGCCATCGTTTCCGCTTCGCTGGCGGCGTCGGCGACGAAGCGGTTGAGGTCGGTGACGACGTCGTCGATGGTCTGCAGGCGCGAGGTGACGTCGTAGGCGGCTTGCTCGGTCTGCTCGACGACGCTGCGCAGCTGGCCGACGAGGACCTTGTTGAAGCGCGGAACGTCGCGCAACTCAGGCATTGCGACGCGCTGGCAGACCTTGTTCGACGGGCAGGGCGGACGCTCGTCCTTGAGCTGCTGGTCGATTCCCATGTGCGCGTCGTGGTAGAGGATGCGCGAGATCAGGTGCTGCACGGCGACGAAGAGCAGCAGGCCGCACAGCGTCATCAGCGTGTCGATGCTGCGGTCACCAAGGCCGAGGCCGCGGCCGAGGAGCTCGTTGTACAGACCGTGGGCAAGGAAGACGACGAGCACCGCGGCGCCGGTTGCCGCGATGCCGGTGATCAGCGTGCGCTGCTGGTACTGCCGGTAGATGGGGTTGAGCGGCGTGGTCATCGTGCGCGACTACTTGATGACCAGCTTGATCGTGTTCAGCAGGTCGTCGGCGGTTGCCGGCTTGACGATCCAGCCCGACGCGCCGGCGGCTTTGGCTTCGACCTTGCGGCTCTGCTGCGATTCGGTGGTCAGGAAGAGGATCGGCAGGAAGCGGTAGGCGGCGAGCGAGCGAACCTTCTTGATCAGCTCGATGCCGTTCATTCCGGGCATGTTGAGGTCGGTGATCAGCAGGTCGACC
>DDUX01000023.1:553-711 GCA_002345025.1 Candidatus Accumulibacter iunctus | reverse complement strand
TGGTCATCGTGCGCGACTACTTGATCACCAGCTTGATCGTGTTCAAGAGGTCGTCGGCGGTCGCCGGCTTGACGATCCACCCTGAGGCGCCGGCGGCTTTCGCTTCGACCTTGCGGCTCTGCTGCGATTCGGTGGTCAGGAAGAGGATCGGCAGGAAG
>DDUX01000023.1:0-503 GCA_002345025.1 Candidatus Accumulibacter iunctus | reverse complement strand
GGTCGGTGATCAGCAGGTCGACCTTCACGCCGGCATTGAACTTCTTCAGCGCTTCCTCGGCGTTGGCGGCCTTTTCGACGGCGTAGCCGGCCTTGCCGAGAATGCTCGAGACGCTGAGCAGGATGGTCGCCGAATCATCGACGAGGAAGATTGTCTTTGCCATGTTGAGCCCTCTACCCGTTGGTGCCGGCTGCAGCCACTGCGCGCCTGATGCGATGAGGGCAGAGCGTAGCGCTGCGGGTGTCGGCCGGCCATCCGCAAATACACGGGTGACTCAGTGGAAATACGGAGGCGAAGTCACCGGCCGCGGTTGCCCGGCGCGGCCTTGGCCGGCGCAGGCACCCGGGAGCTGGTCGCGGCCGGGCGTCGTTTCGGCTAGACTGGGGTTTCTGCGTGTCCGCTTCGAGGTCCGTCGATGTCAACCAGGAAGCTTTCCAGAGCCGCTGCGCCGGCCACGGTGGCGGGCCGCGTCAGCGGCCCGTGCGACGGGCGCCGATCGCCCC
>DDUX01000069.1:50867-52700 GCA_002345025.1 Candidatus Accumulibacter iunctus | reverse complement strand
GGATTCGAACTTCTTCTTCTACGACGGTATGTACTGGGTGTACCAGGACGACGTCTGGTACACGAGTTCCTGGTACAACGGGCCTTGGGGCCGGGTCGCCCCGGAGCTCGTGCCGCTGTTTGTGCTGCTAATCCCTGTGCGCTACTACCGCGCGCCGCCTGCGTACTTTCGCGGCTGGCAGCCGGATGCGCCTCCACGCTGGGGCGAACACTGGGGCCATGCATGGGAGCAGCACCGCAGCGGATGGAGCAATTGGAATCGCCGTGCGGCACCTGCGCCCGCGCCTTTACCGGTCTACCAGCGTCGATATGCAGGGGATCACTATCCCGATGGGCCACGGCAACAGGCGCTTCAGCAGCGCAACTACCGCTATCAGCCCCGCGACACCACCGTCCGGCAACAGCAGTCGGAGCGCGCGGTGCAATGGGCAGCGCCGCCGGCGCAGCCACAGCGGGGGGCGCAGCCGGAGAGGAGTGCCGTGCAGCAGGACATCCAGCACTCCAGGCCCAACCAACCGCCATCGCAGCACGTTCCAGCCATCCCACGCGCGCAGCCGCCGCAACGAGGGGGCGAAGACCTGCCGGGCAGAGGTCCACCCGACGCGGCTCCTCGCCACCGGGGAGCCACCGACCAGAGTCCGCTGCGGCAACCACAGCAGGGACTTGCCCCGCGTGAACGACAGGCACCAAGCCCGGGCCGGGAGGACATCCAGCACGGGCGAGCTGCCTCACAGGAGCCCAGGCATGGCGGCGTGCAGACCCGGGAACACGACACAGGCGAGCAACGAGGAGGTCAGGACCGCAATCGATAGGCGGCCCGGCCCTATGCGCCCTCACCCGGATGGCCGACCGTTGCCGGCGAACCCATGATCCGCTTTGATTTTCACCTGTGGCAGCGCTTCCGCGCGATGGCCGCACCGTACTGGTTCGGCGAAGCGAAGTGGCCAGCCAGGGGGCTGCTGGCCTTGCTGGTCCTGTTGCTGCTGGGCCACACCGGAGTCGATGTGCTGTTCAATCAGTTGACGGGGGAGTTCACTTCGGCACTGGCGGCCAGGGACCCGGAGAGGTTCTGGAGCGCTATCAAGAAATGCCTCGCCGTGCTCATGGTGGCCGTACCGATCTATGCGTATTACTACTATGTGCGGGACAAGCTCGGTCTGCACTGGCGGCGCTGGTTGACCGGTCACCTGCTTGGCCACTACTTCGCCAAGCGGGCCTATTACAGACTGAACGCCAGTGCCGAGATCGACAACCCGGATCAGCGCGTTGCCGAGGACATCCGGACCTTCACCCAGGAATCGCTCCGCTTCCTGCTGGTGGTGGTGGGCGCAATGCTGCAGCTCATCGCCTTCAGCGGCGTTCTCTGGTCCATTTCACGAGAAATGGTCGCTTTTCTGATCATTTATGCGATTGTCGGCACCGCGGTCACCCTACTGGTGTTCGGACAGGTCCTGATCGGGCTCAATTATTATCAACTCAAACGCGAAGCCGATTTCCGCTTCAGTCTGGTGCGCATTCGCGAAAATGCCGAGGCCATTGCCTTCTATCGAGGCGAGGCGCAGGAGTTGCGGCAGGTCGGCCGGTATTTCGACGGGGTGTTCAGCAATTTCAGCCAACTGATCAGGGCGCAACTGAATCTTAACCTTTTTCAGTATGGCTACCGATTCATGACCATCATTCTGCCCAGTGCGATCATTGCCGAACGGGTGATTTCGGGGGAACTGGAGGTTGGTCGGGCGATCCAGGCAACCGGCGCCTTTGTCGCAATACTGGCCGCACTGACGGTGATCGTCGATAACTTCGAACTCTTCAGCAAGTTTGCCGCCGGGATCGA
>DDUX01000069.1:41141-50516 GCA_002345025.1 Candidatus Accumulibacter iunctus | reverse complement strand
AAAACCTGAGCGTCGAGACGCCCAACCATGCCAGAACGCTGATCAAGGACCTCTCGCTGACGATCAATCCGGGCCAGGGTATTCTGATCGTCGGCGCCAGCGGTTGCGGGAAGAGTTCATTGTTGCGCGCGATTGCTGGTCTGTGGCGCTCGGGAAGCGGTCGCATCATGCAGCCCGAAGCGAGCGAAATGCTCTTTCTGCCACAACGGCCGTACATGCTGCTCGGTACTCTGCGCAGTCAGTTGTTGTATCCGCTGCCGGATCGGGAAATCGCCGACGAGGAACTGCTGCGCTTGTTGGAAAAGGTCAACCTGCCTGATCTTGCCGCTCGCTTTGATGGTCTCGATGCCGACCTGGATTGGGCGAAGGTCCTGTCGGTCGGCGAGCAGCAGCGGGTCGCTTTTGCCCGCGTGCTGCTCGCCGCACCCCGCTACGCCATCCTTGATGAAGCCACCAGCGCCCTCGACATCGCCAACGAAGACAGTCTTTATGAACAGTTGGCGGCCAGTGACACGACGTTGATCAGCGTTGGCCACCGTCCGTCGATCCTGAAGTATCACCCGCAGGTGCTGGAGCTGACGGGCAACGGCGGATGGCAGTTGCATGCGGCTGGCGACTACAGCTTTGATCGGGTTCCAGGTTAGGGGGTTTCTTTCTGTGCGCGCGCGCACATACGGATGACGACATTCCAACTAAGCTCCCGCTCATCCATGAAAGCCCTGTTGGTGACGCCCGCCGCTCTCACGCAACCGAAACCCGAGGAACTCACGCTGTCGGGAGCCTGGACCGCGCGCGGGCTCGGCGCCATCGGGACCCAACTCGCTGCCTTGTCCATCTCCGGCAGAAGCACCTCAATGGTCCTCGACAGCGCGCGTATCGAGGCGCTCGATACCGCTGGCGCCTGGGTCCTGCAGAAACTGCTGCGCCGCTTGCGTGGCGAAGGCGGCTGCGTGCAGGTGCGCGACCTGCGGCCGGAATTCGCCAGGCTGCTTGAACTGGTCGGGCACGAGGTGAGCAATCAGGCAGCTTCCCCATCCCCGATGGTTCCTTCGTCTTCGTCGAGGCTGGACCAGTTGGGGCACAAGGCGGCAGCAGCGGTCAGCCAGGCGTTGGCGTTGCTCGGGTTCATCGGGGAAGTTGCTGCCGCCTTTGCGGGCTGTCTCAGGCACCCGACCCGTTTCCGATGGCTGCCGATCCTGTACAACCTGCGCCGTGCCGGGCTTGACGCCCTGCCCATCGTCGGGCTGCTGTCGTTCCTGCTCGGGGTCGTGATCGCTTACCAGGGCGCAGGCCAACTCCGGCAGTACGGAGCCAACATCTTTGTCGTCGATCTCGTCGGCCTGTCGGTGCTGCGCGAATTCGCTCCTCTGATCACGGCCATCATCATTGCCGGGCGCTCCGGTTCCGCCTATGCGGCGCAGATCGGCACGATGTCCGTGACCGAGGAGATCGAAGCCCTGCGCACGCTTGGTATCGGCCCTCTGGATCTGCTCGTCCTGCCAAAGATCCTGGCGCTCTGTGTCGCGTTGCCGCTGCTCACCGTCTTCGCCGACGTGTCCGGCGTCTTCGGCGGCATGATCATGGCGCGCGCGCAGTTGGGCGTCGGCTTCGGCGAGTTTCTCGACCGCTTCGTCAAGGCCGTCAGCCTTGCGGACTATCTGGTGGGGATCGGCAAGACGCCGGTGTTCGCCATCATCATCGTCGTCGTCGGCTGCTTTCAGGGCTTTCGCACGCACGGCGGTGCCGACGGCGTCGGCCGCCAAACCACGCGCAGCGTCGTCCAATCAACCTTCCTGGTGATCGTTGCCGACGCCTTGTTCTCGGTCGCCTTCAGTGCGCTGGACCTCTGACATGCAAGACGAAAGGCAGGCGCGCGAAACGGTCGTCGAACTCAGCAAGGTCTGCACGCGCTTCGGCAATCATGTGGTGCATTCAAACATCGACCTGCAGGTGCGCCGTTCCGAGATATTCGCCTTGATCGGTGGCAGTGGCTCGGGCAAGTCGACATTGCTGCGCGAAATGATCCTGCTGCAACGGCCGGACTCAGGCGCCATCCGGGTGCTCGGCGTAGACCTGGCGGACCTCGGTGACGCGGATGCCCTCGGCCTGCGGCTGCGCTGGGGGGTGATGTTCCAGCATGGTGGCCTCTTCGGCTCACTGACCGTGGCGGAGAATGTCGGCCTGCCGCTGCGCGAGCACACCGCGCTCCCGGACCCGCTGATCGACGAAATCGCTGCCTGGAAGCTCGCCATGACCGGCCTCAAGCCGGAGGTCGGCGCACAGTACCCGTCCGAACTCAGCGGCGGCATGATGAAGCGTGCCTCGCTGGCCCGGGCTCTGGCACTCGACCCCGAACTGCTGTTTCTCGACGAGCCAACCGCCGGCCTCGACCCTGAAAGCGCCGGCGAGGTCGACCAACTGGTGCGCCGACTGCGCGACCTCTTCGGCCTGACGATCGTCATGATCACGCACGACCTCGACTTGCTGTGGCAGCTTGCCGACCGCGTCGCGGTCCTCGCCGACGGCAAGGTGCAAGGCATCGGCTCGATGGCTGAGCTGTCACGAACGGAGAATCCCGCCATCCGGGTCTTCTTCGAAGGGCCGCGCGGTCGGGCCGCACAGCAGCAGGCCGAGGACTTGGCCGAGACCACAACCAGTCGGGAAAACGGGAGGCCACCATCGAAACCAAAGTGAACTATCCGCTCGTCGGCGCATTCGTTCTCGTCCTCGGCTCGCTGCTGATCGCCGGCGCCCTCTGGCTGGCCTCAGGGGGTACGTTCCAGAAGAAATACGACCTGTACCTGGCGATCGAAAACGAGTCGGTGGCCGGTCTCAACGTCAATGCGCCTGTCAAGTACAACGGCGTGGATGTGGGCAAGGTGCGGCTGATCGAGCTGGACCCGGCCAATCCGGAACGTGTGACCCTGCTCTTCGCGATCGAGCGCGACACGCCGATCAAGGAGGATACCGTAGCAGTTCTGAAAACGCAGGGCTTGACCGGCATCGCCTACGTCGAGCTCGGCGGCGGCACACGTGACGCACCGCCCCTGCTTGCCCGCGACGGAAGCGATTATCCAGTGATCCGCACCAAGCCGTCGCTCAGCGCACGCCTGGAGAATGTGCTCACGACCGTCCTGACGAAGCTCGACAGCATGTCGAGCAACGTCAACGCCATACTAAGCGATGAAAACCGTACGGCGTTCGCGGCCGTGGTCGCCGATGTTGCCCTTGTTGCGCACACCATCGCCGCGCGCCGGGACGCCCTCGATTCAGGGCTTGCCCATGCCGCCCGCACCTTCGAAAACACCTCACGTGCCTCAGCGCAGATCGGACCCGTGATCGACCGCGTCGGCCGCAGTGCCGACGCGGTCGGCACAATGGGAACCGAGGTCGCCCGCACGACTGCCAGCGCCGGCAAGACGTTCGACGCGGTCGGTGCCGACATGCAGCGCTTCAGCGCGGAAACGCTCCCCGAACTGGAGCGTCTGCTCGCAGAACTGAGCGTCCTGTCGACCTCGCTGCGGCGCCTTGCCGAGCAAACCGAACGCAATCCCGCGGGCCTCCTCTTCGGTCGCCGGCCGCTAGCCGACGGGCCCGGCGAATCCTCATCAACCGGAGCACGCCAGCCATGATCTTTCCATCGCGCAGACGACTCGGCCGGCTGTGCGCGGTCGGGCTGCTGTTGAGCTGCGGCAGTGGCTGCAGTGCCCTGCGTTCGACGGCAACGCCACCGTCGTTCTATTCACTCGACAACGCACGGATCGAGGCCAGTGCCGGCGGGTCCGCTCCCGCCAACCGTTCGCCCGCAGCCCCGACGCTGATCGTCAATCGACCGCATGCCGCAGCCGGTTTCGACAGCCAGCGCATCGTCTACCTTCGCGAGGCGCACCGCCTCGACCATTTTGCGCATGGTGAATGGGTCGACACGCCGGCACGCATGCTCGCGCCACTGATCGTCAGCGCGCTCGAAGGCAGCGGCAGCTTCCGTGCCGTCGTGGCAGCGCCGACTGCTGCCACTGGCGAACTGCGGCTCGACAGCGAAATCGTACGCCTGCAGCAGGACTTCACCAGCCAGCCGAGTCGTGTGCGCTTCACGCTGCGCGCCCATGTCGTCGACAGCACGACACGCCGGGTGCTGGCGTCGCGCCTTTTCGACGAGAGCGTTGCGGCTGCCAGTGACGACCCCTACGGCGGGGTCATTGCGGCCAATCGCGCAGTGCAGTCGGTGCTCGAACAACTATCCACTTTTTGCTCGACTGTGGCAGGCCAACGGCAGCCGGGCGCAACCGAAACGCGGCAACGGGAGGCCGGACCAACGTCTTCGCTGCCCCCCGCCGCGCCTTGAGCCATCGCGGCGATCTGACGGCCGCCGGGAGCACCCGGTTACAGCCATCGCTGCCACAAACCAGCGCTCCATTCCTTCAAGCGCAACAGCGGGGAGCGACCTTCCCAGGTTCCCGGGTCGATGGGTTGCGATGCAGCCAGGTCGCTGGCAAACATGAGCTGCATTTGCTGGCCGAATTCACGGCCAAGAATCACCGCGTTGATCTCGTCGTTGTCGAGAAAGCTGCGCCAGTCGAGGTTGGTGGAGCCGACGCATGACCAGACACCGTCGATCAGTGCAGTCTTGGAATGGAGCAGCGGCCCACGTCGTTCGTGGATCTTGACGCCGGCCTTCAGCAAGGTCGAGTAGTGCGCACGGCCCGCATGAAACACGACTTCGGAGTCGGAGTGACTGGGCAGGATCAGCTGCACATCGACCCCCCGCCCGGCTGCGTCGATCAGGGATTGGAGAAGTTGCGGGTCGGGCACGAAGTACGCATTGGTGAGCTGCACCTGCTTTTCCGCATTGCCGATCGCCGAGATCAGGGTCACGTAGATCAGGCTGTAAGGGTCGTCGGGCGTGCTGCCGATGGCGCGCACGACCTCTTTCCCCTGCACCTTCAACGCCGGAAAGTACTCCTTGGCGGTGAGCGGCTTGCCGCGCTGCCTCTCCCAGGTTTCGATGAACAGCTTCTGCAATTCACCGACCACAGGACCTTCGATTTGCAGGTCGGTATCGCGCCAGGGAACCGTCTTCGCGGCGGCTTTCCTGCTCCCCCTGACAACCGATCCCGACGAATAGACGCTGCTGATGTTGATGCCGCCGATAAATGCCGTACGCCCATCGACCACCAGCAACTTCCGGTGGTCCCGGTTGTTGAGCAGCCACTCCGTCTTTGCCGAAAGCGGGTTGATCGGATTGAATTCGAGCACCGCGATGCCAGCTTCCTCAAGCCGCTCGAAGAAGGCCTTCGGGGTACTCAAGGCACCGACGCTGTCATAGATTACATTGACCTGCACGCCCCGGCCCTGCTGTTCCAGCAACAAGTCCGCAAACTGGCGCCCGATCTCGTCGTCTTCAAAGATGTAGGACTCCAGGTTGATATGGTCCCGGGCCTTGCGGATTGCAGCAAACATGGCCGCATAGGTCGCGGCGCCGTCCTGCAACAGCGTGACCTTGTTTCCCAGGATCAACGGGCTGCCGACGATCGCCTGTTCCAGCGCGATCTGCTTTTCCAGGATGTCGATGTCGCCGGACTTGCGCTTGAGTTCCGCGAGAATCGCCGCGCTCTTCTGCGCCGAAAGCGGACCGCTGGCGCTTTCGAACCGCACCGCCTGCCCGGCATGTCGCCTGATCAGGACATCGGTGTCCGGCAAACTCGGACAGCCCGCTGCGCCGAGCAGACAGAACGCCGTCACCGCCGCAAGCTTGAGTACGCGAACCGGCATGGCCGTCTGGCGCAGGCGATGGCGCCTCGTCTCGCGTGGCCAGGAAAGTGCGGGCGTCGGCACCGTCCTGGCTCGCAAGAGATGCACGTACCGCCGGCAAGCTCAGCGAGCGGGAGCGGGCACCGCAGCGGGGGCTGGAACGACCACCACCGTGCCGCCACCGGTCTTGCCGCGGTCACCAGTGGCTCCGGTATCCCCCGTACTCCCGGTGGCGCCTGTGGCGCCTGTGGCGCCGGTGTAACCGGTCGTGCCGCTTGATCCCGGCGCACCGGTGGCCCCCGCTGATCCGGTTGCACCGGTTGGGCCCGCGGGCCCGGGAACGGCGACGACTGCCGCGGGAGTCACTACGGTCGGCCGGTCGCACGCGCTCAAAGACAGCGCCATGAGTACCGCAGAACACACGATTGAATATTTCATGAGAATTCCTTTTGGTTGCTTGCTGGTTCGAGCCAGACAGCTCGGTGGAAAACGCCTGCCGGCGCGTGATGCTGGGTGCGGCACATCGCCGTACGCGGCCCGGTCGGGTGCGGCGCGAATCTTCGCTGGCTCTCGCCAGAAAATGACGGAAACGGGCGCCGATGCGCGACTGCGACCCGCCGGCGGTGAAGCTCCGGCGGATCGCGGCTCGCTGCTCACTGCGGCTTGTTGACCTCGTGGCCGATGATGCCGCCGACGGCCGCGCCGCCGACCGTGCCAACCGCGCTGCCGCCGGTCAGGACGGCACCACCAACGGCGCCGACACCGGCGCCGACTGCGGTGTTCTTGTCCTGCGCTGACATCCCGGAACAAGCACCCAGACCGATCAGCATTGCTGCTGCCAGGGTACTGAGCGCGAATCTCTGCTTCGCTTTCATGGGGCTACCTCTCTCGCTCTCGAAGGTGATGTGGCAACGCATGGCTACTTGCCAGCGTGAGCCTTCGCCTGCGCCAGACAGTCATCCTTGGCAGCGCCCGCTCGGTCGTCGCATTTTTCCTTGGCGACCGCGTACTGGGCGTCGACCTTGTCGGCCTTGGCGTCCTTGCGGGCGTCGCTGGTCTGGGTGTTCGCCTTGCTGCGCGCATCGGTGCTCTTCTCCGCGGCCGTCGCGTTCGCATCCGTGGTCTTCATCGCTGCCTTGGCGTCGGCTTCGGCGGCCGTTTTCGCCGCCTTGGCTTCCTTCACGCAAACATCCTTGGCATTGCCGGACGAATCGTCGCACTTCTCATTGGCCACGCCATAATCGGCCTCGGCCTTGGCGACGCGAGCCTGGTAATGGGTTTTCGGGCTGGGCTTGTAGCTGGCTTCGAGGTCGGCTGCTGCCACCTTCTCACTGCCCTTGGCCTGAGCCACGCAGATGTCTTTCGCGTTGGCGGACAAGGAGGCGCAGGCTGCCTTGGCCGACTTGTACTCGGCGGCGATCTTGTCCTTGGCAGCCGTGTAGTCGGTCCTCGACATGCTTTGCGCCATCGCACCGGCACTGAAACCGAGACTGACCGCAAGTGCGATCACGTTCATGTTGAATCTGTTCATTATCATTCCTTCATCTGATGAGCTTGGGCGTGACGCATGGGCAAGCACCGCCGTGCATACACGTTTCTCCGCCAGGGCCTTGACGCTGCTTGCAGGCATCGGAAGTCGCCATGCTGCAGACAGCACATCCGTCCTGGCTCGGATAACCCAGCTTATGGAGAAGATCAGGCGCGGTCTGTCCGCTGGCGCACACAACAGCAGAAGACGGTGCTCGAGTCGCAGCCCGGCCGCTCAGTGATCCGCGCGGGTGACGACTGCAGGACGACGCTGCGCCAAGGCGATCAAGACCAAAGCGGGCCCAGCGGGGGCGCTCGCCGGATCCGGTGTGGCCCGGCCGTGAGGCGGCGGACACTCACTCGCAGCCGCTGCCCTCGTTACCGGCACTGCCGGTCGCCGATTTCGCAAAATCAAGGGCCACGTCCAGCGTAGCCAGGAACTCGTGCACCCTGATCGGCTTCGTCAGGTAGCGGAAGAACCCCGCCTCCAGGCCCAGCCGGACATCCCGCGGTATGGCGTGGGCACTGAGCGCAATGACCGGAATGTGTGCTGTTGCCCGATCCTCGGCGAGGACTTGCAGCGCCTGGATGCCGCTGATGTCCGGCAGGCTGATGTCCATCAGGATGACATCGGGCCGCGCGCTGCGCGCCATCTCGATGCCGTCCCTGCCGTTGCGCGCACTCAGCAGCCGAATATCCGGGCGACGCGCGGTGATTTCCTCGATCAGCATCAGATTGGCTGCATTGTCCTCGACACAGAGCAGCGTGCGCGAGTGCTCGCCACCTGGTGCTGCCTCGGCAAGCGGCACGGACGCGCTCCTGCCGGCAGGGGTCAGGGCTTCGGTCGTCGTTTTCAGCTCGATCCAGAAGGTGGTACCTCTGCCGACCGTGCTGTCGACGCCGATGCACCCGCCCATGCATTCAACGAGCCGCTTGCAGACGACCAGGCCAATCCCTGTGCCCTGCTCCGCGCCCGTCTCCTGTCCGAGACGATTGAAGGGCTGAAAAAGCTTCGCCAACTGCTCTGCGCTGAGCCCCGCGCCACTGTCACGAACGCTGATGCGGATCGCGTCCGGCGGCCTCAGGAGATACTCCACCGCAACCATGCCGCCGGCGGTGTTGTACTTGATCGCGTTCGACAGGAGGTTGATGATGATCTCCTTGAGCCGTTTCCGGTCAGCCTGGACCAGCGATGGGATGTCGACCCGGTCGAGGGACAGTCTGATGGCCTTTTGCGCCGCCTGCGTTTCAACCAGATCCTTGCACTCGGCAAGGAGGTCGGGGAGCGATATCGGTTCCATGGCCAGCAAGAGCTGGCCTGACTCGATCAGCGCGAGGTCAAGGATTTCGTTGATCAAGCCCAGCAGGTACCAGCCCGCTTTCAGAATCTGATCGATGCTCCGCTTCTGCGCGGGCGTCGGTGCGGGCGATCCGGTGTCCACAAGCTGTGCAAAACCGAGGATCGCACTGAGCGGCGTCCGGAGTTCGTGGCTCATCCTGGAAACGAACTCGGATTTCGCCCGGTTGGCTGTTTCCGCAAGCAACCTGGCACGCTCCAGTTCGGTGTTCTTGTCCTGCAGCACCTGGGCGAAACTCGCGCGCTCAGCTTCGGCCAACTTTCGCTCGCTGACATCGCTCAGGACCACGCGCAGCACGGCAGTGCCACCTGGCTCCTGCGCAACTGCGGACGCCAGATGCGCCCAGAAGGTCGTCCCGTCAGCTCGCACCATGCGCAACTCGCAGACCCGGGAATCACCGGTTGCGAACACCTGCTTCCGGTGCAGGTAGTAAATATCCTGATCCGCCTTGAGGATGAAACGGCTGATTGCCTGGCTCTCCAGGGCACCACGTGGCAAGCCCAGCAGGGCCGCAGCGGTGAGGTTGCTTTGCAGGATCAGGCCCGCCTCGCTCAAGGTGCAATAGCCCACCGGCGCCAGATCGTAAAGGTCGAAATAACGTGCTCTCGTGGTGTCGAGTACCACCTGCGCCTGACGCAGCTCCTCGTTCTGCATCTCCAGCTCGATCTGATGCACGCGCAGTTCGTGCAGCATCCGCTGCGTGTCTTCGGGCAACAGGGCCCCACTCCGTGCCGGCGAT
>DDUX01000069.1:27451-40750 GCA_002345025.1 Candidatus Accumulibacter iunctus | reverse complement strand
CCTGCCCCGCCTCGTTTCGCAGTGCCGTCGAGGTCATCGAGACGTTCACGACAGCACCGTACTTGGTGATCCGTTGAGTACACTGGGGCTCCAGGGTTTCAGCCACGGCAAGCTCCCGCAGTGTCGCCAGATCTCGCTCGCGCGAATCCGGCGGGATCCGGTCGCGCACGTTCATCCGCAGAGCCTCCGCTTCGCTCCAGCCATAGGTTCGCACTGCTCCCGGGTTCCAGGCCAGAATACGGCCTTCCAGGTCCTGCACGGTGATGGCATCGTGTGCATCACGCGCGACCACCGCGAGAGGCAGCAGATCGGTGGCTGTGCGCAAGGCATGACGCGTCTGCACGGTCTCGGTAATGTCGAAGAACGAGATCACTGCGCCCTCGATCACGTTGTCGAGCGTGCGGTAGGGCTGGATGCGCATCGTGTACCACTTGCCATCCCGGGTCAGCACGTCGACCTCCTTGTGGATCAAGGTAGTGAGCACCGCCTGAGTATCCATCACCAGTCCATCGTAGCCGACCAGGTTGGAGACGATATGGGCAACGGGCCGTCCGACATCGCTCGGGATCAGATTGATGATTCTGCTGGCCGCAGGGGTGAAGCGCAGAATGCGCAGTTGATGGTCCACAAACACGGTGCCAATCCCGGTACCGGCAAGCAGATTGTTCATGTCGTTGTTGCTCCGCGACAGATCGCTTACCTTCGCCTGCAGTTCGGCATTGACCGTCGCCAGTTCCTCGTTGACCGACTGCAATTCTTCCTTGGAGGTCTCCAGTTCCTCGTTGGTGGATTGCAGTTCCTCGTTCACCGATTGCATTTCCTCGTTGGACGACTTCAACTCCTCGTTGGAGGTTTCCAGCTCCTCCTGGGTGGCCTGCAGGTACTCATCCTTGGCTCGCAACTCCTCCTTGAGCGCTGCGATGCGCACTTCGGTGCCGGACGCTGCGTCGACTCCCGTGCCTGCTCCCGGAGCGACTGACGCGGCGCCGGTTGGCTCGCCGACCTGCGGCGCCCGTTCCGGGTCGGCACTTGGGACTTCCTGGAGCATGACCAGGAACAACGGCGAAGCAGCGACTTGGGCCGGGCCGAACTTCACCGGGCAAACGCTCAGATTGAGTTGGGTGTGGTGGCCGTTGCTCTTGACCTTCAGACCTGCAAAGCGGACCGTCTCAGCGGTGCTGGCCGCCTTGTGCAGGGCGATTCGGAGGTCCTGCCGCAGCCCTTCGCGGGCCATTCTCAGGATATTGTTGATGCCGGGCTCGCCCGGAGCCGGCTCCAGATACATCCCGGTGCGACCGTACAGATAGAGGATGTCGCCCTGCCCGTTGACCAGCGCACTGGCCGGGGCGAGCTGCTGCAGGAGGGTCTGTTCGGCCAACTCGCGCAGCGGCAGTTTCACCGGCGACACCGTCTTTCCGCCGCACCAGCCGCCCTTTGTGAGCGCCGCATCGACCGCCGTCTGCGACGGCAGGAAACCACGCTGGGCGACACGCCGGCGGCTGGAAAAGTCCTCCTTGCGCCGATAGAGCTTCGCCTTGCGGTCGAGCACCGCAAACAGGTCGCTAAACTCGCCAATGCTTTCAGATGTCCCGAGAAACAGCAAGCCACCCGGATTGAGTACGTAGTGGAACAAGGGGATGAGCTTCTTCTGCAACTCCGCGCCCATATAGATCAACAGGTTCCGGCAACTGATCAGATCGATCCTGGAGAATGGCGGATCCCTGATCACGTTCTGTTCGGAAAACACCAGCATGTCGCGGATACTCTTCTGGACGCGATAGGCGCTGCCATCCGGGGTGGCGGTGAAAAAGCGTGCCAGACGCTCCGGCGAGAGATTGGCGGCAATGCTGGCCGGATAAAGACCACTGCGCGCCGTCGCAATGGCCCGGCCGTCAATGTCGGTGGCGAAGACCTGTACCGTGACGGCGTGCTTGGACGCGTTCAGATGTTCCTGCAGGAGAATCGCCAGCGAATAGGCCTCTTCGCCGGTTGAGCACCCCGGCGACCAGACCCGGACCACCGAGCCGGCCGACTTGTCGGCCAAGAGCTGGGGAATGAGCAGCCCCTCGAGCACCTTGAACGCCTCCGGATCGCGAAAGAAACTGGTCACGCCGATCAACAGATCGCGAAACAGCGCCTCCAACTCGAGCGGCGTCTGCTGCAGATAGCGAACATAGCTTGCCAAGGTCCCGATCTGGTGCACCGCCATGCGCCGCGTGGTACGGCGCTGGATGGTGCTCGGCTTGTATTGCGAAAAGTCGTGACCGGTCTGCGCGCGCAGCAGAATCATGATCTTCTTGAGATCCTCGTCGCTCCTTGAAGGATCCTTGGCAACGCTTCCCTGATGCGTTCCCAAGGCTCGAGTGGCGTAGGCGATCAGTTGTGCGGGCATGTCCGCCGGGGCCAGCTCGTAGTCCACCACGCCGGTGGCGATGGCGCTCCGCGGCATGCCGTCGTACTCAGCCGAATCGGGACTCTGGGCGATGACCAGTCCGCCCTCGTCCTTGATCGAGCGGACGCCCTGCGCGCCGTCGCTGCCGGTGCCGGAGAGTACGATGCCGATGGCCCGTTCATGCTGGTCCTGGGCGAGCGAGCGAAAGAGGAAGTCGACGGGCAAGCGGTGGCCACGCGGTTCGGACGGTTCCAGTAACTGCAGCGTGCCGTCCAAGAGCGCCATGTCGCGGTTGGGCGGAATGATGTACGCGCAGTTGGCTTGCACCGCCATGCCATCCTCGACCTCGAATACGCGCATACGGGTATAGCGCTGGATGAGATCGGAGAGAATGCTTTTGTGGTCCGGCGCCAGATGCTGGACCAGCACGAAGGCCATGCCGGGCTCTGCTTCCGCCGGCATGCCGGAAAAAAACGCTTCGAACGCCCCCAGCCCTCCGGCCGAGGCGCCCAAGCCAACGATCGGGAAGGAGACGCCCGCAGGCTTGTCGGCCGACCCGGCCGGGGCGAGCGGCGACGGCGAAGATCGAGCAACCGCCTTCTTCTTCAGTTCTCCTGACCGCACTCTCACTCCCCGGCGCTCTCCCGGCGCAATCGATGGCGTGATGTTACTCCATTCCTGGTCATCTCGCGCTGGCCTTTCCGCCACGGCGAACGCGTATTCGCTCACTGCCTGGCGTGCCTGTGGGCAGTGTGCGGTGGCGTACAGACGCCGACGCCTACCCCCGGCTAGGATTCTCAACAGGGATCGGCGTGCTCAACGCCGGTCGTTTCGGGGTCCGCGAAAGGCAGGCTGCCACGGGTAAAGCACTCTGGACAGACATGCCAGATGCGACCCACACGGGTCGGTCGCGGGAGGCGCCATCGGTGCACAGCGCTTGTTTGCTCCAGCACCGGAGGGTTGCGACTGACCCATTTTTTCTGGGAGAAGAAAATGTCACTGGGAACCATTCTGCTGATTCTTGTGGTCTTGCTGCTGATCGGCGCGTTTCCAAGCTGGCCGCACAGCCGAGGGTGGGGCTACGGTCCCAGCGGTGGTCTCGGGCTGGTGGTGGTGATCCTGATCATTCTGTTGCTCATGGGCAGGTTGTAGCGCGCGGTTTCCGCCGCCCTCGGGCCTCTAGATCAAGGGGCCTGTCGAAGGTCATCAACACGGGAACGACGATTGTCACCTTCCTGATGGTGTTTGTGATCGAGCACACCCAGAACCTGGATTCAGAAGCGATGCAGGTGAAACTGGATGCAGTCATTCGTGCGATCGATGACGTCAGAACGCACTTCTCGACCTAGAACAGTTGGAAGAGGCGGACATCAATCGTATCACTCGCGCCTCATTCTCCGTTCCACCGTCTCGACGCAGGTCAAGGGTCGACGCCGAGTAGTGCGCGCCGACCCTGCCGAGAGTTCTTCCTGGTAGCCGTTTGCTACTGCCAGCAGTTTGGGACAGGTCAAATCTGGGACTTGAAGTACTTGAAGGAATGGACAAACGCGTCGCGGATCTTTTCCATTTCGGCGACCATCGCGTCCCAGGAATCTTCGCCGGCAGCTTTCAGTTCATCCAGCTTGGTGAGGGCCAATTGCGACTGCTGCCGCAGTTTCTCCATTTCTTCCTCGTACTTGTCGGCGGCATCAGCCTTCGCTCGTTGCCCCTTGGCCTCCAAGGAAGTGATCTTGGCATTCACTTCATCCAGCTGGAGTTTCATCTTCTCGATGTAGTCGTCTCTTTTTGACATGGTAAGGCTCCTTGAGGTTGAAAAGCTTGAAAAGGCTTGGATTTAAGGCGTCAGGCACCACTGCGTATCGACGCCATACTCTCTCAGGCACCTGCACATCTTGAACAAGAGGAAGCCAACGGTCTGTGCGTTGGCGTACAGATGGAAGCCAGGCGTTGCCGTCAAACTTCTTCCGGAGGCGTGTGCCCGGTCCTGCCTCGTGAAGCGGTGCTCGGCTTCCATCGGGAGTCCGACACAAGCCAATGGCTCGTCGGGCGACCTTGCACTGTGCCGCAGCGCAGGGACCGCTGTGAAACATCTCAGGTCACTTGGAGAACAGTCATGAACCAGTTCAGGTTCGCTTTTTCGTGCCAGCCCGTTTCCTGACTGCTCGGCGGGGATCCGCAGGTACAACAGGATCCGTGCTGCTCGGCGTGCTGTTCCTCATTGAGTCCGTCGGCCCGCTCCTGATCGGTCTGTGGCTGGTATCCAGCCCACAGCTGCTGGCCCTGCCAAGCGTGACGACGGCTGCTCTGCCGACCGTAATGCTCCTGCAATTGGTGGTCGGTGGCAATCTGCTGTTGTTCGCCAGTGACAACGGCAACCGCTTCTTCTGGCCGTCGTGCCCGCCTGCGCCGCTCTTGGTGCCGCTTCTTCTCGCTCAACTCGCCACCACGCTGATCTGTTCCATGGGGCCGCTGCTCGAGCCAATCTCATGGCAGGTGATTGGCTGGGTGTGGGCCTACAACCTGGTGTGGCTGGTGATTCTGCGCGCCGCCTGGTTCACCGGCAGAAGTCTGGCCATTTTCCTGGCGGCAAATCGGCTTGAAACAGCCAGCAGCGGCGCTGAGCGATCGCCCCTTGCCGAAACAGGCGAGCGCGGTCGCGAGTGCCGCCTGGAACCCTACCTGATGAGCGGGAGCGGGTCAAACGCCGCGGATACGCGGCGATGGTAAGCAGGTGGCTGCGCTTGCCTGCCGTGCGACCGGATCCACTGGCGACTGCCTGTGCGCTGGCGCACAGACCGCGCGACGTCTCGTGCATAGCATGGCCGAACTGAGTGCCCGACCCTTTGCCTGGTGCTGCGGTGAACCATCGAAATCAACCATCTGGAGGCCACTATGAACTACGAAGATCGTGATACCTATGGCATGTACCGCGACAGCGGCGCGCAGGAACCCGGACCCGATGTGCGGCACGGACCAGGACCCGAGATGATGGGTGCTGCCACCTTGGTCGGCAACGACGTCTACAACCGGAAGGACGAGGATCTGGGCGACATCAAGGAGATCATGCTCGATCTCAGCAACGGCACGGTGGCCTACGCGGTGCTGTCCTTCGGTGGCTTCCTTGGCATGGGCGACAAGCTTTTCGCGGTGCCCTGGCACGCCTTGAAGCTCGACACGGTGAACAAGCGCTTCGTGCTGAACGTCGAGAAGGAGCGCCTGCGGGACGCACCCGGCTTCGACAAAGGCCACTGGCCAAACATGGCAGATCAGTCCTGGGCACGGGAAATCCATTCCTACTACGGAACCCAGTCGCAAGCGTCAGAGCTGCGGGTCTGACCGGTTCCCGCCGGTCGACACCGCCAACCACGGACGGGCACGCGGTCGGCAATCTGGTCAGTGAGTCTCTCTTGCCTCACTGACCGCCAGCGAGCGTGCGTGCATTGACGCACAGCACAGACCTCTTGCGCATCCCAGTGCGCACAGAGTTCCCCAGTCCAGCGCGCCTGCTGGAAGCCCGACGCAAGGCCCGGCCCGGCTTCGGCGGTCGATGATCAGGAGACACACATGAACTTCACGAATCAGGGCAGTAACAGCTTCTTCGAAGACCATACGGGCGGTGTCGCCGCACGGGATACGCAGAGAGGTCATGGCTTCGGCCCCGAGTTGGTGGACGCCGACACCCTCGTGGGCAGCGCGGTCTGGAATCACCAATACGAAGATCTGGGCCAGATCAAATCCATCATGCTGGACATCCGCAGCGGCCAGATCGCCTATGCCGTTCTGTCCTTCGGCGGTTCTCCCGGCTTGAGCGAAAAGCTTTTCGCGATCCCCTGGAACGCACTGATGCCCGACGCCGGCAACAGGCGCTTCTTGCTCGATGTGGCCAGGGCGCGTCTCCACGATACACCCGGATTCGACAAGGACGATTGGCCTGACCGAGCCCATGATTTCTGGCCCGAAGAAAGCCTTGCCAGAAAGGGGTCGTCAGCGTCTCGCGACAGCTACGAAGGAACCAGGCCCTACACGACGCAACTGCGCAGCGAGCAGGTTGCGGGACCGGCCGCGAGGGCGGGGCTATCTCGATCGCACAGGCCAGGTCGGTGACGGCGGTATTGATCGCCGTCTGTGCGCCAGCGCACGGACGAGCGGCGCCGATCCGGCGATGATCGTCATCGGTGCTGCCTGGCGGCGCGGTCATGGTCCACCGTGGGGCTCGAAACATCCCTTTGCAGACGCCGCCGACAGCCACACGGGGGCTTGTTGCGCTTTTCAGGAAACTCGGAAATGTCCGAAGCAGGAGACCGCTCCAGGCATCTAGTACCCAAGCCTGCCACGTCGGCGGCCGCACTGCGGTGAAGGCCGTGAACAGGATCACGGCTGCGCTCGCAGCAACAGGCCTGCTGCTCGGTGCGCTCGGGGTACCAGCATTTCTCTGGTCTTCCCACCAGATCGACGAAGGCGCCCAGGCGCGCCTGCAGCGCCAGCATGCGATGGACGGCCCGGAGGATCTGCGGCCCAGTCTGCAAGGCGCCGAAATCAGCAACCTCGTCGAGGCCGAAGAAGTCGCGCTGCTGGCGCACGCAACAGGGCTGGAGTCCAGCATGCCCCGCCTGCTGACAGTGGCCATCACCACCAGCGCGCTGCTACTGCTGTTGGCTGCCTGCTTCGTCCATCGGTTTCATCGACCGAAACGGCAACTGCTCAGGGCTGCCGCAGATCTAGCGGAAGGGCGCTCGTTCGAGACGCAGGAAGCGATCAACGATCAGCTTCGGCAGGCCAACCTGAGCTTGCGCGAGAGTGAGGAGAAGCTCGCCGTGACGCTCAACTCGATCGGCGACGCGGTCATCTCCACCGATGCGGAAGCTAACGTGATGCGCATGAACCCGGTGGCCGAACAGCTCACCGGCTGGACTCAGGCCGAAGCCACGGGCCGTCCGGTGGAGGAAGTCTTCCACATCATCAACCAGGAAACGCGTCAATCTTCAAAGATCCCGGTGATGGCAACCTTGGCGCTCGGCACCGTTCAGGGTCTGGCCAACCACACGATCCTGATCGCCCGCGATGGCAGCGAGCGCGCGATCGCCGACAGTTGCGCCCCGATTCGCGACCGGGACGGACGGGTCGTTGGTGCCGTGCTGGTGTTCCGCGACGTCACCGAGGAATATGCGGCTCAGCAGGCCCTGCGCGACAGCACCGC
Source organism: Candidatus Accumulibacter iunctus (assembly GCA_002345025.1). Taxonomy (GTDB): domain Bacteria; phylum Pseudomonadota; class Gammaproteobacteria; order Burkholderiales; family Rhodocyclaceae; genus Accumulibacter; species Accumulibacter iunctus. The sequence continues at coordinate 33,161 of DDUX01000069.1, read as the reverse complement.
GCTGATCGAGACGATTCTCAAGACCGTGGTGGACGGCATCATCACCCTGCAGGCGAGCAACGGCTGCATCGAAACGGCCAACCCGGCTGCCGAACGGATGTTTGGCTACAGTGCGGCTGAACTGATCGGACGGACCTTCAGCACGCTGATACCCGAGCTCGCGCAAGGCACGACCAGACCCTCCCTCGAACACTACAGTGCGAGTCTTGAAGCACGCGCCATCGGCCTCGGACGGGAAGTCGTCGGTCTGCGCAGGGATGGCAGCGCCTTTCCACTCGAGATTGCGGCGAGCGAAATGTGGCTCGGTGGGCAGCGCTATTTCACCGGCATTCTGCGCGATGTCACGGCGCGCAAGCAGGCCGAGGTGGCGTTGCTCAAGGCGGGAGCCCTGCAGAGCGCGATCTTCAACAGCGCCAACTTCTCCAGCATCGCCACTGACGCCAGTGGGATCATCCAGATCTTCAACGTCGGCGCCGAACGCATGCTGGGCTATGCGGCCGCCGAGGTATTGAACAGGACCACGCCGGCCGACTTTTCCGATCCCGACGAACTGATCGCGCGCGCGCGGATGCTGAGTCTCGAACTCGGGACGTCGATTGCACCCGGCTTCGAGGCATTGGTGTTCAAGGCCTCACGCGGCATCGGCGATGTTTACGAGTTGACCTATATCCGCAAGGACGGCAGCCGCTTGCCGGCCGAGGTGTCGGTCACCGCCCTGCGCGACCCGCAGGATGCGATCATCGGCTACCTGTTGATTGGTACCGACAATACCGAGCGCAAGCGGGCGGCGGTCGAGCGCGCATTGCTCGACCAGGTCCTGCGGGAAAAGAACGCCGAGCTCGAGAGCGCGAGGTTTGTCGCGGAACGAGCCAACCAGGCCAAATCCGAGTTCCTTTCCGGCATGAGCCACGAACTGCGCACGCCGCTCAGTGCGATCCTCGGCTTCGCCCAACTGATCGAATCCGGGTCTCCGCAACCGACGCTTTCGCAGAAGCGGAGCATTGATCAGATTCTCAAGGCCGGATGGTACTTGCTGGAATTGATCAACGAAGTCCTCGATCTATCGCTGATCGAGTCCGGCCAGCTGTCGCTGTCGATGGAACCGGTGTCGCTGGCCGAGGTGATGTACGAATGCCAGGCGATGATAGAACCACAGGCGCGGGGACGTGGCATCAGCCTCGCTTTCTGCCGCTTCGAGACTCCGTACTTCGTGCGGGCCGACCGGACACGGGTGAAGCAGATCCTCATCAACCTGCTGTCCAATGCGATCAAGTACAACAAGGTCGGTGGTACCGTCAGCGTCGAGTGCCGACCGAGCAGCCCGGATTCGATTCGCATCAGCGTCGGGGACACTGGCGCCGGCCTCACGCCGGACCAGTTGGCGCAGCTCTTCCAGCCCTTCAACCGACTCGGACAGAAGGCCAGCATCGAGGAGGGGACGGGCATTGGCCTGGTGGTCTGCAAGCGGTTGATCGATTCGATGGGCGGCGTCATCGGCGTCGCAAGCACGGTCGGCAACGGCTGTGTGTTCTGGGTCGAGCTGCCCCGGATGAGCGAACCGGAGGCGACGGCACGTGCCGACGAACCGACGCTCCTCGCCCAGCCGGCAGTGCGCAGCGGCGCAGCCTTGCACAGCCTGCTCTACGTCGAAGACAACCCGGCGAATCTGATGCTGGTCGAAGATCTGGTGGCCCGCCGGCACGACATCCGCTTGCTGAGCGCGCGGGATGGTCAACGCGGTATCGAGATCGCCCGCGCGACGCTGCCCGATGTGATCCTGATGGACATCAATCTGCCAGGAATCAGCGGTATCCAGGCGCTGAGAATCCTCGCGGAAGACCCGGCAACCGCGCACATTCCGGTCGTCGCGCTCAGTGCCAATGCCATTCCGCGCGACATCGAGAAAGGTCTGCGAGCGGGCTTCTTCCGCTACCTGACGAAGCCGATCAAGCTCAACGAGTTCATGGATACGCTGGACGTCGCGCTGCGGTTCGCCACGGCAGAACGGGTCCGCGAAGGCGGCTGTGAAACCGGGAAGTGATGACCACTGACGCGACGATATGGCGTCCTGTAGTGACGACCGGATCGCGCTGAGCGGCGAGGCGCTTGCACCCCTCGCCAGGGACCGCGCCACTGCGGGCCTGCCCGACGAGCCGTTCGCGGAGACTGGCAACGCCCTCCCCCAGACTGTCCGGCAAGGCCTCGAGGCAGTATTCTTCAGTTCTGTCGCCACCCCATCAGGATCAGCAGGTTCATCGAGATGGGGCCGGGCGCTGCAACCTGCACACATCGAAGCTGCCTGCGCAGCCCACCAGGAACACACAACATGCTCAGCGAATCCGAAATCCTTGCCGCCAGCATCCTGATTGTCGACGATCAGGAGTCCAACGTCCTCTTGATCGAACAGTTGCTTGCCGAGGCCGGCTACACCAACGTCACGGCAACCCGGGATCCATGCGCCGTGTGTGCCATGCATCGCAGGAATTGCTACGACCTGATCCTGCTCGACCTGCAGATGCCCGGGATGGACGGATTCCAGGTGATGGAATCGCTCAAGACGAACTCTGCGGAGGCCTACCTGCCGGTGCTCGTGATCACGGCCCAGCCGGGCCACAAGCTGCGCGCCCTGCAGGCGGGCGCCAGGGATTTCATCAGCAAGCCCTTCGTCCTGGTCGAAGTCCTGACGCGCATCCGCAACATGCTGGAAGTGCGACTGCTCTACAAACAGCTGGAGAGCTACAGCAAGGTGCTGGAACAGGCGGTTCAGGAACGAACTGCCGAACTGCGCGAGAGTGAAGCCCGCTACCGCAGCCTGACCGAACTGGCCTCCGACTGGTACTGGGAACAGGACGAGAGCATGAACTTCACGAAGGTGTCGGGTCCTGTGCTCGAGATGCTTGGCATTCGGGTCGGCTCCCTGGCGGGAGAATCGGGGGGGCTTGAATCCCCGGGCTGGAATGAGTCGGAGCGGGAGAAGCTGCAGGCGACCATCGCCGCGCGCGAGCCGTTCATCGACTTCCTTTTCCACCGCCTGAATGCCGATGGCTCTGAACAGCAGTTCCGGGTCAGCGGCGAGCCGATGTTCAATGGTTCCTGCCGCTTCATCGGTTACCGTGGAATCGGGGTTGAAGTCACCAACAGGAGCTAGAGACTACGATGAGGACTTCAGCGACATCACCACTCCATCATGATCCCAATCAGAATCATCTCTTGGCTGCCCTCCCGCCGAGCGAATTCGAGGCGCTTGCGGGCGATCTGGAGCTGGTGCAGATGCGACTTGGCGACATGCTCTACGAACCGGGCAGGCAGTTGTCGCACGCCTATTTCCCGACGACTTCGATCGTTTCGCTGCACTACGTCATGGCGTCCGGCGCGACGGCTGAATCCGCCGGGGTCGGCAACGAGGGCGTCGTCGGTGTCGCCCTGTTCATGGGCGGCAACACGACACCAAGTTCGGCCGTTGTGCAGACCGCCGGTTACGCCTATCGGATGGATGCGCGCGCGCTGAAACACGGGTTCGCCCGCGGCGGCTTCCTGCAGGCCCTGCTGTTGCGCTACACGCAGGCGCTGATGACCCAGATGGCACAGATCGCCGCCTGCACCCGCCACCATTCGGTCGAGCAGCAACTATGCCGCTGGCTGTTGATGACCCTTGATCGACTGCCGGGCAACGAACTGGTCATGACGCAGGAACTGGTCGCCGGCATGCTCGGCGTCCGTCGGGAAGGAATCACGGAAGCTGCCGGGAAACTGCAGAAGGCCGGCTTGATCGAATATCGCCGCGGGCACATCATGGTGCTTGATCGGGGCGGCCTGGAGAAACATGCCTGCGAGTGCTACGCCGTGGTCAGCAATGAACTGACCCGACTGCTCGCCGATGTGCAGCTTCGACGGCGAGTCTCCTGAACTGGTGACGAGGCTGCCGCCATGCCTGCAACCCGGCTTGCCCAGGCGACGGCCCGCGTCGGTGTGCACGCCAGCCGACACGGATCCAACTTCTGTGACCGCCGAGGTCTGCTGGCCACGGTTGCAGCCATTTGTGCGCTGGCGCACAGACGCAACACCGAGCGAGGATGAGTATTGACCGGGGAGAAAGCCTGCTCGCGCACGGCCGCCTCCCCCGACTGTCGAGAGAGGCACCCGCAGCAAACCGAGCGCGGTGTCCGGTTGCCCGCCGACAATGGCCCGTACGCGGTCGTCGCAGCCACCGATGATCGCCCCAATCCACCCGCAGCAGGAAAGGCTGATGACTATGGACAGTGAAATGATCGCCAGGCAGAGAGCCGGCGAAGACACAAAGGAAAGACTGGTAAAGGACATCCGGAGCGTCGTCGACGATGCCGACCACCTGCTGCAGGAGGTAGCCGACTCGTCGTCACAGGAACTCTCCCTGGCCCGCACCAGGATCCGGGAGAAGCTCGCCGAGGTCGGATACCGGCTCGGTGATGCGCGAACCGTGGTGGCAGAAAAGGCAAGAGGTGCGGCCCACGCGACCCACGAATACGTCGCGGACAATCCCTGGCAGGTGCTTGCGCTTGCCGCGGCGATCGGCTTCCTCGTCGGGCTCTTTGCCAGCCGCCGCTGATTGGCGCGGCGCGCTTGCCGGCAAGCCAGCAAGCGCGCCGGGAAACCCGTCGAGAGAGACGTCTCCATACCTGAGGCCTGAGCTCGACTGCGGTACGTGTTGCCGCGAACGCCGGCTCGTCCACCGACGCCAATCGCATCGAGATGCCCGTGCCTTGTGGTGGGTCAGCCAGGGTTATGCCCGTCCGTGAACGAGGCCGTCGCCACTTCGTCGGTGCGGACAAAAAAGCTCTTCAGGACGCTCGGTCCAAAGGTCGTTACCATCGCCACATCGGCAGCGTCGCGGCCGCGTGCAATGAGCACACGGCCGATGCGAGGAACGTTGTTGCGTGCGTCGAAGGTGTACCAGCGGCCGCCGAGATACACGTCGAACCAGCCCGAGAAGTCCATCGGACCGGGCACCGGCGTGACGCCAATGTCGCCGAGATAGCCGGTGCAGTACCGAGCCGGTATGTTCATGCAGCGGCAGAAGGTGACGGCCAGATGAGCGTAGTCGCGGCAAACACCGGCGCGCTCGTTGTAGACCTCGCAAGCCGTCTTGGTCGGGCGTGCGAACTCGTAGCCGAACTTGATGCGCTGGTGTACAAAGTCGCAGATCGCCTGCACGCGCGCCCAGCCGGGGGGCGTGTGCCCGAAGAGACGCCAGGCATCGGCGGACAGTCGGTCGGTTTCACAATAGCGGCTGCCGAGCAGGAAGACCAGCGTCTCTTCCGGCAGATCCTGGAGGGCGACCTGTTGCGCCTCGGGAGCGACGTCGTCCACCTGCGCCGAATCGCGAACGACACCGTCGGCAAAGATGCGGATGTCGCCGCGCGGCGCGACGATTCGGCTGCACCAGTTGCCGAAGCCGTCGCGATAGGCAACCAGCGGCACGGCTGGATCGGTCATCAGATGATCAGGCACCACGACGTCGTTCATCCGCGAGTAGTGGATGTTGAGCGTCAGGATCATCGGTGTCGGCTGCACGCACTCATAGACGATGTCATAGCCGATGCGGATCTTCATTCGAGCCTCCGGTTGTTGGGTGCCTCGGTGGAGAACAAGGCGGGCAGTGGGTCGTCAGCGCAGTGCCGACTCGAGGGCGGTCACCACGGTGCGGCGCAGGTTCCGCCACGACCGCGACCGT
>DDUX01000069.1:16559-27142 GCA_002345025.1 Candidatus Accumulibacter iunctus | reverse complement strand
CGGCGGCGCATCGCCGAGGTCAGTCCGTCGTTCTTCCCACGATACGGGTAATTCCGGCGCACGCGCAGTTCGGCCGACTGTTCGGTGAGCGCCGCCTTCCAGCGGGCTGCCGCCGCTACTTCTCCAGGTCGTGCCGGGTCATACAGCAAGCCGACATCGGCGTTGCGGACCTGGCCATCGAGGACCGGCGTGAAGGTGTGCGAGGAAACATGGATCACCCGCTGCCCGGCCGCTACCGCGGCCACCACGATCTCCGTCAGCCGCTGCCGGTATGGCGCGTAATGGCTCGACACGATCGCCTGCTTGCGCGTTGGCGATAGCGCCCGCGTCGCATCGGACCACACCTGAGGACTGGACAGCGATCGATTCAGATCGACCAGCAGGCGGCTCACCGTAGATACCATCAGGGGCGCCTGCAGGGCCGCGGCAAGATCGCGCGCCATGACCAGGGCACCGGCATCGTAGCCGTGATGGCTGGACAAGCGCACCTGCCAGCCGTGGAAGAGGTCGACGTAGGCGGAGGGGATCCGGTTGCCGCCATGCTCGCAGGTCACGACGTAGAAGTCCCGCAGGTGCTCGGGAATGCTCACTGGCGCCTGCACCACTCACCCAACCAGTTCTGGAAGCTCTTGAAAGACCCGGCGTGTGCCATCGCTCCAAGTCTTCTGCAAAGACGTGCCGTGGTCAATGATCTCGCCTGGAAGCCTGGCCTTCACACCGGGCAGCACGCACATGAGCACAGGAAAAGAAACAGCCGCCATTGGCGGCTGTTTCACGCGAACGACCGGCATGAGGACGCAGCGCGCTACGGCTTCATGGCTTCCTTGACTGCGTCCCTGGCGTCCTTCACGTTCTCCTTCAGGTCGCCGACATGTTCCTGCACCTTGCCTTCAGCCTGGTTCTTCAGGCCCTTGGTCTGCTGCTCCGTGCTGCCTACCAGTTTTCCGACCTCTTCCTGAATCTTTCCACCGAAGTCTTTTGCTGCGCCCTTCACTTGATCCTTGTTCATTTCGATCCCCTAGCCTTGCGGTTGATACTGCTGACACATGAGCCCCAGTGTCTGCCCGTTGTGTCTGCCCGTTTCGCGACACGTGATCATCGAGCAATCGAGGTCTCGTGGCACTGTGCAAAGCATAGGATCAAGTGGGGATCAGGTCTGTGCGCTCGCCCACATAGTGACTTACAGAGATTCGAGGCCAGAGGGCTTACACGAAGAACCCCTCGCACCATGGCGTCAAGAGGGCTCTTCGTTCCTGGTGCAGAGCGTTTGCAGCTGGCGTGCTGGCGGAGAGAGCGGGATTCGAACCCGCGTTAGGATATTATCCTAAACACGCTTTCCAGGCGTGCGACTTAAACCACTCATCCATCTCTCCGGAAGGCTGGGAATTCTAGCAGAAGGCCTGGGGAACACCAAACCGGATGTACGCACGCACGATGCGCGCAGGTCTGCGCGGTGAACCCGAGGGTTGGCGCGGAACCTCGGCTGACCGGAAGTTTGCCCGAAGGACGAATCATGCCCAAGAACACAGGCGCCCATGAATCAGAGGCTGCCACCCGTCTCGCCGAACTGACCGCCGAAGCGATGTACAGCCGCGACGCTGCCAGCCGGCTGATCGGTCTGCAGATCATCAGTGTTCGCCCCGGCTACTCGCGAATGTCGATGGTCGTTCGACCGGATATGGTCAATGGCCATCACATCTGCCACGGCGGCTATCTGTTCACCCTGGCCGACTCGGCTTTCGCCTATGCCTGCAACGCCTACAACCGCAACACCGTCGCTTCGGCGTGCCACATCGATTTTCTCGCGCCGGCGGCCGAGGGCGAGATTCTCGAGGCCGAATGCGAGGAGCGGTCGCGCGCCGGGCGCACCGGCGTGTACGATACGACGATCCGCAATCACAACGGCAAGGTCATCGCCCTCTTTCGCGGCAAGTCCTACCGCATCGCCGGAGAAGTGATCGCCGGGCTGGAAGCAGAGGACGCGCACCCGGGGTCGGCCGGCGCATCGGTCAGCCGCGTCGAGGGCAATCCGCAATGAGGAGCGGCGGCGGCGGGCGGGGATAACGGCCGCTCCGCCCCAACCGCCGTTCGCCGATGGCAGCTCCAACTGCCGCCGCCAACCGCAGTCACGGCAGGAAGCGCGCCAGCCAGGCAGCAGCGTACCCGGTAGCCGTCGCCCAGTCCTCTGCCGACATCAGGTGCGGCGCACCCGCCAGCTCGCGGTAGCACAGCCGCTCGGGCTGCGCGCGGTAGCGGCCGGCGAGCAGTCCGTGCAGCTCCCGCGCGGCGGCTGGCGGCACGATGGTATCGCGGGCAGCGGTGACCGACAGCAGTGCGGTCGGATGGAAGGCGTCGAACCAGATCTCGTCGTCTTCGGGCCGCGTCCATTCGGGTGAGCCGAGCAGTGCCACGGCTGCCGAGAACCGGCGATCGGCGGCGACGGCACCATAGACGACGCAGCCCCCCATCGATACGCCGGCGATGGCGAGACGAGCCGGCTCGCTGAGACCGAGTTCGAGCAGGCCGTCCACCAGACGTGGCAGGCCGGCCACCGTCTCGCCGACGATCTGCCGGAAGACCGCCGCGTTCTCCCTTGGCGAGCTGGAGACCCGATGCACGAAACCGGCAGGGCGCCGCCGGCCGTGCGCGACGGCATCGATGCCGATGGCGAGCAGCCCGTGCTCGGCAAGGCGGTGGAGTTCGGCAAGGTGCGTCTGCTTGCTGGCGCCGTAGCCATGCACCCACAGCACGGTCGGCAGCGCACCGCTGCTGCCGGGCGGCCGCACGATCAGCAGCGGAACCCCTGCCAGCAGCGATTCCGTGGCCTCAGCCATCGGCCTCACCGCTGCCGGCGTGTCTCGCCGACCGACCGGGGACTGCCGGAGTCGCAGTCGCCGCGGCCACATCGCTGTCCGCAGCGGCGCACTCGCCGGCCCACCCCCCGGGCGATGCGTGCCCGCCTGCGAGGCAGCGGCTGGCAGCCGCGGCGTCGGCGCCAGGCTGCTCGTCCGCCACTCGCCCGCCATCGGTCGTCGCCGCTGTTCCCGGCAGCCATGCCGGTGGCAGCGTTGCCGCCCACTGCAAACGTTCGACGAGACGCAGGAACTCGCCGCCAAGCGGCGCCGTCAGGACCAGCGGTGCGCCGCTCACCGGATGCTGCAGGCGCAGCTCGGTACACGCGAGCAGCAGCCGCTGGCAGCCCAGCAGCGTGCGAAACAGCCGGTTGTGTACGGCCTTGCCATGGGTGGTGTCGCCGATGATCGGATGCGCGATGTGTTTCAGATGGCGGCGCAGCTGATGACGGCGACCGCTCAGCGGTGCCAGTTCGAGCAGCGCGTAACGGCTCTGCGGATAGCGGTCGACGGCGTAGGGAAGCTCGATCGTCGCGAGTCGTCGATAGTGGGTGATCGCCTGCTGGACGGTCGCCGTGGCTGCTTCGCCGCCGGTCTCGTCGTCGCCGAAGCAGCGGCGCAGCGGATGGTCGATCTCGCCCTGCAGCGGCGGATGTCCGCGCACGACCGCGAGATAGCTCTTGCCGACCCGACGCTGCTCGAACAGGCTGCTCACCGCGCGCGCCACCTCGCTGCTGAGAGCGAACAGCAGGACGCCGGAAGTGCCGCGGTCAAGCCGGTGGATGGCGTAGACGTGACAGCCGAGCTGGTCGCGCAGCATCTGCAGCGCAAAGCGGCGCTCGTGCGCGTCGAGGGCGGTGCGATGGACCAGCAGCCCGGCCGGCTTGTCGATCGCCACCAGATGCTCGTCACGGAAGAGGATCGGCAGCATCGCCCGGTCGCCCGGCACGGGTACCGACCTAGCCGCCGACGGCGGGGAATTCACCGTCAAGGTAATACCAGCGACCATCCTCGCGGACGAAGCGGCTGACCTCGTGCAGCCGCGCGCCGCGCCCGGCAACGCGATAGCGGGCGACGAACTCGACGCTCGCCGTGTCCGGGCCGGTCGCCGAGTGGTTCCGGATTTGCAGGCCGAGCCAGCGCGGCGCGGCAGCGTCGTCGAGCCCGGGGGGCCGCGTCGAGGGATGCCAGGTCGCCAAAACGTAGGCCTCGCGCCCGAGGGCATAGGCGCTGTAACGCGAGCGCATCAGCGCCGCCGCATCGCTTGCGGCAGCGCCCTCATGCAGCGGCGCACAGCATTCGCCGTAGGGGCGCTGGCTGCCACAGGGGCAGGCCGCCGCTGCCTGCCGCCCGCCGTCTGCACGACCATTGCCGACTGCCTTGCTTCGCTTCATTGTCTCCTGCCCGCCGCCTCTGCTGACCGGCCAAGGATGCCACAGCCTGCGGACCGACGCCAGGCGAATCGATCGCTGGCCGCAACAGCGCCTGTGCCCGCCCGGCTGCCGCAGACTCCAGCTGCGGACAGCCGCGTGCTGCCGCAAAAAACACTCTCTGCTACAATCCCACGCTTGCTTCCCGGAGGTCCGCAGACCGTCGCTGAAGCACCAACCCGGCTTTCCTTTTTCCGAGACAGAGGCAACCATGCAACCCACAGTGAAACCCCGCAACCCCAATTTCTCGTCGGGACCGTGCAGCAAACGCCCCGGATATGACGTCAGCGCCCTCCGGCTCGACACCCTGGGCCGCTCGCACCGCTCGGCACTGGGCAAGAAGGCGCTTGCGCTCGCGTGCAGCGAGACGGCGCGCATCCTCGGCCTGCCGGAGGGTTATCGCGTCGGGGTCGTGCCGGGTTCGGATACCGGCGCGGTCGAGATGGCGATGTGGTCGCTGCTCGGCCAGCGCGGCGTGGACGTCCTTGCCTGGGAGTCCTTCGGATCGGGCTGGGCAACCGATGTCGTCAAGCAGCTGAAACTCGCCGACGCACGCGTCCTCAAGGCCGACTACGGCGACATCGTCGATCTGTCGCAGATCAACTTCGACAACGACGTCGTCTTCACGTGGAATGGCACCACCTCGGGTGTGAAGGTACCGAACGGCGACTGGATTGCCGACGATCGTGCCGGGCTGACCATCTGTGACGCGACGTCGGCCGTCTTCGCGATGGATCTGCCGTGGCAGAAGCTGGACGTGGTGACCTTCTCGTGGCAGAAGGTGCTCGGCGGCGAAGGGGCGCACGGCATGCTAATCCTCGGCCCGCGAGCCGTCGCCCGGCTCGAGAGCTACACGCCGCCTTGGCCGCTGCCCAAGGTCTTCCGCCTGACCTCGGGTGGCAAGCTGAGCGAGGGCATCTTCCGCGGCGAGACGATCAATACGCCGTCGATGCTCTGCGTCGCCGACTATCTCGACGCGCTGCAGTGGATCGAGAGCATCGGCGGGGTCGGTGCGGCGATTGCGCGCAGCGAGGCCAACCTCGGCGTCATCGCCGACTTCGTCGCCGCCAACGACTGGATCTCCTTCCTCGCCCGTGACCCGGCAACGCGCTCGAATACCAGCGTCTGCCTGAGCGTCACGCTGGCGGCCGAGCAGGTGAAGAAGATGGTCAAGCTGCTGGAAGCCGAAGGTGTCGCTTGCGACATCGGTTCCTACAAGGATGCGCCGGCAGGAATCCGCATCTGGTGCGGCGCGACGATCGAGAGCGCCGACCTGCAGGCGCTGATGCCCTGGCTGGCCTGGGCGTACGAACAGGTCGCCGCATGATTTCTCCTGGCACGGCCAGGCATCGCCTCACCAACCACCTTCGGGTCATTTAGCCATGTACAAGGTAAGAACCTATAACCAGATTTCCATCAAGGGTCTGGAGCGTTTTCCTCGCAAGTCGTACGAAGTTGGAAGCGACATCGCCCATCCCGATGCCTTCCTCCTGCGCAGCCAGAAGCTGCAGGGAATCGAGGTCCCCGCCACCCTCGTCGCCGTCGCCCGCGCCGGCGCTGGCGTCAATAACGTACCGGTTGCCGAGTACGGCAAGCAGGGGATCGTCGTCTTCAACACCCCCGGTGCCAACGCCAACGCCGTCAAGGAACTGGTGATGGCGGGCATGCTGCTCAGCGCGCGCGGCATCATCGAGGGCATGAACTACGTCCAGTCGCTGTCCGCGATCAAGGATTCGGCCGAGATGTCACCGCTGGTGGAAAAGGCGAAGTCCCGCTTCGCCGGTACCGAACTGCACGGCAAGACCCTCGGCATCGTCGGCCTCGGTGCGATCGGCTCGATGGTCGCAGACATGGCGCTGGCGATGGGCATGACCGTCGTCGGCTTCGACCCGGTGCTGTCGATCGACGCCGCCTGGCGGCTGTCGAACGAAGTCAGCCGGATGGAGAACCTGCAATCGCTGCTCGCCCGTTCCGACTACGTTTCGCTGCATGTCCCGGCAGTCGATACGACGCGGCACATGATCAACGACGATACGCTGGCGGTGATCAAGCCGGGCGCCGTTCTGCTCAACTTCGCCCGCGACGCGATCGTCGATCCGGCTGCGCTGCTGCGCAGCCTCGACGCCGGGCGGCTCGGCAGGTACGTCTGCGACTTCCCCGAGCCGGAGCTGCTGGGCAACCCGAAGATCATCGCCATGCCGCACATTGGCGCCAGCACCGAGGAATCCGAGGAGAACTGCGCGGTGATGGCCGCCAACCAGCTCGTCGATTATCTCGAGAACGGCAACATCACGAACTCGGTGAATTACCCGAAGATCGCCATGGAGCGCAGCCCGGGAACGGTGCGCATCACCTTCGCCAACGAGAACGTCTCGGGCGTCCTCGGCAAGGTCCTGTCGATCCTGGCAGACAACCGGGTGAACGTCGTCGACATGGTGAACAAGAGCCGTGGCGAACTCGCGTTCAACCTCATGGACGTCGAAAGCGGGCCGGATGCCGCGGTGATCGAGGCCATCCGCGGGGTGGCGCACGTGATCCGCGTACGGGTGATCTGAGTCCACCGGGGAACTGCCGCCGGCAGGCCGTGCGCGGCGCGCCGGCAGCGCGCCGGCAGCACCCCGGAGCGCGCCCGACCACCGGCAGGGGAACCACGGGCGACGGGCGCCGGTCAGAGCCGTTGGGCTGCAGCCGTCGGCGACGGTACCGACTTGTGGCCACATGCGAACCGGAGGAGACGATGACTGAGCAACTACTTGCAGGTCCGGGCTGGCAGGAGCTTCCCCTGCTGCTCTTCGCGCTGGCTCTGGTGCTGGTGTTCTTCCTCGTCATCCGCCAGAACAGCAAGGATTACCTCGAAATCGAGGCCTGGCTGGCCGAGGAAGACCTCGGCCGCTAGTCGTCGTGCGGGCGCCGCGTCAGCCCTTGCCGAGGCGCTTGTCGAGCTTGCCGACCATTTTCCGCAACGCGCCTTCGTCGAGCAGGCGCCGGGCCTCCTTTGGCTCGACCCAGCGCCGCTCACGGTGGCTCTCTTCCCACTCTTCTTCCGGAATGCACTCGGTCACTTCCATCGGGAAGACCGTCACCGCGCAGACACCACCCCACTTCTTGTATTCGTAGTTGCCGATCGGCTCGGCGGCGACGCTGCCGCGCACGCCGCCCTCTTCCAGTGCCTCCTTGGCGGCTGAATCGCGCAGCGACAGTTCCGGCTCCTTGACACCCTTCGGAACCACCCAGCGGGTCCCCTTGCGCGAGGCGATCAGCATGATCTCGAGCCAGCCATCGACCAGCCGGTACGGGAGAACCGCCGACTGGGTGAAGAAGTAGTCCGGCACCGGCCCCAGGTCCGCTTCCTCGGCGACCTCCGCCACGGGGATCTCGGGCACCTGTCCGGGACGCGTCAGCGAGATCAGTCTGCCGCTGCCGCGCGTCAGGTCGGACCAGCCTTCGACCATCTCCAGCCGCGCCAGCGCCGAGGTCGGCAACAGCTTGCCATCATCCGGAATCGCGAGCTGTTCGCGACTCAGATAAGCCACCAGATCCTCGAGCCCCGGGTTGTGCCCGACGACCATCACCCGCCGGGTGCTCTTCGGACAATCGGCCAGCGCCGCCAGCAGATCCTGGACCGGCGCCGCGTAGAGCCGTTCGTCCCAGCGCACCGTCTTCAGCGGCAGACCCATCGCCTTGCACGCCGCCACCGTCGTCGCGCGGGCACGTTCCGCCGTCGAGCTGAGAACCAGATCGGGAACCAGCTTGTTATTCTTGATCCACGCGCCCATCTTCTGACTGCCCAGGCGGCCGCGATCGACCAGCGGCCGGTGAAAATCCTCGTGACCGGTAGCCCAGTCGGACTTTCCGTGCCGCAATACCAGCAATGTCTTCTCAGTCATGGCGCAACTCCCCTCCGCTCAATATGGTTCGAAAAACGCGACGGGAAGCGGCAGAGAACGTCGGCCACCGCGACCCGTCAGCAGCGATATGATACCGGATGCCCGGCCGCCGGCGGCCTCCTCGAGTCAGGCGGGAGCAGCCTTGCCGCACCACCCCACCGCTCTAGCTGCTGCCGGCGCGCAGAGCGTCGAGCGGAGCGTTCTGCAGCAGGCGGGCGGCGGCGAACCAGCCGGCAGCAGTGACCAGCAGCGCACCACCGCCGATCGCCAACGGCACCAGCCACACGTTGATCGCGACCTCGAAGCGGAAGACCTGGTGCGCCAGGAACTGACCGACGGCAATCGCGCCGAGCGCGGCGATCAGGCCGGCAAAGCCACCAATGGCGGCGAACTCGGCGAGCAACGCGCGCCGCAACTGCTCGCGCCGGGCGCCGAGGGCGCGCATGACGGCCAACTCGTAGCGCCGCTCCTCGGCTGCCGAAGCCAGCGCCGCGTAAAGAACGATGATTCCTGCCGCAAGCGTGAACAGGAAGATGAACTGCACGGCCCGCGCCACCTGTTCCATGATTGACTGCAACTGGCGCAGGATCGCTGCGACATCGATCACCGTCAGATTCGGGAAATCCCGGACCAGTCGATTGATCAGGTCGGCCTTCTCCGCCGGCAGATGAAAACTGGTGATCCAGCTTGCCGGGTAGCCTGCGAGAACCACCGGCGGCGTGAGGACGAAGAAGTTGACGCGCATGGTGTCCCAGTTGACCTTGCGCAAGCCGACGATCTTCATGCCGATGCGTTCGCCGGCGATGACGAACTCGATGCGGTCGCCGACCGCGAGCCCGAGCGTCCGCGCAAGCCCCTCCTCGACCGAGGCGGCTGCGTCGGCCGCCTTGCCGGAGAGTTCGTCCGGCACGAACCAGCGGCCCGCGCCGAGGCTGTTGCCTTCGGGCAGATCCGGCCGCATCGACAGGTTGAACTCGCGCTCGATCAGGCGCTGCGCGCGCTCGTCGGTATAGTTTGCGGCGCCGACCTCGACCCCGTTGATGCGCATCAGACGCCCGCGCACCATCGGTGCGAGCTCAGTCGACACGCCCTGCGCCAGCAGCGCGGTCTGCACCCGGCCGACCTGCTCGGGCTGAATGTTTACCACGAAGCGGTTCGGCGCATCGGCCGGCACCGCGCGCCGCCAGGCGTCGAGCAGGTCGCCGCGAATCGACGTCAGCAACAGCAGGGCCATGAAGCCGAGCGCCAGTGCGACGATCTGCACGACACTCGCGCTGGCTCGCCGCTCGAGGCTCGCCAGCCCATAACGCCAGCCGATCCCGGCCCCGGAGACCGCGCGGCCGCTGCCGCGCAGCGCCGCCGCCAGGCGGATCGCGATGCGCGCCGCGAGGGCGAACAGCAGCATCGCCAGAGTGAATCCGCCCAGCACGTAGGCGCCGAGCTCGACTTCGCCGGCGACCCAGAACATCAGTCCGGCGAGCGCCAGGAAGCCGAGCAGGTAGCCCACCACGGTCCCACCCTGCGGACTGCCGAGTTCGCGCCGCAGGACACGCAGCGTCGGTACGCGGTTGAGTTGCAGCAACGGCGGCACGGCGAAACCGAAGAGCAGCAGCAGGCCAACCGCGATACCCTGCAGCGCCGGCAGCGGCCCCGGTGGTGGCAGCGGCGTCGCCAGCAGTTGCGCCAGCCAGGCGTGCAGGGCAAAGTGCGCGATGTAGCCAAGAACGCAGCCGGCCAGCGCGGCGAGCAGGCCGAGGGCAGCGAACTGGCCAAGATGAAGCCGCAGCAGCAGTCCCTGGGTCGCCCCGAGGCAGCGCATCACGGCGCAGGGGTCGAGATGACGCTGCACGTAGCGCCGCGAGGCGAGCGCCACCGCCACGGCGGCCAGAACCACCGTCAGCAGGGCGGCGAGGCCGAGGAACTTCTGTGCTCTTTCCAGCGCGCTGCGAATCTCCGGTCGTCC
The DNA here is from genome assembly GCA_002345025.1 of Candidatus Accumulibacter iunctus. Classification (GTDB taxonomy): domain Bacteria; phylum Pseudomonadota; class Gammaproteobacteria; order Burkholderiales; family Rhodocyclaceae; genus Accumulibacter; species Accumulibacter iunctus. Next base: position 17,010 of record DDUX01000069.1, on the reverse strand, counting down.
ATTCTGCGGGTCCTCGATCCGCTGGCCGCGCGCCAGTTGCCCTTCGATCTCGCGCTGGAAGCGTGTCACCAGCGGCGGCTCGCCAGCGACCAGCAGGCGGTACGCGACACGACTGCCGACCTGCAGCAGTGCCGTCGCCGGCACGTCGTCGAGGTTCATCAGCAGGCGCGGCGCGACGCTGAAGAAGTTGATGCCGCGATCGGGCTCCAGCGTCAGCACCGCATCGACCCGCAGCGTGCCTTGTCCGACGGCAATCCGGCCACCGACCTCGGCACCGAGGGCCGACGCCAGGCGCTCGTCAATCCAGGTCGCGCCGCGAGCCGGAATTCCCTGCGCCGGCGCATCGGCGGCGTGCAACGCCGGCGCCACGCGCAGCGAACCACGCAACGGATAACCGGTACCGACGGCCTTGATTTCCGCGAGCTGGGCCCGCAGCTCGTCGCCCTCGCCA
>DDUX01000069.1:15637-16207 GCA_002345025.1 Candidatus Accumulibacter iunctus | reverse complement strand
CCGGCCACGGCTGATCGGCGGTCAGCAGGAGGTCGGCGCCGAGCAGTTGGTGCGACTCGCGGTCGAGCGCCTGTCGCACCCGGTCGGCGAAGAAGCCGACGGCGGTCAGCGCGGCGACCGCCACCGCCAGCGCAGTCGCCAGCAGGCGCAGCTCGCCGCCGCGCGCATCGCGGCGCAGCATGCGCCAGGAAAAGGAGATCAGTTGCACTTGGTTGCTCGTCTCCGGTGATCGTGGTGGCGCGGCGAGCAGCCGGCGCAGGAGCGCTGCTGAGCCTGCTGCGCCGCCAGGGTTGCGCCGGCTGCCGGCGGCAGCGACGCCGCGCGTCGAGAAGCTCTGACAGGCGGAGCATACTCCAGTTCGGAAGTGCGATTGCGCCACCGACAACGATTGCGGCTGCTACAATGATTGCGGAAGTCCGGATGACCGGGCTGTGCAGGATGGGGTCCCCTGCAGCTTGCCCTGGCGCCGGACAGGTGGTGGTGAAAGTGTCGCCGGGGCCGTCCGGCCCGCCGGAGCGACACGGATCGTGCGGCTCTGCCGCAATCGCAACGGGAGGATGGAGGATGTCA
>DDUX01000069.1:8367-15325 GCA_002345025.1 Candidatus Accumulibacter iunctus | reverse complement strand
CAGTGGCGGGATTGAGCTACAGCGGCGTCTTCACGGCGCCCGCAACGGGTGGGCTCAACGGCAGCTATTTCAGCATGGGTCAGGATGCCAGCGAGTCGTTCACGGCAACCGGAATGACGGAGGTCAGTTCGCTGCAGCTGACGCTCAATCTGCTGCCCCCGGCGCCGTGGTATTCGAACAACCTCAAAGAGCCGCTGCAGTTCAGCTTCCAGCTCAACGGGGTGAATGTCGGCAGTACGCGATATCTGCCCGGGCAATGGCAACCCCGTGACCTCGATTTCGACTTCGCGACGCTTTTCGATGCTGCCGGCCACTGGACCCTGCGGATGGTGGTGAGCGACGCGGCGAACCCGTGCAACGCCTGCGGCAGCATCATGCTCTCCTCGAACAACCCGTTCGAGATCTCGATCCCGGAGCCGAACGGGCTCGCCCTGGTCGCACTCGGTCTCGTCGGTGCCGGCCTGTTCTGCACCCGACGCAGATGATTGCCCTGCCGGCAGGAGGCTGCGGCAACGATCGGCAGTCGGCCGGCGGCCCGTTCACCCGATATCGCGCAAGCGTCCCGCCGCTTCCTCGACTCGCCGCACGGGGATGACCTCGATGCCGGCAATTGCCTGCCGCGGCCGGTTCGCTTCGGGAACGAGGGCGCGCGTGAAGCCGAGCTTGGCTGCTTCCCGAAGACGCTCCTGACCGCGTGGCGCCGGGCGGATCTCCCCCGCCAGACCGACCTCGCCAAAAACTACAAGTTTCGCCGGCAAAGCCTTGTTTTTAAGCGATGAAATGATCGCCAGAAGGACCGCCAAATCGGCTGCCGGTTCGCTGATCCTGACGCCGCCGACGGCGTTCACGAAGACGTCCTGATCAAAGCAGACGATGCCGGCATGGCGGTGAAGGACCGCCAGCAGCATCGACAGGCGCTGCGCGTCGAGGCCGACAGTCAGTCGCCGCGGGTTGCCGTGCGCCTGGTCGACCAGCGCCTGCACCTCGACCAGCAGCGGTCGCGTTCCCTCCTGCGTGACGAGCACGCACGACCCCGCAACCTCGGCCCCATGTTGCGACAGGAAGATCGCCGACGGGTTGCTCACCCCCTTCAGACCGCGGTCGGTCATGGCGAAGACGCCGATCTCGTTGACCGCGCCGTAGCGGTTCTTGACCGCGCGGATCAGACGAAAGCTCGAATGCGTGTCACCCTCGAAATAGAGCACGCTGTCGACGATGTGCTCAAGCACCCGCGGACCGGCGATGGCGCCCTCCTTCGTCACGTGCCCGACGAGGATCACCGTGATGCCGGTCTGCTTCGCCAGCCGTGTCAGTTGCGCCGCGCATTCGCGCACCTGCCCGACCGAACCGGGCGCCGAACTGAGCTGCTCCGACCACAGCGTCTGGATCGAGTCGATCACCGCCACGCGTGGCTGTGCCGACTGCAGCGTTGCCAGGATCTGTTCGAGATTGATCTCGGCCAGCAGCCGCAGCCTGCCGGTCGCCAGCGACAACCGCCGCGCCCGCAGTGCAATCTGCTGTCCGGACTCCTCACCGCTGACGTAGAGAACGTTCTCCGTCGCCGCCAGTCCGGCGAGCGCCTGCAGCAGGAGAGTGCTCTTGCCGATTCCCGGATCGCCACCGATCAGGATCACGCCACCGCTGACCAGACCGCCGCCCAGTGCGCGGTCGAACTCGCCGATTCCCGTCGGCAGGCGTTCCTCCTCGCGTGCTTCGATGTCCGCCAGCGTCTGCACCTCGCTGCGGCCGGCGACAGCGGCAAAGCGCCGCGACCCGGCAGCCGGCGCAACGCTGGCGACGGTCTCGACCAGCGTGTTCCAGAGGCCGCAGCCGGGGCACTGACCCTGCCACTTGGCAACGCTGGCACCGCATTCGCTGCAGGAAAAGACGCTCTTCTGCTGACTGCCGCCGGCGCGCGCCATGCTCAGACCGTGTGCACCGGCACGCGCTGGGCAAGAGCACAGAAGAGCTCGTAACTGATGGTGCCGGCGGCTGTCGCGACCTCGTCCGCCGCCAGGCCCTCACCCCACAGGACCACCGGACTGCCGGCGCCAGCGGCCGGCAGCTCGCTCAGATCACAGGCCAGCATGTCCATCGACACGCGCCCGAGCGTCCGTGTCCGCTGCCCGGAGACAACGATCGGCGTGCCGCCCGGCGCATGCCGCGGATAGCCGTCGGCGTAGCCGCAGGCGACAATGCCGACGCGGGTCGGTCGCGACGCGACGAAGGTACCACCGTAGCCGACGCGCTCGCCGGCGTCGATTTCCTGTACCGCCAGGATCGTGCTGCGCAGGGTCATCACTGGCCGCAGACCGAGGCTTGCGGCGTCCTCACTGGCAAAGGGGCTGCCGCCATAGAGCATGATTCCCGGGCGCACCCAGTCGTGCGCAGTTGCCGGGTAGCGCAGAATGGCAGCCGAGTTGGCGAGCGAGACGGGACAGGCGGCGGCCTCGGGCCAGTCGCTGATCATGCGGGCAAAACGTTCGAGCTGCCAGCGAATGCACGCCTCGCCGCCATCCGCATCGGCCTCGGCAAAATGCGTCATCAGGGTCAGCCCGTCGCTGCCCCCGCCCCTGGCGATCGCCGCCAGGTGCTCCCGGGCAGTGGGCAACTGCCGCGCCACCAGGCCGAGACGGTTCATGCCGCTGTTCAGCTTCAGATAGATCGGCAGTCGGCGCGGCAACCGCGCGTGCCGCAGGATCTGCAGTTGATCGAGGCAGTGGATGACGACGCTCAGCCGGTGCTCGACGCAGGCAGCCAGATCGGCGGCGGTGAAGAAGCCCTCGAGAAGGAGGATCGGCTGCGACATTCCGGCCTGGCGCAGGCGCACCGCCTCGTCGATGTCGAGCAGGGCAAAACCGTCGGCGACATCGCCGAGCGCCGCCGCAGCGCGCAACAGCCCGTGACCGTAGGCGTTCGCCTTCACCACCGCCCAGGCCCTCGCACCGGCGGCGCCCCGCGTCGCGTGCCGACGCGCCAGCAAATAGTTGTGCCGCAGCGCCGAGAGATCGACCTCTGCCTCGATCGGGCGCGGCATCAGGCGGTCAGCTCGTGCAGCTTCGCCTTGGCAAAGTCGACGAAGGTCAGCACCACCCGCGAGCGGAAGCGTTCCTTCGGATAGACCAGCGACAGGGTCCGCCGCAAGGGCGGCCGCAACGGAATCGCAATCAGGCTGCCGAGCTGCCTTTCCTTTTCGAAGCTCGCACGTGAGACGATCGAGCAGCCGAGGCCGGTGGCGACGACGCCCTTCAGCGCTTCCGGGCTCGAGAGTTCCATCAGCGTCTTCAGCTTCCCGGGTTCGATGCCGCAGGCGCGCAGGTAGTCATCGGTGACCTCGCGCGTCCCGGAACCGGGCTCGCGGGCGATGAAGTCGTGCGCCAGCAGACTGCGCGCATCGACCTCGCTGCGACTGGCCAGCGGATGGCCCGGCGTGCACACCACCTGCAGTTCATCGTCGCCGCACAGCTCGCATTGCAGCGCGGGGTGCGTGATCTTCGACTCGATGAGACCGATATCCAGGGTATGCGCGGCGACGGCGTTGCTGATCGCTTCCGAATTGGCCACCGTCAGACGCGCACGGACCTGCGGGTAGCGGACATTGAACTCGCCGAGGATCGGCGGCAGCATGAACTCGGCGATCGTCGTACTGGCGCCGACCAGCAGGCTGCCGCTCATCTGCCCGGTCATCTCGGCGATCCGGATATCAAGCTCGTTCGACAGGCCGAGAATGCGTTCGGCGTAATCGAGCACCACCTCGCCGGCTGCCGTCAGCGAAACACGGGCACCTCCACGTTCGAAGAGACGGGTGTTGAAGCGCTCCTCGAGTTGCTTGATCTGGAAGGTGACCGCCGGCTGCGTCATGTGCAGGGCCTCGCCCGCCTTGGTAAAGGAAAGATGCTTCGCCACGGCGTGGAACACCTGCAATCGACGATCAGCCACCGGTCCCCCCTTTCTGCTGCACCCCGAATTCAAACACAAATCCGCCCTGCCGGCCAGAGCAACGACTGGGCGACCAGTGGGCGACGACGAAAAGCGCAGCGCTGCCGGCGCGCAGGCTAACAAACCGCAACCGTTCGTGGTATAAGGCCAACACTCAAGGAACGGCTGCATTAATAATATCTGATGCCCCTCGGTTTTTACATCATCATGGCAGCGCAGTTCTTTTCGGCGCTGGCCGACAACGCGCTGTTGATCGTTGCCATCGCGGCGCTGCGCGAGATGCAGGCACCAGCCGAGTACGAGCCGCTGCTCAAGACCTTCTTCACCGTCTCCTACGTCGCCCTTGCCGCGTTTGTCGGCGCATTTGCGGATTCGATGGCCAAATGGCGCGTGATGTTCATCAGCAACGGCATCAAGATCCTGGGCTGCGCGATGATGTACTGGGATGTCCATCCCCTGATTGCCTACGCCGTCGTCGGCCTCGGCGCCGCCGCCTACTCACCGGCCAAGTACGGCATCCTGACCGAGTATCTGCCGCACCGCCTGCTGGTGGTGGCCAATGGCTGGATCGAGGGGTTGACGGTCGGCGCGATCATTCTTGGCGTCGTCATCGGTGGCATGCTGATCCAGCCGGAGGTCGCGCACCGGCTGCTCGGCTGGGACTTGCCGCTGATCGATACCGGTGTCGATACGGTCAGCGAAATGGCGCTGTGCTTCGTCGCCTTCTTCTATCTGCTCGCCGCCCTGTTCAATCTGCGTGTTCCCGATACCGGCGTCGATCATCGGGCGTTGCACAAGAACCCCTGGTATCTGCTGCGCGAGTTCAACCACTGCCTGCTTCTGCTCTGGCGCGACCGTCTCGGACAGATCTCGCTGGCGGTGACGACGCTCTTCTGGGGTGCCGGCGCCACTCTCCAGTTCATCGTCATCAGCTGGGCCGAGACCGCGCTGCAGCTCGATCTGTCGAAGTCGAGCATGCTGCAGGGCGTGGTGGCAATCGGTGTCGCGCTGGGTGCCGTCGGCGCAGCAAGAATGATCACCCTGCGCAAGTCGGTGCGCGTCATCCCGCTCGGGATTGCCATGGGTGGCATCGTTCTGATCATGAACTTCGTTCAGCACACCTGGCTGGCAGTGCCCTTGCTGGTGCTGGTTGGCGCCCTCTCCGGCTTCTTCGTCGTGCCGATGAACGCATTGCTGCAACACCGCGGCCACATCCTGATGGGGGCCGGGCATTCGATTGCCGTCCAGAATTTCAACGAGAACCTGTCGATCCTGGCGATGACCGGTCTCTACTTCCTGATGATTCGCGCGCAGTGGTCGATCTACGTGGTGATCACGCTCTTTGGCCTGTTCGTCAGCGGTGCGATGTGGCTCGTCAAGCGGCGACATGAGGCCAACCAACGCTTGCGCGACGATGTCATCCATCTCGACGACGGCACGCACTGAGGAGCTGCTCGCTCGCCCGCTCGCAGCTGGCTGTCGCCGGCCGCTGCCAGCAGCGCTGCGCCGCCCTCGCCAGGCGTGGCCCAGAGGTTGCGATCCTGCATGTTTTCCCTATACTGCGCATATTCCATGCACGCGGGGCTAAATTCATGTCCAAAATCACCATCGATCGCTATGATCTCTCGCTTCTTGATGCATTGCAGCAGAAGGGAAACGCGACCAACGCGACGCTCGGCGAACAGATCCGGCTTTCGGCCTCGCAGATCAGCCGGCGCATCCAGCGCCTGGAGGAAGACGGGGTGATCGCCGGTTATGTGGCACTGCTCGCACCCGCCGCGCTCGGCCTGTCGATCACCGCGTTCGCGCAGGTGATCCTCGAGCCGACGGGCGAGTCAGCCTGCGAGGCCTTCGAGGCCGCCGTTGCGGCGATGCCCGAAGTCCTCGAATGCTACTCGGTCAGTGGTGACGCCGACTACATGCTGCGAGTCGTCGTTCCCGATCTCGCCGCCTTCGCCGAGCTGACGATGAAGCGCCTGCTCGGCCTGCCGGGAGTCGGTCGCATCCGCACGAGCATCGCGCTGCAGACCGTCAAGCAGACGCATGCCCTGCCGCTCGACCACCTGACCCAACCCAGCAGGCCGCGACAGCGGGTACGTTACGCCGAGAGCTAGCGCGGCGTCGGGTCGTTCGTCGTCGCTCCGCAAGCGAGCGCGGCAGCCTTGGCGGCGCGCATCAGCGATCGCGCGCGGCACAAGTCCTCCCAGGCCCGAGCCTTGTCGGGCAGCGTCCGCAGCAGGTAGGCGGGATGGTAGCTGACGATCACCGGGATGCTGTCGCCACCCGCAGGCGCCGGGTAGTCGAAGGAGCGTCCGCGCAGGCTGGCGAGGGAACCAACCTCGCCAAGCAGCGCATGCGCCGCGGCGCGACCGAGCAGGACGATCAGCCGCGGCTGCAGGAGGGCAATCTGGCGACGCAGATAGGGCGCGCAGGCGGCGATCTCGGCTGCCTCCGGCGTGCGGTTGTTCGGCGGACGGCACTTGACGGCGTTGGCGATGTAGACGTCGTCGCCGCGCCGCAGATCGATCGCCGCCAGCATCGCGTCGAGCAGCTTGCCGGCCGGCCCGACGAAGGGCTCGCCGCGTGCATCCTCCTCGGCTCCCGGTCCTTCGCCGATGAACAGCCAGTCCGCGCCGGGGTCGCCAACGCCAAGTACCGCCTGCCGGCGCCCCTGGCAAAGGCCGCATGAACGACAGTCGGCGACGCTCGTCCGCAGTTGCGCCCACCCCATGCCGGCGATCTCTTCGAGCCGGTTGCCTGCCATTGCCTGCAGTGGCACCACTGGCACCACCGGCACCACTGTTGGCGGCGCAGGCGCAGCGGCCTCGCCGACGGTCTGCGGGTCCCTGTCCGGCTCCGCTGCCACTTCGCCCGCCGGCGGCGAAACGCGTGGCGAAGGCTGCGGGCGCAGTCGCCAGAGCGGCGACAAGCCCATCTCGTGCAGCATCTGCAGACGCCCGAGCGGCGGGGGGGAAAGGCCCCCCCCCCCCCCCCCCGCAACCTCCCCCCCCCCCCCCCC
>DDUX01000069.1:0-8336 GCA_002345025.1 Candidatus Accumulibacter iunctus | reverse complement strand
CCCCCCCCCCTTCCCCGGGGGGCCCCCCCCCCCCCCCCCCGCCACCTGGGTGGGCGGCGCGGGCGCGGCGCCCTCGCCGCCGGTCTGGGGGTCCCTGCCCGCCCCCGCTCCCCCTCCCCCCGCCGGCGGCGAAACGCGTGGCGAAGGCTGCGGGCGCAGTCGCCAGAGCGGCGACAAGCCCATCTCGTGCAGCATCTGCAGACGCCCGAGCGGCGGGCGGAAACGCTCGCCACCGCTCACGCCGGAATCCTGCTGAGCTCGCGCCGCAGCACGAGCGCGTCTTCGCATCCCGCAGCCGCAGTGTAGTAAGCTCGTCGGAAGCCAATCTGCCGAAAACCGTATTGTCGATACAGCGCCAGCGCGGCGAGGTTCGACGGCCGCACCTCGAGCAACAGGCTGCTCGTACCGGCCTGCCGCGCCGTGCTCATCGCCTGCTCCAGCAGGCGGGCGCCAAAGCCCATCCGCTGTCGCTTCTGGTCAACGCTGATGTTGAGCAGGTGCGCCTCGTCGACGGCAATCATCAGCACGAAGTAGCCGACCAGTTCGCCGACGACACGACAACCCCAGGCGCTGTAACCGCTGGCGATCGAATCGACGAAGTTGCCGCGTGTCCACGGATAGGGAAAAACACGGTTCTCGATCGCCACCATCTCGTCGACGTCGGCATCGCCCAGCGGCAGCATCTCGATGCGCGGCACCAGCACCGCGTTCAAGCCCTGCCTCCGCTTGCCAGGCGCTCGGCGATCGTCAGCGCAACCTTGTTGCGCACGTAGACAGGCGCCACCGCCGCCGGGTCCATGCCTTCACCACGCGCCAGCCGCGGCGCCGCCAGGCGGGCGACCGATCCGGCATCCGGCAGCAGATCGGGCAGCCAGTCGCAGACGCGCTCCGACAGCCGTTGCCGCAGCAGCGGGTGGGCGGCCAGGCCGTTGCCACAGGCGAGCCAGCCCGCGGTATCAGGCAGCGGCAGCTCGCCAGGGTGGCAGACAGCCGCCGCCAGCGCCGGTCCGCCGGCGACGAAGCGGCCGTGATAGACCTCACCCATGCGCGCGTCGAGAAGGACGATCACCCGTTCGCCGCCACTCGCCAGGGCCATCGCCTCAAGCGTGCCGACGGCGATCACCGGCAAGGCATGCGCAACAGCCAGCCCCTGCGCGACACCGCAGGCGACACGCAGACCGGTGAAGGAACCCGGACCGGCGGCGAAGGCGATCCCATGCAAATCGCGATAACCGAGTCCGGCGGCCTTCAGGGTGCTGCCCAGCAGCGGCAGCAAGGTCTGCGAATGCGCCAGACCGGCCGGGCAACGGCGCTGCAGCAGCTCACCGTCGCACCAGAGGGCGATCGAGCCGGACTCGGTGGAAGTGTCGATGGCCAGCAGATTCATCGCCCGTATTCTACCCGCGCTGAGCGCCGACGTCGCCTGCTGCAGCGCTCGCCGGCAGATGCGCGTGCCGCCGGCAGACGCACCCCGACGGCTGCTGCAACGCAACAGAATCCTGCCGATTCTGGCCGCCGACGGCCTTTCCCGATACAATGCCAGGGCCTTCAATCGACGCGCCGGGGGCGCGCCAAATCCACATATCGATAATGGAAAGTACCGCGATGAAAGTACTGCTATTGACGCGAGAGTACCCGCCGTACGTGTACGGCGGAGCCGGTGTGCACGTCGAGTATCTGTCTGGCGAACTGGCCAAACTGATGCATGTCGAAGTCCGCTCGTTCGGTGACCAGGACACCGTGGTCGACGGCGTGCGCGTCAAGGGCTTCCCCTTCGGCAACGGCAGCTTTGCCCATGTGGATAAGAAGCTCAGCGGCGCTCTCGACACCTTCGAGGCGAACCTCGAAACGCTCAGCGAACAGGTCGATGCCGACATTGTGCATGTGCACACCTGGTATGCCCATCTCGGCGGCATTCTGGCGAAAACCCTCTACGGCATCCCGCTGGTGCACACGGTGCACTCGCTCGAACCACTGCGGCCGTGGAAACGCGAACAGCTCGGCTGCGGCTACGACATGTCGTCGTGGATCGAGAGGACCTCCCTGAGCATGGCCGACGCGGTGATCGCCGTCTCCGAGGGAACCAAGCAGGACATCCTCGAGCACTTCGACATCGACCCGGCCAAGATCTCGGTGATCTACAACGGCATCAACGTCGACCAGTACCACCCGACCGACGAAACCACGGCGCTGGAAAAGTATGGCGTCGATCCCGGCAAACCGATCGTCCTCTTCGTTGGCCGCATCACCCGCCAGAAGGGAATCATCCATCTGGTCAACGCGATCCATTACATCAACCGCGATGCGCAGATCGTCCTCTGTGCGGGCGCCGCCGACACCAAGGAAGTACTGCACGAGATGGAGACGGCGGTCAAGCGGGTCCGGCAGGAGGGCTTCAGCAACGTCATCTGGATTCAGGAGATGGTCAGCAAGGAAGAGGCAATCGAGCTGTACTCGCACGCCACGGTATTCTGCTGCCCATCGATCTACGAACCGTTCGGGATCATCAACCTCGAGGCCATGGCGTGCCGGACCGCCGTCGTCGCCAGTGCCGTCGGCGGCATCAAGGAGGTCGTCATCGACGGCGTCACCGGCTTCCTGGTGCCACTCGAGCAGTTGCACGTCGCCCCCTTCGAACCGGTGAATCCGGACCTGTTCTCACGCGACCTGGCGGCAGCGATCAACAGGATTCTCGACAACCCGGAACTCGCCGAGTCTATGGCTGCGGCGGGTCAGAAGCGCGCGCGTGACGTCTTCAGCTGGACGAGCATCGCGCAGCAGACGAAGCAGCTCTACGATTCGCTGCTGAAATGATCTTCACTCCGGGCGGGCGCAACGCCGGGACGGACCGCGAAGCGGTCGTTCCGCGGCCCGGCACCGGACCCGGTGAGCGGCGATGCCGGCCACCGGCCTGGATGGACAGGCAGGCAGCGCCTGTCCGGTTTTGAGACTTTCCCAGCCGGCGAGGCCGGCACTGGATTCAGGAGCAGCATGATGGTTCCCGAGAACTACCCCCGCGTGATCATCGAAGCGGTCGAGCCGCGAATCGAAGGTGGCCGCTTCCCCATCAAACGTGTCGTCGGCGAAAAGGTCGCCGTCAGCGCCGACATCTACAAGGAAGGCCACGACAAGCTGGCCGCCGTACTCAAGGTGCGTCGGGTCGGCGAGAAGCGGTGGCATGAAAGCCCGATGACCCAGGGCGACAACGACCGCTGGTACGGCGACTTCACGGTTGGCGCCATCGGCCGCTGGGAGTACACCATCGAAGCCTACGCCGAGCACTACCTGTCATGGGTCGACGAGATCAGCAAGAAGAACGTCCCCGGCGCCGATCTCAACAGCGAGCTGCTGGAAGGTCTGCAGATCATCAAAGCCTCAGCCGCCCTCGCGGCGCCAGCCGAACGGACCCGCATCAACGGCCTGCTGGCGGCGATGGAGAGCGCGCTCGCCGTCGGCGAACAGCAGGGCGCGATCGACCTCGGTGTCGGCGCCGTCATGCGCAGCCTGATGGCGAGCTGCCCGGACCGCAGCGAGGGCTACGAGCTGAGCCCGGCGCTGACGATCATGGTCAATCGCCCGGTGACGCGCTTCGCCGCCTGGTACGAGTTCTTTCCCCGCTCGCAGGGCAGCATGCCCTACCGGCATGGCACGCTGCAGGACAGCATCCGCCGCCTGCGCGACATCAAGGCGATGGGCTTCGATGTCGTCTATCTGCCGCCGATCCATCCGATCGGTCACAGCTTCCGCAAGGGCAAGAACAACAGCCTGGTGGCGCTTCCGGGCGACGTCGGCAGCCCGTGGGCGATCGGCAATGAGCACGGCGGGCACATGGGGCTCGAGCCGCAGCTCGGCACCTGGGCCGACTGGGACGAGTTCGTCGCCACCTGCCGCGAACTGGGGATCGAAATCGCCCTCGATTACGTGATGAACTGCTCGCCCGACCATCCCTACGTCGCCGAGCACCCGGAGTGGTTCTTTCATCGGCCCGACGGATCGATCAAGTACGCCGAGAACCCGCCGAAGAAGTACCAGGATATCGTCAACGTCAACTTCTACGGGCCGCACCAGCAGGCGCTGTGGCGGGAGCTGCTGTCGGTGATCCTGTTCTGGGTCGAGCAGGGGGTGAAGATCTTCCGCGTCGACAATCCGCACACCAAGCCGGTCCCCTTCTGGGAGTGGATGACCCGCGAGGTGCGCGCCCGTGACCCTGAGGTGATCTTCCTCGCCGAGGCCTTCACCCGGCCGCCAATGCTCAAGATGATGGCCAAGGTCGGCTTCAACCAGTCGTACACGTACTTCACGTGGCGCAACTTCAAGGGCGAGCTGATCGAGTACCTCACCGAGTTGACCCAGTCCCACGACAAGGAGTATTTGCGGCCAAATTTCTTCGCCAACACGCCCGACATCAACCCGCCGTTCCTGCAGACGGGCGGCCGGCCGGCGCACCAGATCCGCTTCGTCCTGGCGTCGACGCTGTCCAGCGTCTACGGCATCTACAACGGCTTCGAGCTGTGCGAGGCGACGCCGATCCCGGGTAAGGAGGAGTACCTCAACTCCGAGAAGTACGACTACAAGGTCTGGGACTGGGACCGGCCGGGGAACATCAAGGACTTCATCACCCGCATCAACCTGATCCGGCGGGAGAACCCGGCGCTGCACGAGCTGGAGAACCTCAGGTTCTACCCGGCGGACGACGACAACATCCTTTTTTACGGAAAGATGACGCCGGGCCGGGGCAACATGGTGTTCATCGCCGTCAACCTCGACCCATTCGACGTTCACGAGGCGGAGCTGAGCTTCCCGGTGGGCGACATGGGGCTGGGCGAGGGGGACACCTACCAGGTCGTCGAGATGCTGACCGGTGCCCGCCACCTGTGGCGCGGCTCCAAGCGGCTGGTCCGGCTCGACCCGCGGGTGAACCCTTGCGAGATCTATCGTATCGGCGCGTGGGAACAAGTCGATTACGCAACACCGTGCATGTAGGGGGCTCGCGTCCGGCTAATGGTTCGGAAGAACGATCCGCTCTGGTACAAAGACGCGATCATCTATCAGCTCCACGTCAAGGCGTTCTACGACGTCTCGAACGACGGGATCGGTGATTTTCGCGGACTGACGCAGAAGCTCGACTACATGGCCGAGCTCGGCGTCACCGCCATCTGGGTTTTGCCGTTCTATCCGTCGCCGCTGCGCGACGACGGCTACGACATCGCCGACTACATGAACGTGAACTCGGCTTACGGGTCGATGCGGGATTTCCGCGTCTTCGTCCGCGAGGCGCACCGGCGCGGGCTGAAGGTGATCATGGAACTGGTCATCAACCACACCTCCGACCAGCATCCATGGTTCCAGCGGGCCCGGCGCTCCCGCCCGGGCTCGCGCTTTCGCGACTACTACGTCTGGAGCGACAGCGACCAGAAGTACCAGGGCACGCGGATCATCTTCTGCGACACCGAGGTGTCGAACTGGGCGTGGGACCCGGTCGCCAAGGCCTATTACTGGCACCGCTTCTTCTCGCACCAGCCGGACCTCAACTTCGACAACCCGCGGGTGATGGAAGAGATCATCCGGATCATGAAGTTCTGGCTTGAGGCCGGGGTCGACGGCCTGAGGCTGGACGCCGTGCCCTACATTTGCGAGCGCGAGGGCACCAACAACGAGAACCTTCCAGAGACTCACGCGGTCATCAAGCGGCTCCGCGCCTGGCTCGACGCCAACTACGGCGACCGCATGTTCCTGGCCGAAGCCAACCAGTGGCCGGAGGACGTCCGTCCGTACTTCGGCGTCGGCGACGAATGCCACATGGCGTTTCACTTCCCGCTGATGCCGCGCATGTACATGGCGCTGGCCCGCGAGGACCGTTACCCGATCACCGACATCATGCGGCAGACGCCGGACATCCCCGACAGCTGCCAGTGGGCGGTGTTCCTGCGCAACCACGACGAACTCACGCTCGAAATGGTCACCGACCGTGAGCGCGATTACCTCTGGCAGTTCTACGCCGCGGAGCCCAGGGCCCGGATCAACCTCGGCATCCGCCGGCGGCTGGCCACCCTGCTGGAGGGCGACCGGCGCAAGATCGAGCTGCTCAACAGCCTGCTGATGTCGATGCCGGGAACGCCGATCATCTACTACGGCGACGAGATCGGCATGGGCGACAACATCTTCCTGGGCGACCGGAACGGCGTGCGCACGCCGATGCAGTGGTCGCCGGACCGCAACGCCGGCTTCTCCAAGGCGGACCCCGAGCGCCTCTACCTGCCGCCGATCATGGACCCGATCTACGGCTACGAATCGGTGAACGTCGAGGCCCAGCTCCGCCAGTCGTCGTCGCTGCTCAACTGGATGCGCCGGCTGATCGCGGCGCGGAAGGCGCACCCGGCGTTCGGCCGCGGCTCGCTCTCGTTCCTCTATCCCGGCAACCGCAAGATCCTCGCCTACCTCCGCTCCTACGGCGACGAGACGCTGCTCTGCGTCGCCAACATGTCGCAGGCGCCGCAGTCCGCCGAGCTCGACCTGGCCGAGTTCAAGGGCCGGGTGCCGGTGGAGATGCTGGGGCGCAGCGCCTTTCCGCCCATCGGCGACTTGCCCTACTTCATTACGCTCGCCGGCTACGGCTTCTACTGGTTTCTCCTCGCCGAGGAGGCCGAGGCGCCGAAGTGGTATGAGCCGTACGTGACCCCGTTGCCGGAATTCAGGACCTTCGTGCTCGCCCGCGGCTGGGCAAGCGTCGTCGAGGGCGACAACGCCATCGGCCTGTGGACCAAGGTGCTGCCCGACTTCCTCCCCAACCAGCGCTGGTTCGCCGCCAAGGGCACGCGCGTCGCCGCCGTCCACCTCGCCGACAGCGCCGAGATCAGCTGGGCCGGCAGCGACTTCCTGCTCACCTGCCTCGACGTCGAGATGGTCAACGGTGTCCGCCAGCAGTACTTCCTGCCGCTGTCGATCGCCTGGGAGACGGCGAGCTACGATCCGATCACCCAGCTCCAAGCCTACACCCTGGCCCGCGCCCGCATCGGCGGGCGGATCGGCGCCGTCCACGACGCCATGGCAAGCTCGCCCTTCACCCAGCTCGTCGTCCACCGGATCTTCGAGGGCGTCGACGTCCCTACCCTCTACGGCGGCAGGATCGAGTTCCGCCGGACCCGGGCGCTGGACGACGTGCTCTTGCCCGCGGACCTGGAGGTGGACCGGCTGGGGCGCGAGCAGAGCAACACCTCGCTGCTGGTCGCCGGCTCGATGATTTTCAAGGCGTTCCGGCGGTTGCAGCCGGGCATCAATCCGGAGATCGAGATCGGCCGCTTCCTCACCGACGTCGCCGGCTACAAGAACACGCCGCCGCTGCTGGGCTCGGTGGAGCTGATCGACGGGGAGGGCACGCCGACGGCGCTGGGCGTCCTCCAGGGGTTCGTCCGCAATCAGGGTGACGGCTGGGGCTTCACCCTCGACTACCTCGACCGCGTCCTCGGCCAGCTGGAGTTCCTGCCAGCCGGCCTGGAAGCCGATTTCGAGGAGTTGCACGGCGTCTACCTGGCGTTGGCCGAGACGCTGGGCTCCCGGATCGGCGAGCTGCACCAGGCCTTCGCCCTGGACGTCGAGGATCCGGCGTTCCGGCCGGAACCGGTGACCCCCGAGGATCTCGCTGGCTGGCAGGACCAGGTGCGCGAGCAGGCGAGGAGCGCCGAGGAGGCGCTGCGCCGGGCGCTCGAGGGCGAGAGGCTCGGCGACACCCCGCGCTACGTGATCGAGTCGCTGCTCGGCCGCTGGGACCACGTGGACCGGGCCATCGAAGCGTTCGTTCCCGAGGGGCTCGAGGTGGTCAAGACCCGGCTGCACGGCGACCTGCATCTGGGCCAGGTGGTGGTGGTACGCGACGACTTCTTCGTCCTCGACTTCGAGGGCGAGCCGATGAAGACCATGGACCAGCGGCGGGCCAAGCAGTCGCCGTTGCGCGACGTCGCCGGGATGATCCGCTCCTTCAACTACGCCGCCCGGACCGCGGAGATGCAGCGCACGTGGCGGCCGGAGAAGGAGGGCGAGCTGCGCAAGACCCTGGCCGACTGGGAGGAACGGGTCGTCCAGCGCTTCCTCGCCGGCTACCGCACGGCCGTCGCCGGGTGTCCGTCGGTGCCGGCGGACGACGCCGCCTTCACCTCGCTGGTCAACCTGTTCGCGCTGGAAAAGGCGCTCTACGAGGTGGTCTACGAGGCGACCAACCGGCCCGACTGGATCGGCATCCCCGCCCAGGGCGTGCAGCGGGTCCTCGCCGCGGCGGGGTAGAACCCTCACCCCAACCCTCTCCCACTTGCGCGTTCCGCGCGCGGGGGGGGGGGGCGGAG
>DDUX01000040.1 GCA_002345025.1 Candidatus Accumulibacter iunctus | reverse complement strand
CTGCGCAACGATGGCTGAGCCAATGGTCATGACTTTCGACACACCCCTGATGATGAAAGTCATGACCGTTTCCCTCATCCCCGGCCCTTCTCCCGCGCACGGGAGAAGGGAGATTCGCGAGTCGCAGACGCGACTTTCACATTGATCAGGGAGAGAAACGCCGCATGGCCAAGGACGCCAAACCAGCGACTGATAGCGGTGACGCTGCGCCAGCGAAGAGCAGCAAGAAGCTTCTGATCATCATCCTGCTCGTCGTCCTGGTCGTCGGCCTCGGCGGCCTGAGCGCCTTCCTCCTGCTGCGGAGCAACGCCGCGCACGATGAAGACGGCGACGAGGCTGTCGTCGAAAAAGCCAAACCGGCGAAGAAGAAAAAGGTGGACCTCAACGCCCCGCCGGTCTACGTCGCCCTCGACGCGTTCACGGTCAATCTCGTGCCCGAGAACGGCGACCAGTTTCTGCAGCTGATCGTGTCGGTCGAAGTCGATGACCCACAGGTCGGCGATCACATCAAGCTCTACACGCCCAAGCTGCGCAACGACATCACCCTGCTCCTGTCGAGCAAGAAGGCTTCGCAACTGATCACCAAGGAAGGCAAGGAAGCCTTGGCACAGGAGATCAGGGAACAGATGAACGGCGTTCTCGACCCGGCCGGCAAGGGGAAGAAACGGGACTGGCCGATCAAGGACGTACTGTTTACCTCGTTCATCATCCAGTAATCCCGCATGAGCGCCGACTTCCTCTCGCAGGATGAGGTTGACGCCCTGCTGAAAGGCGTCACCGGCGAAGCCGACGTCAGCGAAGAGGTTGACGAGGGAAGTGCCGGACCGCGTCCCTACAACCTGGGAACACAGGAGCGCATCGTCCGCGGACGCATGCCGACGCTCGAACTGGTCAACGAGCGCTTTGCCCGCTACCTGCGAATCGGACTCTTCAACTACCTGCATCGCAGCGCCGAGATCTCGGTCGGTTCGATTCGTGTGCAGAAATACAGCGAGTTCACCCGCAACCTGGTGGTGCCGACCAACCTCAACCTGGTCACCGCCAAGCCGCTGCGCGGGACGGCACTGTTCGTCCTCGACCCGAGCCTGGTGTTCCTGGTGGTAGACAACATGTTCGGTGGTGACGGCCGTTTCCACACACGCGTCGAAGGCCGCGACTTCACGGCTACCGAACAGCGCATCATCCAGGGCATGCTGCGGGTCATATTCGCCGAGTACACGCGCTCCTGGAAGCCCGTCTACGACATCGGCTTCGAGTACATCCGTTCGGAAATGAACTCGCAGTTCGCCAACATCGCGACCCCTTCCGAGATCGTCGTGTCAACGACCTTTTCGCTCGAGTTCGGCGGTTCGAGCGCCGACATGCACATCTGCTTCCCGTACTCGATGCTCGAACCGATCAGGGAACTGCTGTACAGCGCCATGCAGAGCGATCAACTGACGACCGACCGGCGCTGGATCATGACCTTGCGCAAGCAGCTGAAGAATGCCGAGGTCGAACTGACGGCAACACTGGCAACGACGACCGTCAGTCTGCGCCGGATCCTGGACATGAAGGCCGGCGACATCATTCCGCTGGAGATCCCGGAGACCGTCGTCGCCCTCGTCGACGAAGTGCCCCTGATGGAATGCCGCTACGGGCAACAGGGCGGACAGTACGCGCTGAAGGTCGAGCGTTTCCTGGCAGCAGAACGCGCGGATGGCTCCGCGGGAGAAAGCAATGGCTAGCGACAAGGACGATTCGGGCATTCCCCCGGCAGACGACGCAGCGCTTGACGACGACTGGGCGGCTGCGATGGCCGAGCAGGCAATGGCCGAAGCCGCCTCGCCGGCGAGCAGCGCGCAGACTGCCAGCATCTTCCCGAACTTTGACGAAGCGGGCAGCAAGGGTTCATTGATGAACGAACTCGACATGATCCTGGACATTCCCGTCCAGATCGCCGTTGAGCTCGGGCGCACCAAGATGACGATCAGGAACCTCCTGCTGCTGGCACACGGCTCGGTCGTCGAGCTCGATGCCTTGGCGGGCGAACCGCTGAACGTCTTCGTCAACGGCACGCTGATCGCCCAGGGCGAAGTCGTCGTCGTCAATGACAAGTTCGGCATTCGCCTGACCGATATCGTCACCCCCTCGGAACGGGCGCGCCGACTCGGCCACTGAACATGTCGGACGGTGAGCCGGCTGCCGGACTGACAGCACTGCAGACTGCTCACCGGAGCTGCGCTTGCATTATGATGTCGACCAGTCCTTCCACCTGGTGAACCCTCTTGATCCGACGCTGGACCGTCCGCGTTTTTCGCCGTGTCGGCACCGCCACCCTGCTGGCCGCCGCGTCCGGCGCCGTGCTGGCGCAGGCCGCCGGCAGCGAGGTGCCGCCTTTTGGCGCCAGCACGCTGCTGCAGACGACGCTCGCCCTGGCGCTGGTGGTCGCCGTCCTGTTCCTTGGCGCCTACCTGCTGCGCCGCTTCAACGGCGGCCGCGGCTTCGGCGGCAGCGGTCCGCTGCGACTGGTCGGCGGGCTGATGATCGGCGCCCGCGAGCGTATCGTGCTCGTCGAGGTCGCTGAGACGTGGATCGTCGTCGGCATCGCGCCGGGGCAGATTCGGACCCTGCACACCCTGCCCAAGGGTGATCTGCGAGCCGGAGGCGACGGCGAGAGGCACTTTGCCCTGTGGCTGAAACGACTCTCCGAGCGCAAGAATGAAGACGGCTGATCGCGCGCGCGGCCTGATCCTGCTGCTCCTCATGCTGTCGCCGCTGGCCGCCTGGGCGCAGGCCGGCGGGTTGCCGATGATCACCAGTACCCCCGGCGCCGGTGGCGGCCAGACCTATACCCTGTCGGTACAGACGCTGCTGACACTGACCGCCCTGACCTTCATTCCGGCAGCGCTGCTGATGATGACCAGCTTCACGCGCATCATCATCGTCTTCTCGCTGCTGCGCCACGCGCTCGGCACGCAAACCTCGCCGCCGAACCAGGTGCTGATCGGCCTGGCGCTGTTCCTGAGCTTCTTCATCATGTCGCCGGTTCTCGACCGCATCCACAGCGAGGCCTACCAGCCGCTGTCGGAGGACAGGATCAGCTTCAGTGAGGCCGTCGAGCGCAGCGCCGTGCCGTTGCGCGAGTTCATGCTCAAGCAGACACGCGAATCCGATATTGCGCTCTTCGTGCGCATGAGCCGCAGCCCGAACTTCACGTCCAGCGCCGACATCCCGATGCGCCTGCTGATTCCGGCCTTCGTCACCAGCGAACTGAAAACCGCGTTCCAGATCGGCTTCGTCATCTTCATTCCCTTCCTGATCGTCGACATGGTGGTCGCCAGCGTGCTGATGTCGATGGGCATGATGATGATGTCGCCGGTGATGGTCGCGCTGCCATTCAAGCTGATGCTCTTCGTGCTGGTCGATGGCTGGCATCTCCTGATCGGCTCGCTGGTCGCCAGCTTCGCCACATGACTCCGGAAATGGTGATGGACATCGGACGGCAGGCGGTCGAGATGACCTTGCTGCTGTCCGCGCCACTGCTGCTCGCAGCGCTGCTGATCGGCTTGATCGTCAGCATCTTCCAGGCGGCAACGCAAATCAACGAGCAGACGCTGTCCTTCATCCCGAAGCTGGTCGGCGTCTTTGTCGTTCTTCTTGCCGCCGGTCCGTGGATGCTGCAGATCATGGTCGACTACGTTCGGCGCCTCTTCGAAAGCATCCCACAGCTGATCGGCTGACATCCGATGATCAGCCTCAGCAGCGCCGAGATCAACGCCTGGGTGGCCGCCTTCTTCTTCCCGCTGGCACGCGTCCTGGCGCTGCTGGCAACGGCGCCGCCGTTCAACAACCCGGCACTGCCGGCACGTGTCCGGCTGGCTGCCGGCCTCGCCCTCACCTTTGCCATCGCCCCGGCACTGCCACCGCTGCCGGCGGTCGCGCCGGGGTCCGGAGACGGCCTGCTGCTGCTCGCACAACAGATGCTGATCGGCCTGGCGATGGGTTTTGCGATGCGCCTGGTCTTCAGCGCCGTCGATATGGCCGGCAACCTGATCAGCCTGCAGATGGGCATCGGCTTTGCCAGCTCGTATGACCCGCAGACCGCGGGTCAGACCGTGGTCGTCTCGGAGTTCCTGGGTCTGCTGGCGTTGCTGGTGTTCATGGCGATCAACGGCCATCTGATGGTCATCGCCACCCTGACGCACAGCTTCAGCGTCATCCCGATCGGCGCCAACAGCCTGCAGCCCGGCAGCTGGTGGCAACTGGCGACAAGCGGCGCCATCATCTTCACCTACGGCCTGCTGCTCGCACTGCCGATCGTCGTTGCCTTGCTGATCACCAACCTCGCGCTGGCGATTCTCGGTCGCGCGGCACCGCAACTCAACCTGATGGCGATCGGCTTTCCGCTGACCATCGCCCTCGGCTTCGCCGCCCTGATGTTCGGCCTGGCGCATCTGGCGCAGCCGTTGCAGGAACTGTTCGAGCATGGTCTGCAGTCGATGCTCGGCCCCTTTGCCCGGCTGCCGCAGTAGCCGCCTGACGGCGGACGGCCGCGACGCTGCCGCGCGAGGTTGCGAGCGGCGGGGCGCCGGATGATGTCGGCGCCCCGCCCGCCGCGCAACGCGGCCTTCAGCGTCCGCTGTCGCCTCGCCGCTGGCCCGGCAGGTTGACCAGGACGATGCCCGTGCTGACGCAGACAACGGCGGCGATGAAGCCGGGAGTGAGTCTGTCGCCGAGCAGGACGACGCCGAAGGCGACACCGAACAGCGGGGTCAGGAAGGAGAAGACGGACAGGCGCGCGGTCAGGTAACGCGTCAGCAGCCAGAACCACGCGAGGTAGCTGGCAAAGGCGACGATCACGCCCTGGTAAGCCAGCGCCAGCAGCACCGGGGCGCTCAGCCTGCCGACGCCGCTCTCGCCGATCAGTGGCGAGAGCGGCAGCATGACGAGCGTGGATACCGCAAGCTGATAGAAGAGGACCTTGGTCGCGCTGATCCCGGCCAGCGGCGTCGCACGGATCAGCACGGTCGTCGCCGCCCAGCCGAGCGCTGCCAGCAGACCCAGCAGGTCGCCGATCCAGGCGTCGGGCCGGCTGCCGCTCCCGCCGGCAAAGGCGAGGACGATGCCGGCGAACGCCAGCGCGATGCCGGCAAAGTGTCGCCAGCGCATCGCTTCGCCGGCAACGCAGAGATGCAGGCCGAGAACCGTGAAGCAGGGAGCGGTGTAGAGGACGACGATCATCCGCGACGCCGTCGTGTACGACAGGCCGAGATAGATGAAGACGAACTCGAGGGCAAACAGCAGGCCGGCGAGCAGGCCGTAGCGTAAGGTGCCGTCGTGCTGCGTCAGCGGCAGGCGACGCCAGCGCGCCCAGGCGAGCAGCAACAGCAGGGCGATCGCCGACCGCAGTCCGGCCTGCAGCACCGGGCTGATTCCAGCGCCAGCGATCTTGATCGTCACCTGCTGAAAGCCCCAGATCGAGCAGAGCACGACCATCAGGGCGAAAGCGGCGACGCCGGGGGGTGTCCGCTGGTCCATTGCAGCCGCCGGCCGCCGCGACGCGCTGCCGGTCGGGCCTACCTGCCCTCCCAGACGGGCTGGAGATCGGCGATGAGGTCCTTGCTGAAGGCGCAGCTGGTCGCCAGCACGAAAATCACCGGCGCCATGGCGACGGGGACGACGTCAAGGGCGACCAGCGCACACATCGGCGCGACGAGGAGGACGTTCCAGCCGCGATAGGCGAGAACGATCAGCAACAGCAGTGAGACCAGGATCCCCAGAATACCCAGCATGGCAGCCCCCCCATGAACCGCTGCGAGAAACGGTGTCCCTCAACCCGAACCGAGTATGTTGCCTGCCGGCGCGGCACGTCAAGCGCTCGTGTCGCGCCGATGATCGTCGTCGCACGGCGGTAGCCGGCGCCAGACCGTCATCAGCCCGCTGCCGTTGGCCAGCACCGATCCTGATCCGCTGGCCTGCCGCTGATCGCCGCTGGCCGCTCGCCAGCCGTCAGATGCTGTCGATACAGCAGACAGAGGCGGCAGAGCGCCGAGCCCATCGTGCCGGCCTCAAGCGACGACGCGGACGGCAGCGCCCTGCGACCGCCGACCACATCCGGTCAGTCACCCGCCGGGGCGGCCGAGCGGCGGCCGACTCAATAGCCCCAGTAGCGGCCCGGTGGTGGGGGATAGGGCAATGGGGCGGGGACGACGTAAACCGGGCGAGGCGGCGGCACGTACACCGGCGGTGGCGCGACATAGACCGGTGGCGGCGCGTAGTAGGTCGAAGCAGCGACCCCGGCGGCGACACCGGCAATCGCCAGCACCGCTGCCGGTCCGACCCAGGACTGCCGGTACGGCTTGTCATGGTGGTAACCGTGGTACGCCCGCGGCCCGTTATGGCCACCGCGGTAAACACCACGGTAGTCGCCACGGTAGTCGCCACGGTAGTCGCCACGGTAATCGCCACGGTAGTCACCGCGGTGGCGATGTTCGGCGAACGCTGCGGAAGAGAAGCCGAGCGCCAGACTCAGCGCCAGCGGGATGGTGATGATGGTCGTTTTCATGAACCGAGTAACGTTGCAGGAGGGCCCCGGATGACCACCGACCGGACGAAATTCGCCGATTTCTGTAACCGCCTGTCACTGCCCGTCGCCGCTGCCGGCATGCTGCCGCTGCACTGCCACGACTGCTAGAGCCGCAGCGGCGACAGGTCGAGGCGGCCCGCATGCATCGCCGGGCACCAGAAATAGGCTCCGGTCTGCGGCCGGGTAAAGCGGAACAGCGCATCGACGATAGCGTCCTCAATACCGAGCATGCGGCGCAGCTGCGCCTCAAAGGGGTCGAAAGAGGTGGCGAAGGCGACGAACATCAGTCCACCGCGGTTGCCTGCCGCCCACGGCATCGAACGGCGCAGGATGAACGCCGGCGGAGTGAAGCTCTCCTGCGCGGTCCGCTTGACGTGCGCCGACGCGGGAGCGTCGTCGATCTCCTCGTTGTCTTGCCGGCGTCGACCGACGCACAGGTCGCGGTCGTCGGCCGGCATCCGCTCGAAACGGGCAAGATCGTGCAGCCAGCGCTGCACGGCAACGAAGCTCGAACCCGCGAGTTGCGGGCAATCGGGCCCGACGATCGCGGCGTCCATCGCCGCATCGCCGACCGGATTCTCGGTCCCGTCCTCGTAGCCGCTCAGGTCACGACCGCCATCGTACTGGAAGGCATCGCGCGTCTCCTCGAGGCAGAACGCCGGCGCCAGGATCCGTTCGATGCGGCGCGCGCGCTGCAGGATTTCGCCGCGGTCGTCGCCGCGCAGCCAGATCCAGAGCGCCGCGGGCGTCGCCGGCAGTTCGAGCCCCGGCCCGGCCAACGCCGGGAAAGGCCGCAGACCGCCGATCTCGACCGCCAGCGCCGACAGCAGCGAGCGACCGAGACCGACGACCGTTCGCTCGCCATCGGCGACTTCGGCGAGCGAACGCAGGCAGCCGGCAGCATGTTCCGCATCGTCGAGCAGGAAAGTCAGGTAGCGCGCGAGAGGCGGCAGGGGGAGCAGGATTCCGGGTTGCGGTGTCTTCATCGAGGCAGCAGTTCTGGTTCGCAAGGGCGCCCGGCAGGGCGGCGACAATGTTCCATGCCTGGGCGGGGCAAGGTTGGGCGTTCGCTCGTCACGCGCCTTCAGCGGGTGGCGATCTGCTCGAAGCCGGTGCGAGCACCGATTTCACCGGCGTTGCCCTCGCTGCAGACGACGCTGTCGACACGTGCCATCGACGGGCCGCGTTGCGCCCAGAGCAGCAGCGCGTCGACCGACTCGACCGGACCGCTGACCAGCGCTTCGACGCTGCCGTCACGGCGATTGCGGACCCAGCCCCGGAGGCCCAGGCGGCCAGCTTCGGCACAAAGCGACCAGCGGTAGCCGACGCCCTGAACACGGCCCCGGATGGACAGCTGGCGGCAGATCGTTCGACTCATCGCGGACTCCCGACGGCATCGCCGGACCTTGACGACCGCCCAAGCGGACCCAATCGTCGTCGAAGAGCGGGAGAAAATCAAGGGCAGGCGCGCCGAACGGTCGCCGCTGGCGGCAGCGGTCGGCAATGCTGGCATAATCCACCCATGCGGAGAAGAATATCCGGCGGGGCGGCGGCGCGGCACCTAACCGCGACCCGGCCATGCTGAAAGCCCTGTTGCTGCTGCCGCTGCTCGGTGCCGCCCTGGTTGCCCTGCTGCCCAATCGCAGCGTCGACCTGATGCGGCATCTGGCAAGCGCCGTCGCGGCGGCGACGATGCTTTGCGCCATCCTGCTGCTGGCGAGCTTCGACGCGACCACCGCCGACATCCAGTTCTTCGAGACACGGCCGTGGAATCCGCGCGTCGGTTCGCATCTGGCACTCGGCGTCGACGGCATCTCGCTGCCGATGATCCTGCTGGCAACGCTGCTCTGTTTCGTCGCGATCTTCACCTCGACCAGCATCCGCAACGGCGCCAAGCTCTATTTTTCGCTGCTGCTGGTTCTCGAAAGCGCGCTGCTGATCGTCTTCAGCGCGCGCGACTGGTCGCTGTTCTACGTCTGCTGGGAACTGACGCTGATCCCCCTCTTCTTCCTCATCGACCGTCTCGGTGGCGCCAACCGCCATCGCGCGGCGCTCAACTTCGTCCTCTACACGCTGGGGGGATCGGTATTCATGCTGATCGCCCTGCTGCTGCTCTACGACGTCGCGCCCGGGCACAGCTTCGCGATGGCCGACATGGCGGCGGGCGGCGCGCAACTGCCGGTGCACACGCAGGTACTGGTGTTCCTCGGCCTGTTGCTCGGTTTCGGCGTCAAGATGCCGATCGTTCCGGTTCACGGCTGGCTGCCGCTGGCGCACGTCGAAGCACCGAGTCCGGTTTCCATCCTGCTCTCGGGAATCCTGCTGAAGATGGGTGCCTACGGGCTGATCCGCGCGGTCGGCACGCTGCCGGCGGCGGCGCTCGCCCTGCAGGACTGGCTGGCGTTCCTGGCGCTGCTCAGCCTGGTCCACGGTGCCGTCCTCGCTTGGCGGCAGACCGATCTGAAAGCGATGATCGCCTATTCGTCGATCTCGCACATGGGCGTCGTGCTGCTCGGAATCGCTGCCCTCAACCCGGCCGGACTCAGTGGCGCGCTGACGCAGATGGTCGCGCATGGTCTGACCGCCGGCCTGCTCTTCCTGCTCATCGGTCTGCTCTACGAGCGGACGCACAGCCGCGACCTGGCTGCCTACGGCTCACTGAACCGGATCGCACCCCGCTTCGCAGCGTTCATCGTCTTCGCCCTGCTGGCTGCGGTCGGCCTGCCGGGCAGCGCCGGCTTCGTTGCCGAACTGCAGGTTCTGGTTGGCGCCTACGGTCGCTGGGGCGCCTGGCTACTGCTGCTCTCGGCAGCGGTACTGGTCGCTGCCGCCTACGCGCTGCGCGCGATCCGCTGCCTGTCGACCGGCCCCGAGCGGCCGTGGGTCGCGGCGCCTGCAGGCGTTGCCTGGTTCGCCGATCTCGGTCGCGTCGAGTGTGCGGCCGCCTGGCTATTGACTGCCGGCGTGCTCGCCATCGGCTTCCATCCGCAACCGCTGCTGCGGCTGATGGCCTCCTCACTGGCCCGGCTGGCCAGCAACTTTGGCGTCTGAATGACGATGACCGAGGAGAGTCACGACGCCATCCTCGAGGCTGCGTCGGTCGACCCGGGACAACGGGTGCTGGCGTGTCTGCAGCACATTGCCCACCGCTTGCCAGCGCAGGCTCCGTTGCGCGATTTCGTTCATCACAACACGCTGCATGCCTTCCAGCATCTGCCATTCGTCGACGCGCTCGAGGCAGCGGAGCGCCTCACCGGTGCCCGCCCGTGGCTGCCCGAGGAGCGCTGCCGCGAGCTGTTCCGGCGGGGGCGGATCGATGCCGACGATCTCGCTGCGGCGCTGCGACAACTGGCGGCAGCGCGCGCCGACGAGACCCTCTTCGTCGCCAGCGGACGTGAATGGCGCCGTGGCGAGGTGCTGCAGGTGGTACTGCGCCATCCGCTGGCGACGATCGCGCCTGCCACCCTGCGCTGGCAGTTCGACGAGCAAGCGGCTGGCGAACGACTGCAGGCGGACCTCGCGCCGCAACCGAGGCAGCGCCTGCTCGCCGCTGCCGACGGCGTCGACGAACGCGCCATCGTTGCTGACCTCTGGGCCGCCGCCTGCGCCAGCAGCACCCACGCGTTGGCGACGGCAACGGCAACCGCGAAGCCGGCCGCCGTCCTCTGGCACGAGCTGCACGACCGGCTCGGTGCCGGCTGGACACTCGGCAACCTGCTGGCGCATCTGACCGGCGAGAACGCGACCGAGATGCTGCAGCCGACGCTGATCCGCCATCTCGCCGCGCATCTCGATCAGGGCCTTGCCGCTTGGCGGAACCCGCTGCGCGGAAGAGGCTTCTACGCCGCCTGGCGGGCGAGTTCCGGCAGCGACTGGGCCTGGGAACTCGACGAGTTTGCCGGCGCCCGGCAGCAGATCCTGCAGCTTGCGGACGACCCGCTGCAGGCGATCGTCGACGAACTGACGCAGCTCGGCGTCGATGAACGGCGCTGGTGCGGCTACCTGCAGCAGCTGGCGATGGAACTGCCGGGCTGGGCCGGCATGTTCCACTGGCGCGAAAGCCGCCCGCGCGCGGCCGAGGCGCCGGTCAGCCTGTGCGACTTCCTCGCCGTGCGGCTGATCCTCGATCGCCTCCATTGCGCGCCACTGGTGCAGCGCGTCTGGGGACTGCCCCTGCAGCTCGATGCGCTCGCCCGGCACTTCGTCGCCCACCCGGAAGAGCTGCGCCTGCGGCACGACTGCGGCAGCCGCTGCCTGCCCGAGGAACTGCTGGCAACGCTGCAGCCGCTGTTGCGGGCGACGGCTGCAGCCAGCGGCAGGAGCCGGGCGCCGCTGGCCGCCACCGTGCCGACATCGGCGACCGGCGCCGCAGGGGGCGATGCGCTCGCCGTTGCTGCCTGGCCGCTGTTCGTCCTCGCGCAACACCTCGGTCTCAGCGGGCGCGAGTTGCGTGAACTGGCAGCGGGTGACGTGCAGGCGCTGCTCGAATGCGCCGCTTCACTGAGCGACGGACAACGTGGTCAGGTCTGGCTGCTGGCCTATGAACACCACTACCGGCAGCAAATCCTTGCTGCCCTGGCAGCGAACCACGGCCGCTCGCCAGCGCGACTGGCGGGTGCCGCGGCGCAGTTCGTCTTCTGCATGGACGATCGCGAGGAAGGTACCCGCCGCCACCTCGAAGAGGTCAATCCGGCGTACGAGACCTTCGGCGCCGCCGGCTTCTTCGGCATGCCGATCCTCTGGCAGGGACTCGACGACGACGAGCCGACAGCGCTCTGCCCGATCGTCGTGCGGCCGACCAACGCCGTGCGCGAGATGGTTCCCGCCAGCGCCCAGATTGCCTACCGGCGGCATGTGCGGCGACGGCGGCTGCGCCTTGGCTGGCAGGAACGGCTGCACCAGACGAGCCGCCGTGGCAGCCTGCTGGCGGCGCTGCTGACGGCCTTCGCGGCGCCGCCAGCGCTGCTCGCACTGCTCGCCAGAACGCTCGCCCCCGGCCGCCTCGGCGAACTGCTGCAGCGCTGCCGGCAGCGCTTCGACAAGCCGTTGCCGGGAACGCTGCAACTGACTGCCGACGGCGACGAGGCCAGTCGCAACGCCACCGCCGACAATCCGCGCCAGGGTTTCAGCGAGGATGAGCAGGTGGCACGCGTCGCCGGCTTCCTGCGCAGCATCGGCCTCACCGAGGGCTTTGCGCCACTGGTGGTGATCGTCGGCCACGGTTCGGACAGCCGCAACAATCCGCACCTCGCGGCCTACGACTGCGGCGCCTGCTCCGGCCGTCACGGCGGCCCGAATGCGCGCGTTCTCGCAGCCCTTGCCAACCGGCCGCAGGTGCGGCGCCGGCTGGCAGATCAGGGGATCGTCGTCACCGAGAGCTGCCGCTTCATTGCCGTCGAACACAACACCTGCGACGAGAGCTTCCTGTGGTACGACGACGAGCCGCTCGTGCCCACGCATCAGGCCGCTTTCGCCCGGCTGCGCCGGGACTGCGAGGAAGCCGCCCGGCTGCACGCGCTCGAGCGCTGCCGCCGCTTCGCTTCGGCCCCCGACAGCCCGACACCGCAGCAGGCGCGCCAGCACCTGGCGAACCGCCGCCAGGATCTGGCGCAGGCACGCCCGGAGCTTGGTCACGCAACCGTCGCGACGGCCTTCATCGGCCGCCGCAGCATGAGCCGTGGGGCTTTCTTCGACCGCCGCGTCTTCCTCATCTCCTACGACCCGCTGCCCGACAGCGATGGCCGCATCCTCGAGGCAACGCTGCTCGCCGCCGGTCCGGTCGGCGCCGGCATCAGCCTCGAATACTACTTTTCGACGGTCAACAACGAGGGCTACGGCTGTGGCAGCAAGGTGATGCACAATCTCACCGGGCTCTTCGGCGTCATGCAGGGCAGCAGCTCCGATCTGCGCACCGGCCTGCCGCTGCAGATGGTCGAGATCCATGAAGCGATGCGCCTGCTGGTGATCGTCGAGCAGACACGCGAGATCGTCTCTGCGATCTACCAGCGGCAGCCACCGCTGCAGGAACTGATCGGCAACGGCTGGGTGCTGCTCGCCGCACTCGATCCGCAGAGCGGCGCCATCGACCTCTTCGATCCGGCGACCGGCTGGCAACCCTGGACCGTCGCTGACGCTGGCAGCCCGGCGCTGCCCGAGCGTGAACGTTCGGCCGACTGGTTCGGCGGCCACCGCGAGCCGTTGCCACCGGCGCTGCTGCGGCGCCCGTTGCGACAGCCATGAGCGCCGCCATCGACGCCCTCCTCGCGACCGTCACCCGCGTCGTCTGGCTGGTGCCGTTGCTGCCGCTGCTGGCGGCGCTGCTGATCGCCGTGTGCCTGCTGCTGCGGCGCGGCGGCGACGATGCCGGCGAGCCGCTGACTGCGGGCATCGCCAGCGGTGCCGCGCTGGCGGCTCTGCTGCTGCTCGCGCTGCTCGACCTGGCGGCCCTCGCCGGCCTGCTGCCCGGGCATCTCGCCTTCGGCGACTGGCTGCACATCGGTTCGGTGCCCGTTCACCTGTCTTTCGTCCTCGATGCCTACAGCCTGCCGGCGGCGACTCTGGTGACGCTGATCAGCTGGATCGCCATCCGCTTCTCGGCCACCTACCTGCACCGCGAAAGCGGCTTCCAGCGCTTCTTCCTCGGCCTCTGCCTGTTCCTTGCCGGCATGCTGCTGATCGTCCTTGCCGGCAATGCGGTCCTCACTTTCGTCGGCTGGGAACTGGCCGGCTTCAGTTCCTGGCTGCTCATCGGCTACGCCTGGGAACGCCCGCTGGCGACGCGCAACGCGCTCTTCGCCTTCATCACCAACCGCGTCGGCGATGCCGGGTTGATGCTCGGCATCGGTCTCGCGGTGTGGTCGGCGGGCACGCTGGAGTGGGCGTGGCTGGCCGGTGACGGCAGCATGAGCAAGGTCACCGTGCGTCTGCTGGCGGCCGGCTTCGTCGTCGCGGCGCTGGTCAAGTCGGCACAGTTGCCGTTCACGCCCTGGATCGGCCGCGCACTCGAGGGACCGACGCCATCGTCGGCGCTCTTCTACGGCTCGCTGCTGGTGCATGCCGGAGTCTATCTGCTCTGCCGCCTGCAGGGCCTGCTGCTGCAGGTGCCCGACCTGATGGCGCTGCTGGCGGTCATCGGACTGCTGACCGCCGCTTACGGCAGCCTCTGCGGACTGGTGCAGAGCGACGTCAAGTCGGCTCTGGTGTTTGCGACCGTAAGCCAGGTCGG
This sequence comes from Candidatus Accumulibacter iunctus, assembly GCA_002345025.1. GTDB lineage: Bacteria > Pseudomonadota > Gammaproteobacteria > Burkholderiales > Rhodocyclaceae > Accumulibacter > Accumulibacter iunctus. The sequence goes on along the minus strand of DDUX01000040.1, from coordinate 6,549 downwards.
CCTGATGGTCCTCTGCTGCGGTCTCGGACTGTTCTGGCTGGCTGCCTGCCACGCCGGCCTGCATGCCAGCTGGCGCGCCTACCAGTTCCTGCTCGCGCCGGCCTACATGCATCTCGTGCGGCGGCCGGCGCGACCGCTGCCCCGCTGGCTGGCGACCCGGCACTGGTGCTACACGGCGGTGCTGCAGCGCTTCTGGATCGAACCGCTGGCCAACAGCCTACTGACTCGCCCGACCCTCGCGCTCGGCCGCGATGTCCGCGCACTCGACGAGCGCTTCATCGATCCACTGCTCGGCGCACCACGTGACGAGGAACGTTCGACGACCGCGGCCGCCGACGAGTTGATCCGTGGCCACGGCGTCGCCGGCCGGGCGCTGTTCGCTTTCGCCAGTCGCCTGCAGACCCTCGAGAACCGTTTGCTGCTTGGCGATGGCGGCACCCTCGGCGGCCATCTGCAGCGGCTCGGGCATTACGCCGACGCCGTCGAATCGCTCCTCGAGCAGCCGCGTTACCTGATGCTGATGGTCATGGCGACCTTCGCGGTGATCCTGTGAGCGAGATCCTCTGGATGACGCAGGCCGGCTACCCGCTGCTGGCGACGCTGCAGTGGCTGCCACTGGCCGGCGGCCTGCTGCTGCTGGTGATGCGCGAGGATGACCTGGCGCTGATCCTCGGTCGCCTGTTCGCGATCGCCGAACTGGTCATCGCCATCGACCTGCACGCGCGCATCGATGTCTCGGGCAGCGCGCTGCAGTTCGCCGAGCGCTTCGACCTGCTGGCGTATCATGCCGCCGTCGACGGCATCAGCGTCCTCTTCATCCTGCTCACGGCCCTGCTCGGCGTTCTGCTCTCCTTCTACGGCATGGCGCGGCAGCAGATCTCGCCGGTGCAGTTGCTCAGCGTGCTGCTGATCATCGAGAGCGTGCAGATGACGATGCTGACGACGATGAACCTGCTGTGGTTTGCCGCCGCCTCGGCGGTGCAACTGGCGCTGGTCGGCTACCTGCTGTGGCGCTGGGCGTCGTCCAGCGCCGAGAACCTCGCGCTGTCGCGCTTCCTGCAGTATCAGTTCTTCGGCTGGGGCCTGTTCGTCGCCGGTGCCGTCGTTCTCGTCTGGAGCCACGTCGATGTGCCGGGGGGCCGCTGGAGTTTCGACCTCTTCGATCTGCTGCAGACGCCGCAGATCGGCAAATACCAGTCGGTCGCCTTCTACCTGCTGTTCTACGGCCTCGCCATCCGTACGCCGCTGTTCCCGCTGCACGGCTGGCTGCCCAACTCGGCGGGCTACGGCCTGATCGCCGTCGGCCCGGTGCTGCTGCTCGGCGTCAAGGTCGGCATCTACGGCATGGCCCGCTTTCTGCTGCCGCTGACGGCCGAAGCGGTGATGATCTGGCAGCCGTACGTCGTCGCCTTCGCCATGGTCGGCGTCTTCTTCGCCGCCATCCTCGCCTTTCGCCAGGTCAATCTGCGGCGGCTGATGGCCTTTGCCGTCGTCAGCCACACCAGCCTGATCATCATCGGCCTGTTCACGCTCCACCCGGCGGGTTTGCAGGGCGCACTGCTGCTGGCGGTCAACTTCGGCCTGGCCGTGACGCTGATGCTGCTGATGATCGGCTACGTCTATCGGCGCACCGGCACCACCGAGCTGGCGCGGCTCGGAGGCCTCTTCGACCGCATCCCCTTCATCACGATCGCCTTCCTGGTCGGCGGCCTGGCGATCCTCGGCATGCCGGGAACACCCGGTTTCGATGCCGTACACCTGGTGCTCGAAGCGTCGATCGAGACTTTCGGCGCCCTGCCGACGATCGCCACCGCACTCGGCAACGTCGCCGCTGCCGGCTTCCTGCTCTGGGCGTTCCAGCGCGCCTTCCTGGCGCCACGGCCGCGCGACCTGCCGGCGGCGCGCATCGCCCGCACCAGCCGCATGGAGTATTTCGTCGCTGGCGCAGCGCTGCTGGTACTACTCGCCGCCGGCTTCTATCCGGAACCATGGCTCCGGCTGACCGACAGTGCGACGGCGGCGCTGGCTGACTACTTCGTGCGGCATGACTGAGATCGCCCACTGGCCCCTGTTGAGCACGCTGCTGGCGCTGCCGCTGCTCGGCGCGCTGGCCTGCGCGCTGCTGCGGCGGGCGCCGCTGGCGCAGCACATCGCCCTCGGCAGCGGCCTGCTGACGCTGCTGTGCTCGCTGCTGATCGTCTGCGCCTTCGATCGCACCGACCCGCACTTCCAGATGCTCGAGTCGGCCGACTGGATCGCCGACCTCGGTATCCGTTATCTGGTCGGCGTCGACGGGCTTTCACTGCTCTTCCTGCCGGCGACGGCGCTGCTCTTCGTCGGCGCCGTCGTCGCCGGCTGGCGGGTGACGGCGGCGGCGGCGCCACTGTCGCCGGGACTGTACTTCGCCATGCTGCTGTTGCTCGAAGCGGCAACGCTCGGCGTCTTCTGTGCCCTCGACACGATCCTGTTCTTCTTCTGCTGGGAATTCACCCTGCCACCACTCTACCTTCTGGTCAGCCTGTGGGGCCTCGGGGCGAGCCGCCAGAGCGCCGCCGTCCGCTACTTCCTCGTCATGCTGGCGGGCGGCGTGCCGCTGCTCTTCGGCTTCCTCGCGCTCGCCTTCGCGCACGCCGACGGCGCGGCGCCAGTCTTCGCCCTGCCAACCCTGCTCGCCACGCCGCTACCGGAAGCGACGCAATACCTCGTCTTCCTGCTCCTGCTGCTCGGTCTTGGCGCCAAGGTGCCGCTGGTGCCGCTGCACACCTGGCTGCCACCGATGGCGATCAGCGCCCCGATAGCCGTCACCGCGCTGTTGGCCGGGCTGAAACTCGGTGCCTATGGACTGATCCGGCTGGCGATTCCGCTGGCACCGCTCGCCGCGCGCGATCTGCACTGGCTGCTGGCCGGATTCGGCACCGTCGCGATCCTTTACGGCGGCGTCGCCGCGCTGGTGCACAGCAATCTGCGCGGCATGCTGGCCTACTCGAGTCTGGCGCACGTCGGGCTGGTGCTGCTCGGCCTGTCTTCGTTCTCGGTCTACGGCCTGCAGGGCGTCGTGCTGCAACTGCTGAACTTCAGCCTCGCCGGCGGCGGCGCTTTCCTGGTCCTGTCGTTCCTGCGGCGGCGTACCGGGTCGACCGACATCGCCCAGCTTGGCGGCGTGCTGCGCAGCATGCCACGGCTCAGCGCCTTCTTCCTGCTCTTCGGGCTCGCCGGCATCGGCCTGCCGGGGACCAGCGGCTTCCCGGGCGAGTTGCTGATCATCGTCGCCGCGCTGCATGACCATACCGGCGCCGGCCTCGCCGCGCTGTTCGGCATGGTCCTCGCCGCCGCGGCTTTCCTGTCGCCGTTCCGGCAGGCTTTCTTCGGACCGCCAGCCAACCCGGAGGTGGCGGCCGCCGCGGATCTGCTGCCGCGCGAGACGGCGCTGCTGCTCGTGCCGGCGACGCTGGTCCTCGGCGTCGGACTGTACCCGATGCCGATCCTCGAGCTGCTGCGACCCGCCGCCGAGGCCTGGGTGGCGGCACTCGCCGGACTCTGAGCCGAAATTTCCCCTTGATCCCTTTGCGAGGAATCTGATGACCGATAGCAACGACATCCTGGCCGTTCCATTGTGGATCAACGGCCATGCCTTTCTGACCATGGCACCCGCCTTCTTCGATGTCCGCGACCCGCGCAGCGGCCGTGTCCGGCGACGGACGCCGCTGTGCGGCGCCAGTCAGGCAGCGACCGCCATCGACGCCGCCGCCGCCGGGCTGCCGGCCTGGACGTCACTGACCGCCGGCGAGCGTGCAGGCCTGCTGGCGACACTCGCCGATTCGCTGGCCGGCTACGGCAGCCACTTCGCCGGCCTGATCGCCGAAGAGACCGGCCAGGATGACGCGGCAGCCGCAGCCGAGGTGGAGCAGGCACTGCGGCTGTTGCGCGGCGCCACGGAAGCAGCCGGGGCAGGAGGCCCCGCCGGCGTCGTCGCCATCGTCTGCGACGATCGGGCGCCGCTTGCCGGCCTGCTGCAGCACGCCGTTCCGGCCCTGCTGGCGGGCTCGACGGTGGTCGCCAAACCGAGCCCGAAGGCACCTTCGGCGGCCGTCGCGTTGGCCGAACTGACGGCCCGCAGCGGTTTCCCGGCGGGCACCTTCAACGTGCTGCACGGCGATCTGGAAGCGATCGAGGGTCTTTGCGCCGCCGACGGGCTGAACCTGCTGCTGTTTGCCGGCGACCCGGCGCTGGCCAGCCGCGTTGCCGAGATCGCCGGTCGTTATGGCCGGCAGCTCGCGGGCTGAGCCATGCACCGCATTGTCTACCTCGAGCGGGAGTCGATCGTCGCCGATGTCCGCCGGCCCGATTTCCCGCATCACTGGCGGGAGCATCCCTGCACGCGGCAGGCGGAGGTCGGCGAAAGACTGACCGGGGCGACCATCGCCATCGTCAACAAACTGCAGTTCGACGCCGAACTGATCGCTGCGCTGCCGGCACTGCAGATGATCGCGGTCGCCGCGACGGGCACCAACAACGTGGACCTCGACGCCTGCCGGGCACGCGGCATCGTCGTCACCAACATCCGCGGCTATGCCGTGCATACGGTTCCCGAGCATGTCTTCATGCTGCTGCTGGCGCTGTCGCGCAACCTCGTCGCCTACCGCGAGGCGGTCGCTGCCGGCAGGTGGCAGCGCGCCGAGCAATTCTGCTTCTTCGATTATCCGATTCGCGACCTGCACGGCGCGACCCTGGCGATCGTCGGCAGCGGCCGTCTCGGCAACGGCGTCGCGCGCCTGGCCGAAGCCTTCGGCATGCGCGTGCTGCGCAGCGAGCGCAAGGGAGCAGCGACGCTGCGCGCCGGCTACACGCCGTTCGCGCAGGCCCTGCGCGAGGCGGACGCGATCTCGTTGCACTGCCCGCTGACCGCCGCGACGCGCCACCTGATCGGCGCCGACGAGTTGCAGGCGATGCAGCGTTCGGCGCTGCTGATCAACACCGCTCGCGGCGGACTGGTCGATGAGGCGGCGTTGCTCGCGGCGCTGCGGCAGGGCCGCATCGCCGGTGCCGGCTTCGATGTACTCAGCGCCGAGCCGCCGGCAGCCGGCAACGCCCTGCTGACCGCCGAACTGCTGGCGATGCCGAACTTCCTGCTGACGCCGCACGTCGCCTGGGCCAGCCAGCCGGCGATGCAGGCGCTCGCCGACCAGCTCACCGCCAACCTCGAGGCTTTTGCCCGCGGCGAGCCGCGGAACCGGGTGGCGTGAGACCGATGACCGGCGACTGGCTGCGCCCCCTGCTGCTCTGCCTGCTGCTGCTGTCCGGCAGGGCGACAGCGGCCAGTGTCGCCGCCGCCGCCGACCTCAAGTTCGCGCTGAGCGAGATTGCCGCCAACTTTGAGCGCGAGCGCGGCGGCCGCATCGTCCTGGCCTTCGGTTCGTCGGGCCACTTCGCGCGGCAGATTCCGCAGGGTGCACCCTACGAACTCTTCCTCTCGGCCGACGAGGAGTACATCTTCGCGCTCGCCCGGCAGGGGCTGCTGCGCGACGAGGGCAGGCTGTACGCGATCGGCCGCCTGGCGCTGCTGCTGCCGCGCGGATCGCCGGTAGCGGTCGATGGCGAGCTGCATGGTCTCGCCAGCGCGCTCGCCGCCGGCAAGCTGCAGCGGCTGGCGATCGCCAACCCGGAGCATGCGCCCTACGGCCGCGCCGCCCGTGCCGCCCTTGAACGGGCGGGGCTCTGGCAGCCGTTGCAGGGCAGGCTGGTGTTCGGCGAGAACGTCGCGCAGGCGGCGCAGTTCGCGCTCAGCGGCTCGGCACAGGGCGGCCTCGTCGCCTGGTCGCTGGCGCGGTCGCCGGAACTCGCCACGCGCAGCGTCGCGGCGCTCATCCCGGCCGACTGGCATCCGCCGCTGCGGCAGCGGATGGCACTGACGCAGCGCGCCGGCGCCGAGGCGCAGCGCTTCTACGAGTACCTGCAGCAACCGTCGGCGCGGACCGTCTTCGCGCGCCATGGTTTCGCGCTGCCAACCGACTGAGCGGCAATGGACTGGCAGGCGCTCTCGCTGTCGCTGCAACTCGCCACCGCCACGGCGCTGCTGCTGCTGCCACCGAGCGTCTGGCTGGCGCGCCTGCTGGCGTGGTCGGCCTGGCGCGGTCGCGCGGCGCTCGAAGCGGCGATCCTGCTGCCACTGGTGCTGCCACCGACGGTCCTCGGCTACTACCTGCTGCTCGGCCTTGGCGGCGCCTCGCCGCTCGGCCAGGCCTACCACGCGCTGACCGGCCGCATGCTGGTCTTCAGTTTCGACGGCCTGCTCGTCGCCTCGCTGATCGTCAACCTGCCGTTCGCGGTACAACCGATGCAGCGCAGCTTCGCCGCGATTCCGCGCGAGCTGCGCGAGGCGGCGTGGGTTTCCGGCCTGTCGCGCTGGCAGACCTTCCTGCGCATCGAGCTGCCGCTCGCCTGGCCGGGAATGGCCGCCGCGCTGGCGCTCAGCTTCGCCCACACCCTCGGCGAGTTCGGCGTCGTCCTGATGGTCGGCGGCAGCCTGCCGGGCGAGACGAGGACGATCGC
>DDUX01000022.1 GCA_002345025.1 Candidatus Accumulibacter iunctus | reverse complement strand
CACGACGCCGGCTGCCGGCGACGGAACGTCCATCGTCGCCTTGTCGGACTCGAGGGTCACCAGAGCATCGTCGACCTTGATCGTATCGCCGACGTGGACGCAAACTTCGATTACCGGCACGTCGTGATAGTCGCCGATGTCCGGCACCTGCACCACGACCGGCGCCGCGGCGGTGGCAACGGCAACGGCAGGAGCGGCAGCAGCGGCTGCCGGCGGGGCCGGCGGAGTCGCTACCGGGGTGGCTGGCGGAGCAGCGGCGGCGGTAGCGGCGGCGACTTCCGCCGCCTCGAGCAGCACGACGACCGCCCCCGCGGAGAGCTTCTCGCCGAGCGCCACGCGAATCTCGCGCACGACGCCGGCTGCCGGCGACGGTACGTCCATCGTCGCCTTGTCGGATTCGAGGGTGACCAGCGCATCATCGAGCTTGACGACGTCGCCGACGATGACGCAGAGGTCGATCACCGGCACGTCATGGTAGTCGCCGATGTCGGGGACTCTTACTTCGATCAGTTGACTCATCGCTGGCTCCCTTAAACCGTCGTCGGGTTGGGTTTGTTGACGTCGATGCCATAGCGGGCGATGGCATGCGCGACCTTGTCGCGCTCGATCGTTCCGTCGTCGGCCAGCGCCTTCAGAGCCGCCACGGTGACCCAGCGACGATCGACCTCGAAGAAATGGCGCAACTTCTCGCGCGTGTCGGAGCGGCCGAAGCCGTCGGTACCGAGGGTCACGTAGCGACGGTTGATGAACGGGCGAATCTGCTCGGCGAACATGCGCACGTAGTCGGTGGCGGCGACGATCGGGCCGCGCGTATCGCCGAGGCAACTCTCGACGTGCGAGACACGCGGCTTCGCCAGCGGGTTGAGCATGTTCCAGCGCTGCACGTCGAGGCCGTCGCGCGCCAGTTCGGTGAAGCTCGGGCAACCCCAGAGGTCGGCATCGACGCCCCAGTCGTTCTTCAGCAGCTCGGCGGCGGCGATGACTTCGCGGAAGATCGTTCCCGAGCCGAGGAGCTGCACGCGCGGCGTCACCGGGCGGGTGTCCGACGACTGGCCGCGACGCAGCAGGTACATACCCTTGAGGATGTCGGCCTCGGCACCGGTGGGCATCTCTGGATGCTCGTAGTTCTCGTTCATCACCGTGATGTAGTAGAAGATGTCCTCCTGCTCCTGGTACATCCGGCGCAGGCCTTCGCGCATGACGACGGCGATCTCGAAGGAGAAGGTCGGGTCGTAGCTGAGGCAGTTGGGGATCAGGCTCGAGAGCACCAGCGAATGGCCGTCCTCGTGCTGCAGGCCTTCGCCGTTGAGCGTCGTGCGGCCGGCGGTACCACCGATCAGGAAGCCACGCGCGCGCTGGTCGGCCGCCGCCCAGCAGAGGTCCATCGTCCGTTGCAGCCCGAACATCGAGTAGCAGATGTAGAACGGGATCATCTGCACGCCGTGCACCGAGTATGCGGTCGCGGCGGCGATCCAGTCGCTCATCGCGCCGGCCTCGTTGATGCCTTCCTGCAGCACCTGACCGTCCTTCGACTCCTTGTAGAACATCAGCTGGTCGTGGTCTTCCGGAACGTACTTCTGCCCTTCCTGGTTCCAGATGCCGACCTGGCGGAAGAGACCCTCCATGCCGAAGGTGCGCGACTCGTCGGGAACGATCGGGACGACGTGCCGGCCGACCTTCTTGTCCTTGAGCAGGATGTTGAGCAGGCGCACGATGGCCATCGTCGTCGACACCTCACGCCCTTCGCCGGAGGCCTTGAGCAGGGCGTCGAAGGCCGCGAGGTCGGGAATTTCGAGCGGCGCCGCGCTGCCGCGGCGTTTCGGCAGGTAACCGCCGAGATCCATGCGGCGCTGCCGCATGTAGCTGAGTTCGGCCGACCCCTCGGCGAACTTCAGGTACGGCAGCTCGTAGAGCTGGTCGTCGCTGACCGGCAGGCTGAAGCGATCGCGGAAGCGCTTGATCGCGTCGAAGTCGAGCTTCTTCTGCTGGTGCGAGATGTTCATCCCCTCGCCCGCCTGGCCCATGCCGTAACCCTTGATCGTCTTGGCGAGGATCAGCGTCGGCTGCCCCTGGTGCTCGACGGCGGCCTTGTAGGCGCTGTAGATCTTGAAGATGTCGTGGCCGCCGCGGTTCAGCGCCCAGACCTGGTCGTCGGTCCAGTCGGCGACCAGCTCCTTCAGCTCCGGCGTGTTGAAGAAGTGCTCGCGGACGTAGGCGCCGTCCTTTGCCTTGAAGGTCTGGTACTCGCCGTCGACGATCTCCATCATCCGCTTCTTCAGGATGCCCTTCCTGTCGCGCAGGAAGAGCGCGTCCCAGTTGGTTCCCCAGATCAGCTTGATGACGTTCCAGCCGGCACCGCGGAAAGTGCCCTCGAGTTCCTGGATGATCTTGCCGTTGCCACGCACCGGCCCATCGAGCCGCTGCAGGTTGCAGTTGATGACGAAGATCAGGTTGTCGAGCCGCTCGCGCGCCGCCATGCCGATGGCGCCGAGCGATTCGACCTCGTCGGTCTCACCGTCGCCGAGGAAGGCCCAGACCTTGCGATCGGCAGCCTTGATGAAGCCACGGCTGTCGAGATACTTCATGAAGCGCGCCTGATAGATCGCCTGGATCGGCCCGAGACCCATCGACACCGTCGGGAACTGCCAGAAGCCCGGCATCAGCCACGGGTGCGGATACGACGAGATGCCCTTGCCATCGACTTCCTGCCGGAAGCAGTCCATCTGTTCGTCGGTCAGGCGGCCGAGCAGGTGCGCCCGCGCGTAAACGCCGGGAACCGAATGGCCCTGGAAGAAGATCAGGTCGCCGCCATGCGTTTCCGACGGGGCGTGCCAGAACCACGAGAAGCCAACGTCGTAGAGCGCCGCCGCCGAAGCGAACGAGGCGATGTGGCCACCGACGTTGCTGTGCCGGTTGGCGCGCACCACCATCGCCATCGAATTCCAGCGGATGTAGTTGTGGATGCGGATTTCCATGTCGGCATTGCCCGGGTACTTCGGCTGCCGCTCGACCGGAATCGTGTTCACGTACTCGGTCGTCGCGCTGTAGGGGATGTCGATCCCTTCCTGGCGCGCCTGGCCAATCAGTCCCTGGATCAGGAAATGGGCACGTTCGGGCCCTTCCTGATCGATGACGCCGCTCAGCGCGTCTTGCCATTCCTGGGTTTCCTGCGGGTCGGCATCGCCGGAGCTGGCCGACAGCGCGTTTTCGGGCAGAGCTGCCATGAATATGTCTCCTGATCTACAGAATCGTGGAATGAATGATGCCGGCCTGCACGCCGGAAGCGGCGCCAGGGAGGAATGTAATGCCTTGCTGCGCCCCGCGGTACCGCAGCGCAGCAATCAGATTGTCCCGGATTGTAAAACGTTCTTTTACATCGTGCAACACGGCCTGCTGCGCCGCATCCTCTGCGCCGCCGGTGCTCAGTGACATTGACAGCGCGCGCTGGCAGAAGTTGACCTGCGTCAACCCCGTTGACGACCGCGGCGGCTAAGGTCCAGCCTTTGTCGCAGGATTTTTTTCCGCAGGAGAAACAATGAGCGCACACGCAGTGACGTCGACGCCGCCAGCGGCCGCCGCGGTCAGGCTCCTGATGTCGGGCAACGAGGCGGTCGCGCGCGCCGTCTGGGAGGCCGGGACGCGCGTCGCGGCGGCCTATCCGGGGACGCCGTCGACCGAGATCCTCGAGTGTCTGGCGACCTATCCCGACCTGTATACCGAGTGGTCGGTGAATGAAAAGGTTTCGCTCGAAGTCGCATTCGGAGCCGCGATGGCCGGTTCGCGCAGCTTCTGCGCGATGAAGCATGTCGGCCTCAACGTCGCCTCCGACGCGCTGATGACGATGACGCTGACCGGCGTCAGCGGCGGCCTGGTGATCGCCGTCGCCGACGATGTCGGCCTCTCGTCGTCGCAGAACGAGCAGGATTCGCGTTACTGGGGCCGCTTCGCGCATGTGCCGGTGCTCGAACCGGCCGACTCGCAGGAAGCACACGACATGACGCTCGCCGCCTTCGAGCTCTCCGAGCGTTTCGAGGTGCCGGTGATCCTGCGCATGACGACCCGCATCTGCCACGTCAAGGGCGTTGTCCGCACCGGCGAACGCAGCGCCCACAGCGCCGCCGGCTTCACCAGGGACGTCGGCCGCTGGGTGATGGTGCCGAGTGCCGCCGGCCGCCGGCTGCCGCTGATGTTCGAGCGTGAGCGCCGGCTGCGTGCCGAGTCCGAGGTCTCGCCACTGAACTTCGCCGAGCCCGGCAGCGACCGGCGGGTCGGCTTCATCACTTCCGGCCCGACCTACATGCACGTCCGCGAGAGTTTTCCCGAGGCGCCGGTATTCAAGCTCGGCCTCTCGTTCCCGCTGCCCTTCGACAGCCTGCGCCGCTTCGCCGCCGGCTGCGAGCGGGTCGTCGTCGTCGAGGAAGTCGAGCCGCTGATCGAAACCGAGCTGCAGGCACAGGGAATCGCCGTCACCGGCAAGCAGATCCTGCCGCTGTCCGGTGAGCTGTCGCCGCAGGTGCTGCGGCCGGCGATCGCCCGCCTGCTCGGCGAACCCGTGCCCGCAGACACCACCGCCGCACCACTGAAGGTCTTTCCGCGGCCGCCGACGATGTGCGTCGCCTGCCCGCACCTTGGCGTCTATTACACGCTCTCGCAACTGCGCAACGTCACCATCTCGGGTGACATCGGCTGCTACACGCTCGGCTTCGGAGAACCCTGGAACGCCCTCGATGCCTGCATCTCGATGGGCGCGTCAATGGGCATGGCACTCGGTCTCGACAAGGGCCGCGGCGAAAACGAGAAGGATCGCAAGATCGTCGCCGTCATCGGCGACTCGACCTTCCTGCACATGGGCATGCAGGGGCTGCTCGACATCGTTTACAACCAGGGCAACGTCACCGTCCTGCTGCTCGACAATCGCGCCGTCGGCATGACCGGCGGCCAGGACAATCCCGGCAGCGGTCGCGACATCCATGGCAACGAGGCGCCGCGGGTCGATTTCGTTCGCCTCGTCCAGGCACTCGGCGTGCGCGACGAACGCGTGCACCTGGTCAACGCCTATGAACTGCCGGTGTTGCTGAAGACCCTGCGCGAGGAGACGAAGATCCCCGAACCGTCGGTGATCATCACCAGCCAGCCCTGCGTCCTGATCCCGGACTACCATGCGCTGAAACCCTACACGGTGATCGACGAGCGCTGCACCGGCTGCGGCAACTGCATCGACGTCGGCTGTCCGGCGATCCACGTCACGCGCCGCGACCGGGTGACGAAGGCCAGTGGCCGCGAGGTCGACCTCGCCTTCGTGCGCATCGAGAGCGCCGCCTGCACCGGCTGCGGGCTGTGCCTCAAACCCTGCGCGCCCGACGCGATCGTCCATGTCGACACCCTGGCGATGCCGATCAAGGTCGTCCGCAAGACCACCGTGCCCGTCCAGAACGCCTAGACGGCGCAGTCGTCGGCCACGGCGGGCCTTGCCGCCGCCGCGGCCGCCTGCCCTCCCCTGCTGAGAGGTTCCGAATCCGATGTCTGCCCGATGCAAGTATGACACCACCAACATTCTCGTCGTCGGCACCGGTGGCCAGGGCGTCATGACCGCCACCGAGATCCTCGCCGAGGCGGCGATCGCCCTCGGCCATGACGCCAAGAAAACCGAGGTCGCCGGCATGGCGCAACGCGGCGGCGTCGTCTCCTCGCACCTGCGCTTCGGCCAGAAGGTGCTGTCGCCGCAGATCAGCCCGGGCTCGGCCGACGTCCTGCTCGGCTTCGAGGCCGCCGAGGCGATGCGCTGGCGGCACATGCTGCGGCCCGACGGCCTGGTGCTGATGAACACCGGTCGCCTCGTGCCACCGATCGTCGAGCTCGGTCTTTACGACTACCCCGACGACCCTGTGGCGGAGGTGCGTGCTGCCGGCACGCACGTGGTGTCCTTCGACGCCTCGGCGATCGCCCTCGAACTCGGCGACATCCGGCTCGGCAACACCGTCATGCTCGGCGCCATCGCCGATCACCTGCCCTTCCCCGCCGAGGTACTCGAGCGTTGCGTCCTGCAACGCTTCGCGCACAAGAAACCGGAGATCGTCGAAATGAACCGGCGCGCCTTCGCCGCCGGCCGCGCGGCCGCCGCCGAGGCGCTGCGCGGCGAGCCTGATGCCGCCTGATTTGCGTTAGAATCGCAGCCTTCCCGCTTCGCTCCCCATTCCCCCGGCCTCCTCGGAAGAGAATCCACGTGACCGCAAGAATCCTCGACGGCAACGCGCTGGCGCAAAGGCTGCGCGCCGACTTCAAGACCCGCGCCGAAGCGTTGGCGGCGCGCGGCACCCGCCCCGGCCTGGCGGTGATCCTCGTCGGCGAAGACCCGGCGTCGCAGGTGTACGTGCGCAACAAGGTCAACGCCTGTGCCCAGGCCGGCTTCCACTCGGTGAGGATCAGCTACCCGCCGGACGTCGAGCCGCAGGTGGTCTTCGACAAGCTCGCCGAACTCAACGCCGACCCGGCGATCCACGGCATCCTGGTGCAGTTGCCGTTGCCGAAGCACTTCGACAGCGACGCCGTGCTGAAGGCGATCGCCCCTGCGAAGGACGTCGATGGCTTCCACGCCGAGAACGTCGGTGCGCTGATGCAGGGTCATCCGCGCTTCATCCCGTGCACGCCCTACGGCGTCATGAAGTTCTTCGCCGACGCCGGCATCGACCTCCGCGGCAAGGAAGCGGTGGTCCTCGGCCGCTCGAACATCGTCGGCAAACCGATGGCGATGCTGCTGCTGCAGGCCAGCGCAACGGTCACCGTCTGTCACTCGCAGACCCGCGACCTCGCCTTCCACACCCGCCGTGCCGACATCCTCGTCGCCGCGCTCGGCAAGGCCCGTTTCGTCACCGCCGACATGGTCAAGCCGGGAGCGGTGGTGATCGATGTCGGCATCAACCGCCTGCCGGATGGCAAGCTCTGCGGTGACGTCGATTTTGCCGGCGTCAGCGAGGTCGCCTCGGCGATCACCCCGGTACCCGGCGGCGTCGGGCCGATGACCATCACCATGCTGCTCGCCAACACCCTCGAGGCGGCAGAGCGGGAGGCCGGCTGATGCCCCCCGGCCGCGAGCCACTGGTCGGCGTCGTCATGGGTTCCGATTCCGACTGGCCGACGATGCAGGCGGCTGCCGTCGTGCTCAAGGAGTTCGGCGTGCCGTTCGAGGCGCGCGTCGTCTCGGCGCACCGCACGCCCGATCTGCTCTTCGAGTACGCGGGCGCTGCGGCAGCGCGCGGCCTGCGGGCGATCATCGCCGGCGCCGGCGGTGCCGCCCACCTGCCCGGCATGCTGGCGGCGAAGACGACCATTCCCGTGCTCGGTGTTCCGGTGCAGTCGAAGGCGCTGTCGGGACAGGATTCGCTGCTCTCGATCGTGCAGATGCCGAAAGGTGTGCCGGTCGCCACTTTCGCCATCGGCGAGGCAGGCGCGGCCAACGCCGCGCTTTTCGCGGTCGCCATGCTGGCCAGCGGCGACACCGCGCTGGCGCAGCGCCTCGCCGACTTCCGCCGGGCACAGGCCGACAAGGTGCTGGCGATGAAGCTGCCGGAGGTATGATCCGCTGCGGCGGCCCGCTTCCCCGACGATGATCCTTCCGCCTGCAACACTTGGCATGCTCGGTGGCGGCCAGCTCGGCCGCTTCTTCGTCGCTGCCGCGCACGAGATGGGTTACCGCGTCTGGGTCCTCGACCCCGACCCGCACAGCCCGGCGGCGCTGCTCGCCGATCGCCACCTGTGCGCCGCCTACGACGACTATGCCGCCCTCGACGAGTTGGCGCAGGCCTGTCCCGCAGTCAGCACCGAGTTCGAGAACGTCCCCGCGGGAACGCTCGACTACCTCGGCAAGTTCGTCGTCGTCCGCCCGTCGGCGGCAGCGGTCGGCGTCTGCCAGAACCGCGTCGCGGAGAAGAACTTCCTGCGCGACAACGGCCTGCCGCACGCGCGCTTCGCCACCGTCGCCAGCGAGCAGCAGCTGCGGCAGGCGGGCGACGAACTCTTCCCGGGGATCCTCAAGGTCGCCCGCTTCGGTTATGACGGCAAGGGACAGGCGGTGGTCGCCGATTGCCAGCAGGCGATCGCCGCTTTCCAGGCCTTCCGCGGTGAAACCTGTGTGCTGGAAGAGAAGCTGTCGCTGGAGAGCGAGCTGTCAGTGGTGCTGGCGCGCGACGAAGCCGGTCTGACGCGCTGCTTCCCGGCTGCCGAGAACAGCCATCGCCGTGGCATCCTCGACGTTTCGCTGGTGCCGGCACGCGCCGGCAGCGCGCTGCACGCCCGCGCCGCCGAACTGGCGGAAGCGATCGCCGACCGCCTCGGCTACATCGGTACCCTGGCGGTCGAATTCTTTATCGTCGGCGGTGAACTGCTGATCAACGAAATGGCGCCACGGCCGCACAACAGCGGTCACTACACGCTCGACGCGTGCATCACCAACCAGTTCGAGCAGCAGGTGCGCGCGCTCTGCGGCCTGCCGCTCGGCGACGCGCGGGCGCATTCGGCGGCGGCGATGGTCAACCTGCTCGGCGACCTGTGGTACGAAAACGGCGTTGCCGGCCAGCACTACCGCGAGCCGGACTGGTCGCTGCTCTACGCCTGCCCGAGCCTCAAGCTGCATCTCTACGGCAAGCATCACGCGCGGCCCGGGCGCAAGATGGGCCACTTCACCGTTCTCGCCGACGATGCGGAAACTGCGCGCGACATCGCCATGGCGGCGCGGGCAGCGATCGGCATCAGCGATGCTGCCTGAAACCGCCGTCATCGACCACGCCGTCGCCCTGCTGCAGGCCGGCGAGCTGGTCGCCTTCCCGACCGAGACGGTCTACGGCCTCGGCGCCGACGCCGCCAACCCGGCTGCCGTCGGCCGCATCTTCGCTGCCAAGGGCCGCCCCGCCGACCACCCGCTGATCGTCCATCTGCCGGCCGACGGCTACCTCGACAGCTGGGCAACCGACATCCCGCGCCAGGCCTGGGAGCTGACCGAAGCCTTCTGGCCCGGCCCGCTGACACTGATCCTCCGGCGCGCCCGCGGCGTAGCGACCGCCGTCACCGGCGGCCAGGAGACGATTGGTCTGCGGGTGCCGGCGCACCCGCTGGC